>JAURFH010000003.1 GCA_030834415.1 Verrucomicrobiota bacterium | reverse complement strand
ATATGGAACAGGCCATGTATCAGAAATACAAAGAGTACTATGGGGAAGAACGCATGGCTGAGATGGAGGCCATCAACAAGCAGCGCGAGGCGGAACTGGCGAAGTTACTGACGCCGCAGGAGATGGAAGAATACAAGTTGCGCAATTCACAGGTCGCCCAGCAGATGAAGTGGAGCTTGCAGGCTTTTGAACCCTCGGAGCAGGAATTTCGCACGCTCTTCAAGGTGGAAGACCAGTTCGCCGACACCATCGGGCGTTACCGCTATGGCGGCCCGGACCCGGATGATCCCGTGGAGCAGAAGCGATGGGCCGATGCGAACAAGCTTAAGGATGAGGAATATAAGAAACTGCTGGGCGAAGACCGTTACAAGGAATACACCCGGGCCAAGGATTACCAGTATCAGGAGCTTTACCGCCTGGCCCAGCGCTCCGGGCTTCCTAAGGAAACTGCGGGCAAGGTCTATGACATGAAGGAAGCCATCGAAAAACAGGCAACCCAGGTACGGAACGATCAAAACCTCACCTCCGAACACCGGCAACAGGCACTGACCGAGATGAGGACGTTGGCGGAAAAAACACTGCAAGAAACATTGGGTGAAAAAGGGTTTAAGAGCTACCAATCGCGCGGCGGGTACTGGATGCGGAATCTGGCCCCGACGACCAGGCCGACATCTACCGCGCGCTAGGTGTTTTGAAATTTGGAGGAAACAGAAAGAAAGGAGGGAAATCACAAATGCAGACCAAGAAGAAGGAGGGCGAGTGCGGTGCCGCCGGTGTTTCATGTAGAGACAGGAATGGAGGAGATTCAAGCTTGCTGCGCGGATAAAGTGGAGGATGATGAGCGATATGCCTTTTTCAGCGTTTGACGGGAAGTTCTGTCGTCGGGTGATTTTGGCCGGCATGGTATTGTGCCTGCCGCTTGTGGCATCATTTGCCGCCGAGGAGGAGAGCGGGCCGCTGGCAGGTCACTCCATGCACGGTGATGCCTTCAACGAGGGACCACGGCAGAAGGCATTTTTGATGGGCCAGACAGGAAGGGTCCATTTTCCCATCACCACCAAGTCTGCGAAGGCCCAGAAGTTTTTTGATCAGGGTATCGGGCAACTGCACGGCTTTTGGTATTTCGAAGCCGAGCGTTCTTTCCGGCAGGCAGCGCTGCTGGATCCAGATTGCGCCACGGCATACTGGGGTATGGCGATGGCCAATGTGAACAATGCCAAGCGGGCTCGTGGCTTCATCGATAAGGCCGTTTTTCTTATGCCGTTGGTCAGCGAGCGCGAGCGCCAGTGGATCGGAGCGCTGGCCGAATACCGCAAGGAAGACAAGCGCGATGACAAGCAGCGCCGGAAAGATTATCAGGCTGCGCTGGAGAAGCTGGTCGCACAATGGCCGGATGACATCGAGGCGAAAGCCTTCTGCGCCCTGCAGTATTGGGAGAATAACAGCAAGGGTGTGCCCATGGGCGACAAACAGAAGGTGGAGAAGATGCTCAACACTGTGTTGGCCGCCGAGCCTTTGCACCCGGTGCACCACTACCGCATCCACTTGTGGGATGACGCCAAGACGGCGACCAATGCCTTGAACTCTGCGGCGCGCAACGGCTTCACGGAGCCGGATACCGCGCATATGTGGCACATGAGCGGTCACACCTATTCCAAGCTGCACCGTTATTCGGATGCGGCCTGGCAGCAGGAGGCCAGCGCACGGACGGATCACGCTTACATGATGAAAAACCGCGTGATGCCGGATCAGATCCATAACTTCGCGCACAACAACGAGTGGCTCATCCGCAATCTCAATTTCATCGGCGCTGCGGACCGGGCCGTGGATCTGGCAAAGAACATGATCGAGCTGCCGCGTCACCCGAAATACAACACCCTGAGCAAAGGCAGCGCGAATTACGGCCACCAGCGGCTGATAGAAACTCTGGTCCGCTACGAGATGTGGAAGGAACTGGCCTCCTTGGGTCAGACCACTTATCTCGAACCCTTGGATAATAAAGACCAGGAGGTGCGCCGTCTGCGCGGACTGGGCACAGCGGAGTTCAATCTGGATGATATCGCCGCTGGCAAGGCTCGGCTCGCAGCGTTGGAACGGCTCAAGCCGCAGATCGAAGACGAGGTCAAAAAGAGCGCCAAGAAAGATATCAAGAAAACGGAGGACGAATCGTCCGCGGAAGAGGAGAAAAAAGCGGGTGACGCCGGCAAGCAAAAGGCCAAGGCCGCTCCTAAGGCGGACAGCCGGATTGTCGCCGTGGACAATGCCATCGCGGAGTTGCAGGGGTGGGTGGCCTTGAAAGCCGGTGATGCCAAAGGGGCTCGCGAGGCTTTCGCCCGGGCAAAAGATTTACCAAAGGAACGCCTGTCCCAGATCGAATGGCTGCTGGGCGACACCAAGAAGGCGGAACAACTGGCGCTGGAAGCCGTGAAGGGAGCGACCAATCAGGTGCAGCCTTTGGCGCATTACGTGGATATCGCCCACCGGAACGGCCAGTGGAAAGAAGCCTACGACGCGTTTTTTCGACTGCGTGAGCTTGGAGCCGAAATCGATCTTACCGCACCGGTATTTCAACGTTTGAAGCCCGTGGCGGCAGATTTGAAACTGGGGACGGACTGGCGGCCGGACCTGAAACGACCGGCTGATTTTGGAAAGCGTCCAAGTCTGGCTTCACTCGGGCCATTCCGATGGGAACCGACATCGGCCCCAGCATGGTCTCTCCCGGATGCCGAGAACCGGCAGCAGGCGTTGCGGCACTACAAAGGCAAGCCGGTGATTGTCATATTCTATCTGGGACATGGCTGTCCGCATTGCATCGAACAGCTTGTGGCCTTCGCGCCCATGACCGAAGAGTTTGCCCGGCATGGCATCTCATTGGTGGCCATCAGCACGGATTCGGTGGATGGCCTGAAGGAGACGGCTAAGAAAGCCTCTACTAACGGCGGGTTCCCCTTTCCCTTGCTCTCGGACAAGTCGTTGCAGGTGTTCAAGGCCTACCGGGCGTACGATGATTTTGAAGCGCAACCTTTGCACGGCACCTTCCTCATCGATGGTGCTGGAGAAGTCCGCTGGCAGGACATCAGTTACGAGCCGTTTACGGAAACGGATTTCCTGTTGGCCGAGGCGCAGCGTCTGCTGGGTAAGATGCGAAATCCGTCGCTTGCGGCCAGTCCGGCTACGGTCAAGGAAGGCGGGGAATAGACTCCGCTCAGGCCGTCACTTCCGCTGCGGTCTGGCGTTGCAGCTCACGATATTTGCGGGCGTGGTCGAAGTATTCCACGGCGACCATGTAACCCACACAGCTCGCGGCACCGCAGTTGCAGGGGTAGTCCTTGTATTCTTCCAGATCAAAGCCGTAGTTGTAAGTCAGCTCCTCCCCGGCCTTGATATCCTTGATGGCCAGAATCCAGATGTGCTCATCATCATTCTCTGATTCACAGTTCGGCTCGCAACTGTGGTTGATGAAGCGGGCGGGGTTCCACTCTACGTTGCCGTTGATGTCATGCTTATCGTTCAAGGTGAACACATAGACATTGCCGCTCTCGCACTGGTTCAGGGACTCGGCCTTGCTGAGGAGGGGGCCGACGTATTCGATCACGCGTTCACCCTTGCGGATGTCGCAGGCGGCAAAGCAGCCGGTGTCATGGATGCCAGACTTGCGCACCTCCACCCGGGAGGCATCGACGGAGGTTTCAGTCGTCATGGGTTTGAGCTTTTTCTTCGCCACAGCCGGTTCGGTTAGCAGTTCCGGCCTTCCGGCTCAATCCGAAAAGATGTTTTCGTGTAAAAGACCTGCTTTCCGGCTTAGTGTTGCTGGTCCTTCAGGTGCTGAAGCACGGCATTACGCATTGCTGCCGAAGCCTTGGGGGTATTGGTATGTCCGGCCTTGATGTCGTGGTAGATGGCTTTTTTCCCGCTGTAATTGTTGTAGGTGGCAAAGACGCTGCTGGGCGGACAGGTGCTGTCGATGAAGCCGACGGTGAAGATGGCTCCCGCTTTTGTGCGAGTGGCGAAATTCATGCCGTCAAAATAACGCGCAGCCGCAAGTGCTTTGGCATCGGGTTTACCATCGGCGCCAGTGGGCACGATCTTGGGCCAGCCACTGATACGATTGACGACTGCTCCCGTATGATCGCACATCGCGGGCACACCGGCAGCGATGAAGGTCACCCGCTTGTCCAAGCCCGCAGCGGCGATGGCTTGGGCCCCACCTTGGCTGCTACCATACACCACCACTGTGCGCCCGTCCCATTCTGGCTGGGCGGTGAGGAAATCGAGGGCGCGGACGAGGCGCAGATACATGCCAAGGAAATAGATGGTGTCCCGGGAATCATTACCACGCGTGCGGTAATCTTTCAGCTCTCCATTGGCGAGATCGCTGTAGTACTTATCTGGGTTGCCATTAGGTAAACCGTGCGCGTTGATGTCCAACGCCAGCAAACCTTGCTTGGCCCAACCAACAGGACCGCCGAGGCTGGAACTACGCACACCTGCACCATGCACAGTGAGGATGACGGGCAGACTCTTCGGCTTGGCTCCGATAGGCCGTGCGAAGTAACCAGACACCGGAGCGCCGATGCTGCCGAGTTGCAGATCGAAGCTCTCCACGTCCTTGCTGGTGGACTTAACCGGCGTCAACTTGGCGTCCATCGGGATTTTCGCCAGTTCCGTCTTCTTGGCCTGCCAGAAGGTGTCGAAATCATCCGGCACCGGCATGCTGGGTTTGATCTTTTCTGGGTCGAAACCGGCTCCGCCCAAAGCTGTGACGCTGGTCTTGTTCGTCACATACGTCGCACGGCAGATGAGGAAGCCCGGTTCATCCAATTGCCCGCTGACGGTAGCTTTGCCGTTCACCAACTTCGCTTTGCCTGATATGATCGGAGGCACGCCGTCTTTGCTGATGGTCCAGGCGATCTCCACATCACTGACCGGCTGTTCTGCGAATTCTAACGCCAGCTTGAAGGACACCGTTTCACCCTGTTTATAGAGCGCGTTCGGATGATCGGTATCCACCGACAGGACATACTTGGTGGCGGGTTGCTTGTCTTGTGCGCTGAGGCTCAATGGGCCACCGATAAACAGCGCGGCGGCCAGACAGAACAGACGGATCGAAGTGGGATTCATGCGGCGCTGATTTCAGATGGAGCAGGTCGATTGAGCAAGTGGAAAACGGCCAGATGATTCATTCAGCATCTATCAACGCGAATTCACAGGCTACTACACAATCCGACGGCCGTTGTAGCTGCTTTCGCATTGCGCCAGACAAGACTAGGGGCCACTCTACTGGGGTAAATCAAACATGGAGACAAGGTTATGATCACACCCCCGAATTGGAAGCTGCCGGAATCGATCCGTAAACGTCTGGGCCAGGCCAGCTATGGCCGCCAGCGTGCCATCGCGGAGGAGGGACACTTGCTCATCGTTTTACACAAGCCACCGGGACCCGATCAGGATAATCGCGAGGGCGTGCTTTACTGGCGCAGCCCTGCCGGTGAATGGCAGAGCAGTACCGGTGGTCCGGGTCTGGGTTCGCTGAAGACGCACGTCCAATCCTACATGGATATCGAGGCCAGGCTGTCCAAGGAGTATGATCTGGCCATGAGTGCCGGGCAGTTGTTTGACTTGGTGGAAGCCCTCACTCCGCTCGCTCGCGCCGCGCGGAATATGCATCACGCTTTGCAACATGCGCGCGAAGCGGTGAAGAGTGACACCGCCCTCATCGATGTCCGCGACCTGGCGTATGAATCAGACCGCAATATGGATCTGCTCCTGCAAGACGTGCGCAACGCCATCGATTACAAGACGGCCCGGGAATCTGAGGAACAGGCGCGTCTGGGCAAAGAGGCTTTGCAAGCCAGTCACCGCTTGAACATCTTGGCGGCGCTCTTTTTGCCGCTGACCGCCATCACCAGCCTGTTCGGGATGAACTTCCCCTCAGGCATTCCGGCGAAAGGACCAGCAGTGTTCTGGCTCGTCTTCGCGGGCGGTGTGATATTGGGATTCTTCGTGAAGGCCTGGATGCTCGGCCTGTCTACCGAGAAGAAGCGCGAATGAGTCGAACTAAATCGTCGTATCCCGGTGCGTGGGCTGCGGCTTGCCAGGACGGAACGCTTCGAGATGTTCCTGCGTGCTCGTCAGTCCCGCAAATCCTGCCAATGTCTCTGCCACCGCTTCGGCCAGTAGTGATTGTAAGGCTTCAGGTGCTGCTTCCGCTCGCATATTGATGGTCAGGTGCGCATCCGTGAACGGCTCCTCCAGTTCCATAGAAAGTTCCGGCACGTAATCATTCCGTACCAGATTCAGCACCGCCAGTTCACCCAGACCATCCTCCGGTTCCAGCGTCATCTTGAAATGCGCCACTTCGCCTCCGGCCGTGATGAGTTTCCGGCGCACTGTCTCGGCCAGTTGCCGCAGCAATTCGTTAGCATCCACCCCGGTCTTGGTCTTCAACGTGTAGGCGGCATTCAGCCAGCCCAAGAGCGCTTCCCCATCCGCATACACTTCATAGTCCACGCTCATCACCGCGCGAGGTGTCTGGGTGGTCTCCGTCAGTTCCTTGAACCATTCTTCCAGTCCTTCTCCCGTGCGCGCAGAGATCATCATGACCTTGGCCAGGGGATACTTTTCCGCCAGGGTTTTGCTCAATACATCCAGCTTCTCCGGGGAGAGTAGGTCGCTCTTGTTGATGACGATGATGTCCGCCTCTTCCAGTTGCTTGCGGTAGATATACTCCACCTTCTCCGAGAAGCGGCTGCCTTGCTCCAGGCCGAGCACACGCGCTGCCCGGATGGGGTCCACTAGCACACTGAGCGGGGCGATGGTGTAATCCTCGCCATACATGCGGCGCAGCGGATACGTGACGGTGGCTACCAGGTCGGTGCAACTGCCCACCGGTTCCGCGATGAAAACCTCCGGTAAAGTGCGCTCGGTCAGGCGGTTCGCCGCCTCCACCAGTGAATTGAACCGGCAGCAGAAACATCCGCCCGAGATCTCTTCCACTTCAAAATCTTGCGAGGCGAGCAAGGCCGTATCCACCAGTTGGCTGCCTTGGTCGTTGTCGATCAGCCCCACCCGTAGTCCCAGATTATCGTCCAGCCAGTGCGCCAGCTTGAGCACCGAAGTGGTCTTCCCGGCCCCGAGAAAGCCGCCGATCATGATGTAACGTGCCTTGAGCGCGGGAGCGGTTGAAGTGGTTTCCATAATATTCAAAACAAAGCTGTCTGACGGACTTGCTACCAGTCTAATTCACTGAGGATACAGATTCAACCAACCTATTTGCTTCGGCGCGGAAAAATGTTTAACCTCAGCGCGTGGGTAAGGATAACTCCGGCAAAACCAGTTCCAGTGATTGCGTGCCTTGGCTCAAGGCGCTGGCGGATGAAACGCGCTTTGCCATCGTGCGCCTGCTCATGCGGCAGCCGCTCAGCGTGGGGGCAGTGGCAACGGAACTATCCCTGACGCAATACAATGCCTCCAAGCACCTGCGCATCCTGCGGGAGGCCGGTTTGGTGGAGCAAAACATACAGGGCCGGGTGCATGAATACACGGTGACACCTGACTTCCGCCGCCGCATGTCATCGGACAAGACCTGCCTCGACCTCGGCTGCTGCTCCTTCCAGTTCGACCAGAAAAAAGGCTGAGATCGCGCCTATTCCTTCTGCGGCGAGATCACTCCATTCAAGAGTCCACCGTGATCGCCACCAGTCCATGAACCGGAGTAAGTGTTTCCGAACACCATCACCCGCGCGGAATATACTCCACCGCCCGGCACCGGCACGTTGTCCACGATGATCACTGCCGTATCTCCTGCCCATTTCACCTTGATGGGGATGGGTGCCACGATGTCGCGCTTGCCATACTGGATGCGCGTGGTGATCACCCAATCGTCACCGCTTACCTTGCCTACACTTTGGATGGTGTACTTATCCTCCTTCTCCGGTCCCATTTCACCATCTTTCACGGAACACCAGCGCCCGGCCATGATGCACTTCGTCATCGTAGTCTTGAACTTCGCCTCCAAATCTTCCTGGGTAGCCTTGGATTTCGCGGGTGCAGCAGTCTCCGTTTTCTTGGCGTCTTGCGAGTAGGTTGAGTGCTGGAGGCATAGGCCGAAAATCAAAGTCCAAAGTAGCATTGATGACTTCATAGTGTGTTTCTAGTTAAGCATTTTGCGCAGCCAAGCTGAATACGGGTTTGCGAATCATTAAAGCTCACAACGACAGTTCCGTCCACTTCATCCCGTGCGCATCGGCCACCGCTTTGCAGGTCACCTCGCCAGTCTTGATGTTGATGCCGCCCTTCAGTTCCGGTTGCAACAGACAGGCTTCTTTGAGTCCGTGATCGGCCAGCAATTCCACGTAGCGGTAGGTCACGTTGGTCAATGCTTGCGTGGCGGTCCGCGCATAGGCGGCCGGCATATTCGCTACGCAATAATGCGTCACCTCTTCCTCCACGAAGACCGGGTCGTCATGGGTCGTGGGTCGTGAAGTCTCCGCACAGCCGCCTTGGTCGATGGCGATATCCACTAATACACTGCCCGGTCGCATCCGCTGGAGCATTTCGCGCCGGATCAATTTGGGCGCCTTCGCTCCTGGCACCAGCACCGCTCCCACCAGCAAGTCCACGCTGGGTAACAGGTCCATCAGATGCGCCTCACTCGAATACAACGTGTGTGCCGAGTGCAGTGTGATGTCCAGATAGTGCATCCGCTCCAGATCCACCTCCAAGATGGTCACGTCTGCGCCCAGTCCACCTGCCATGCGCGCGGCATTGATGCCTGCCGTGCCACCGCCTATCACTACTACCTTGCCGGGTAATACCCCCGCCACTCCACTTAGTAGCACACCATTGCCGCCGCGATGTTTGGAAAGATAATACCCGCCCATCAATGCTGACATCCGCCCGGCGATCTCACTCATCGGCTCCAGCAAAGGCAAACGCCCGCGCACATTCACCGTTTCATAAGCAATCCCGGTTACACCGGATTTCAACAATCCCTCAGTCAAGTCCCGGCTCGCCGCCAGATGCAGATAGGTGAACAGCATCTGCCCGCTTTGCAGTAAGGGGAGTTCGGCTGCCTGTGGTTCCTTTACCTTCACGATCAGCTCGGCCTGCTGGAACACCGCGGCATGTTCCGCCACCATCCGGGCTCCGGCTTTCTCGTAATCGGTGTCGGGGAACCCAGAGCCCGCTCCGGCACCTTGCTCTACGACCACTTGATGACCGCGCTTTATCAACTGGTAAACGGCTGATGGCAGCAGGCCGACGCGGAACTCCTTATTTTTGATTTCCAGGGGAACGCCGATGATCATGCTGTGAGCATAGCACAAGATTTTGGAAAAAGTAATCCTCTTCGCTTTTGCATCTTCCATTTTACTCTCACGCCATCCGCCGTTAGACTTTCCTCATGCGAACGCCGTATGCGGTTTGCGGTCACTGGGCCGGAGAGTATGACGAGGACGGGCTGGAAGCCTGGGCCGCGAATCTCCGCAGCCAGTTGCAGACCCCGCAAGTCACCCTCGGACTGGTGTTCATGACCCCGCATTATTTCCCGCATGCCGCTCAAGTGCTGGAGACCTTGCGCCTCCATGCCCGGGTGCCGCTGCTGCTCGGATGCTCCAGTGAAAGCCTCGTCTGTGGAGGTCAAGAGATTGAGGAAATGCCTGGCTTGGTCTTGGGCCTTTACTACCTTCCCGGCGCCAAATTGACGGCCAAACATTTTGACCAAAGCCAGGTGGAAGCCTGCACCAGTCCGGATTATTGGTATGATGAGACCGGGATTTCCCCTGATGCCACCAATGGCTGGCTGGTCTTTGCCGATCCCTTCAATCTGGATTCCGAAGAATGGCTCAAGCAATGGAACGAAGCCTATGCTCCCACTCCCATCATCGGTGGATTGGCCAGCGGCGTCTATCAGGAGCGCAGCACCCAGATCTACCTGAACGGCGAGGTCTATGATGAAGGCGGCGTGGCCTTGTCCATCGGCGGCGAGGTGGAGATCGCCAGTGTCATCTCCCAAGGCTGCACACCCATCGGCGAGACCTGGACCATCACCCGCACAGACGGCAATCTGATCTTTGAGATCGGCAACAAGCCTGCGTATTCCATCCTCACCGAGACTTTTGAGCAACTGCCGGACAAGGACAAGATGCGCTTGCGCGGCAACCTGTTCGTCGGTCTCGTCATCAACGAATATCTGGAAGAATTCCATCGCGGTGATTTTCTCATCCGTAATCTAGTAGGCGGTGATCCGAACAAAGGCGTACTCGTCGTGGCCGCCTATCCTCGCCCCGGCCAGACCATCCAGTTCCAACGACGCGATGCGGATGCCGCCACTGAGGACATGACCGCCCTGCTGGAGCGGGTGAAAACGGATCTCGACGGGCGCATCATCTACGGCGGCTCCTTGCATTGCTGCAATGGCCGCGGCACCGGCCTCTTTGGCGAGTCGAACCACGATGCCTCCCTGATCCAAAGCGAGCTGGGTGATGTGGCGCTCACCGGTTTCTTCTGCAACGGGGAGATCGGTCCGGTGGGTGATAAGAATTTTCTCCATGGTTACACGGCCTCTTTGGCGCTCTTCGTCAGCCGTGCCCCGAAAGAAGTGAAATCATGAGCCAGTCTCCGACCGCCGCTCCGGCCCCCAGTCTGCTTTTCCGTCCGCAATCGTTCTTCGAACCTTTGAAGATCGATCAGATATTCAGTACGCCCCAACCGCTGGAAGTCGAGATCGGCGCTGGTGATGGCTCTTTCCTGGTGAATTACGCCGCCTTGCATCCGGAACATAATTTCTTGGGCGTGGAACGCCTCTACGGACGGCTCAAGAAGGTAGAGCGCAAGGCGCTGCGCATGGGTTTAAAAAACCTCCGTGGCTTACGCATCGAGGGCGCTTATTTCACCGAGTATCTCCTCCCGGCTGGCTCTGTGGATATCATCCATATCTACTTCGCGGACCCGTGGCCGAAGAAGAAGCATCGCCGTCACCGCTTGGTGAACGAGCGCTTTACCGAGCTGGCCCACCGGGCTTTGAAAGACCGGGGCATCGTTTACTTGCGCACGGATGATACGGACTATTTCGAACAGATGGTGACGGTGTTCGATGCGAACCAGAAGTTTGAGAAGGTGGAGACTCCGGAAGAGTTGAGCGCCGTCAAAACGGATTTCGAGCGCGAGTTCAACGCGAAGGGTATCCCGACGAATTACGCCGCCTACCGGAAGCGGTAGGAAACCGCTTAGACATCGATGATGGGGCCGCCACCGCCCTTGTCATCATCATCCCGACGGCGTTGCTGTGGTTGACCCTGATTGGTCTGGCTGTTCACCTTCACTCGGGAATTCCCCGTGCCGGTCAAAGTATTCAGGATCACGCCCACGATACTGATGACCAGGGCTCCGAAAAAGGCCGACCAGAACCCACCTACGTGAAAGCCTTTCACCAGCCAGCCGACGAAGGAGAGCAACAGGGCATTGATGACCAATAGGAACAAGCCCAGCGTGAGGATGACCAACGGCAGCGAAAGCACCATGAGAATGGGCCGCGCGATGGCATTCAAAACGCCCAGCAGCAAAGAGGCGACTACCAGATCCGTCACGCGGTCATAGCCGATGCCGGGAATGATATGCGCCGCCACGAGCACAGCTACCGTGGTGATCAACCAGCGTTGTATGAATTCTTTCACAGTTTCGTTGCGCTTAGTTTAGCACAAGCTGCTATCTTTGCCGAGGAAATGCTACGCCTTGCCCGCCAAGGATACCTTCACCGCCTCCACGCAGCGTCCGCACAAGGTCGTGTGTTCTGCGTTTTGGCCGATGTCATTTTCCCAGTGCCAGCAGCGTTCGCATTTCTCGCCGGAAGCTTTGCTCACGGTGTAGCTGATTTGCTCGGCTTCACTGGTGGCAAAGGTGAGTTGCGAGACGTTCAGTAGTTCGCGGAAATCCGCTTCATTCTCCTGCGCCGCCTTTAGTGACTCGGGCTTGCCGGTGACCGTCAGATTTGCTTCCAGCGCTTTACCGATCAACTTGGATTGGCGCGCCTTCTCGAGTTCCGGCAACGCTTCCACGCGCAGGGCGAACAAGGTTTTCCAAGCTTCCTGTTCGGCTTCTGTGCGGGCAAAGCTCGTAGGCTTCCAATCCGAAGCGTGCACCGAAGTGCCTTTGTTGCCCGGGATGAATTCCCACGCCTCATCCGCCGTGTAGGCGAGCAGCGGCGCGAGCATCTGGCACAGGCCGCTCACGATGCGATGGAGCGCGGTCTGGCTGGAGCGACGGCGGTTTGAATTTGCCGGGTCCGTGTAGAGCCGGTCTTTGATGACGTCGTGGTAGATGGAGGAAAGCTCCACCGCTACGAACTGGCTCAGCTTCTGATAAACGACATGGAATTCATACGCACTGTAAGCGGCTTGCACAGCCTCCTCCAGCTTCGCGAACTCACCGAGCACCCAGCGGTCCAGGCCGGTGAGCTGGTCATCGGCAACGGCATCCGCGGCCGGATTGAAATCGAACAGATTGGAGAGCTGGTAGCGCAGGCAGTTGCGGATACCGCGATACGTCTCGGCAACTTTCTTGATCCGCTCTTCGCTGACCACGATATCACTGCGGTAATCCTGCGAGGATACCCACAGACGCACCACATCCGCACCCCATTGCTTCACGTAAGCATCGGCGGTCTGGGGTTTCTCATAGCCGCCCTGCTTGCTCTTGGAGATCTTCTCACGATCAGCATCCACCATGAAGCCATGCGTGAGCACGGTCTTGTAGGGCGCGGCACCATTGCCCGCGAGCGAGAGCAACAAAGAGGACTGGAACCAGCCGCGATGCTGATCCGAACCTTCGAGATACACATCCGCCTGGAACGGCTTGTCACCTTTGCCACGCAATTCTTCGCGCGCCGCGATGACCGCGCGTGAGGACGAACCGGAATCGATCCACACATCGAGCGTGTCGTTCGATTTGCCAGTCGCATCGGCGCCTTGCCAATCGGCTGGCTTCACCAAAGCCCAGAGTTCCTCAGCGGATTTTTCAAACCATACGTTCGAGCCATGCTCTTTCACCAAGGTGGCGACATTACGGATCACTACTGGATCGAGGATGGGATTCTTCTCCGCATCGTAGAATGCCGGGATCGGCACGCCCCATGTGCGCTGACGCGAGATGCACCAGTCCGGACGTGATTGCACTGCGCCCTTGATACGATTGACGCCCCAATCGGGCACCCACGCGACATTATCGATCTCGGCGAGCGCTTGTTGGCGGAAGGTTTTCCCTTCAGTCCCGACCTCATGATCGATCTTGATGAACCACTGGTCCATCGCGCGGAAGATGATTGGCGTCTTGCTGCGCCAGCAATGCGGGTAGCTGTGGTGGTATTTCTCCTCATGCGCGAGGTATTTGCCCACGCGCAGAATATGCAGTACGCCGCGATTCGCATCGCTCTCACCATGCTTCTCCAACGTAGAGAGGCCGATGAGTTCGGCAGGCATTTGTTGCTCGGCGGGCAAATCATTCGTGTGCGCCAGGCAGCCGTTATCATCCACGGGGGAATACACTGGCAGACCCAGACTGCGGCCAAGGTTGTAATCCTCTGTGCCGTGGCCGGGTGCGATATGCACGAAGCCGGTACCAGCCGTGTCTTCCACGAAGTCCGCCGGATACAGCTTGCCGGTGCGCGCGCAGAAAGGATGCTGATACTCCATCGACGCAAAGTCGCTCTCACTCATCGTGCGCGCGATGGTCCAGTTGCTCCAGCCGCACTTGGAGGCGACGGTGGAGAGAAGCGCATCACACACGATATAGCCGGCACCATCCGCCTGCACGAGGGAGTAAATGAGTTTCGGATTGTAAGCCACCGCGAGGTTTGCGGGCAGCGTCCACGGCGTGGTCGTCCAGATGAGCAGGTTCAAGCCCGGCTCACCGACCACCGGGAACTTCACATACACAGACTGGCTCACGTGGTCGTTGTATTCCACTTCCGCCTCCGCGAGCGCGGTCTTGTAAGGGATGCTCCAATACACCGGCTTCTTGCCGCGATACACAAATCCTTGCGCTACGATATCGGCAAAGAGACCCAGCTCCGCCGCCTCGTATTCCTTGTTCAGAGTGAGGTAGGGATTCTCCCAATCACCGAACACACCGAGGCGCTTGAATTGCGAACGCTGCAGATCGATGTATTTGCGCGCGTAGGTATCGCACGCCGTCCGGATGGTGGCGGCGTCAGCGGTATCATTGCCGGCCTTGCGGAGTTCCTGCGTTACCTTGGCCTCGATGGGCAGACCATGGCAGTCCCAGCCCGGCACATACGGCGCATCAAATCCCGTCAACGTACGCTGTTTGATGATGATGTCCTTCAGGATCTTGTTGAGCGCGGTGCCGATGTGCACATCGCCATTGGCGAAGGGCGGTCCATCATGCAGCACAAATTTCGGCGCACCAGCGCAACGGGCCTGGATTTGGCCGTAGAGCCCGGCTTGTTGCCAGGCTTTCAGGCGTTCCGGTTCGCGCGTCACCAGATCGGCCTTCATGGAGAAGTCCGTCTGCGGCAAGTTCAACGTATTCTTGTAGTCCATCGCAACCCTATCAAAAGGAACGGAGACGCTAGCAACTTAGCAGGGCGGGGGCAAGTATGCCGTGCAAGCGGGAGATGACTGTCCAAAAGGGGAGAAACGCTTGGGGAATCGTCAGCTTACTTGACCAGAACCAACCCCAACAACTCGCGGATGGGCTGGAGCAAGTCAGACGGGGCGAAGGGCTTGCGGACGAGGCGGTCGGGGGCAATACCAGCTTCTTCCATGTCCGAATCCGTCATGGTCCCGCTGATGGAGATGGTTTTCAGGTCGGGATACAGAGCGCGGCAGGCTTGGATCAGCTCCAGTCCGCTCATATCCGGCATCTGATAATCCGTCAGCAGGACGGCTGGTTTGGGATTGGCTTGCTCGAAGGCGGCCAAAGCCACTAGCGGCTGATCGAAGAACTCCACTCGCAGGCCCTCCACCCGCAGATACGAGCTGATGAGCTCTCCAATCATCGGTTCATCATCTACGATGAAGACCAACGGCCGGTTGGAACTGTTTGACTGCGTCTGCATGGACCTAATTTAGGTTCTGTCTGAAAAACTGGGTACGCCTTAGGGTCAGGAGGAAAACAGGGCGGGCGAGTCGCGTCAACTGGTTTTGCTAACTTTACCGAAAAACCTGTTTTTAAAGCGGTCTTTTGGCAAGAAATGGCTATTTTTCACCCTGAAAAAGCCCTTTTCGCTCAAGATTTCATCCCGGAATGGACTAATCCCAGAGCGACATTCAGTGCTTTCCAAGCCTCTGGAGAAGTTTCCCAGCCGCCGCTAAAACGCAAAGCGCGGCTAGAGGCGGACGGCCCGTAGCCTTGTGCAGTCAGGACATGAGAGGCTACCTCCTTTCCGCTCGAACACGCCGACCCCGTGGATACTGCAAAACCAGCTTTATCCAATTTCACCACCCAGCGCTGCTGGCAATCCGCCTCTGGCATCAGTGCTGAGACCGTATTCCAGAGCCTTTCCTGTCCTGCGCCGACGATTTCACTGCCCGGCAAGGCTTTCAGCAGCTCTGCTTCAAACGCCAACTTGGCATTATGCAATGCGATATGCTCGCCGCGTGACAGGGCTGCCTCGCGCTCGCGCAGCGCGGCCATCATCGCGATCACGCCCGCCACATTCTCCGTGCCCGCGCGGCGTTCCTCTTCTTGCGGTCCGCCTACGATCAAGGGATGAACCTTCCCTTTGCCCGGGCATTTCAAGAAGCCGACGCCCTTCGGTCCGCCAAACTTATGCGCGCATCCACTGACAAAATCGCCTTCACCGAGACCCTTGCCCGGCAATTTTCCCAGCCACTGCGCGGCATCGCAAAAGAATGGTACGCCCGCATCGCGACACATCTCAGATACTTCGCGCCAAGGTTGCAGGATGCCGGTTTCGTTATTCGCCGCCATCATGGCGATGAGTGCCGGGCGCGTCTTGGCCAGTTCGCTTCGTATCCATCCACTATCCACCATGCCCTCGCGCGTCACCGGGATGAGGCTATCTCTTCCGGGTAACCACTTCTGCGCAGCGGCCAGCACACACGGATGCTCGATGGCAGATACCCATACCTCCGCACACTCCGGAAGAGTCTGGGCGATGTGATGCAGCACCAGGTTGTTTGACTCCGTTGCGCCTGAGGTCCACACGATATCCAACGCATCGCAGCCCAGGATAGCCGCCAGTTCCTCACGCGCTTCCGTCAAGGCCCGGTCCGCACGGCTGCCGAGGCGATGTGGGCTCGAGGGATTGCCGATGAACTCCTCGCTCGCGCGCAGCCAGGCTTCCCGGGCCGTCGCGCTCAGAGGTGTCGTCGCGTTATGGTCGAAGTAGATCACGTCTTGTTCAGCGCCTTAGATAGCGCAAGCCGTCCGCCGCGTCACTGCGCAATTCTTCTACGATTGCATGACGATTAAAGAAGGTTTTTCCGGATAATCTCTTAACAGGCTTGCCAAACGTCCCTTCGTTCCCATCCTTTGCGCGACACGACACATGAATACGGGCACCGACAAACTCTACTACAAACGGTCACACTTCGTGACCCACATGCCGGTGGAGTATCTCTACAGCCCGTCACATTGCTGGATCGCGAAGACCGACCGCGAAGGCATCTGGCGCATCGGCCTCACGAAGTTCGCCACGCGCATGCTCGGTGAGATGGTGGATCACGGGTGGGAAGTGCAGCCCGGTGCCGCCGTGAAGCCCGGCCAGATCGTCGGCTGGGTGGAGGGGTTCAAGGCCATCTCCGACATCTACTGCATCGCGGAAGGCGAATTCCTCGGTGTGAATCCCGTGCTCAAGGAAAAGATCAATCTCATCCACAAAGACTCCTTCGGCACCGGCTGGCTCTACGAAGTGAAAGGCACACCCGATACCCGCTGCCTCGACGTGAAGACCTACCGCGACCTGTTGGACAAGACGATTGATAAGATTCTGGAGAAGCAGCAGGGTTCGGAGATTAAGTAGGAGAGGGAACGCCGGTCTCCGGCCCGGCGAGAGAATCATTCCTTTTGAAGCTCGGCCGTCATGTTGTAATAGCGAATCGCTTTTTCAGCCGTAGCGAAATCCATGACGTAGTCCACGTTCGTAAAGATGCCAAGATCCATCAACCGAGCGATAATCTGAAATCTTTTAAGTCCAGAGATTTCAGCCAGTTGAGTAACGGTCAGTTTCTGGGGCAAATGAATTTGCTTTCTGGGCCATGAGGGTTTCGCCCCTAATGGGGATGTGTCCGAGTCCTGTTTGAATGCTGCTGCCATATCTTTATGACGGTCGCTATTCATTCTTACTCCTCCCCATCGTAATACTCCGCCGGTTGCTCATGCACGATCTTGCGCCGTTTCGTGCTGTGGCCTACGAGCCACTTGTTGCTGTCAGGATAGTAGCAGCTTTCACCGATCGGGTTGTCGGCCACGAGCAGATAAACAAAATCTTCCGTGCCCCGGTTGCTGAGCTGATGCGCCTCACCCGGCTTGAACAGAAACGCATCCCCCGCGACGACCTCCGTGACACCTTCCTCATCGCGGATGGTGCCTACTCCGGACAGCACGAAATAAAGCTCCCACTGCGCCGAGTGGAAATGATACGGGCAATGCGTCGCCCCTGGTGGTAGGCGATTCCATTCCAGATCAAACGGATGCCGTTTGAGCATGTCCGTAGAAGCATACTCCCGGCCCAAAGCCTCCGAGATACCTTTGTAAAACGAGTTATACTTCCCCTTGGGCGATTTGTCCTCGGTTTCCGGAATGGCGGACAGGTTTACTTTTTGCATAGACGATGCTTTATCACCTTTGTTTTTCAATCACCACGATGCCCTAATCAACAGCTGGAATCAATGCGTGCCTGAGTAATGCTCTCACCTTCATCAACAATCCAGACTTGACGCCTTAGCAGGTAGTGGTAAGACCTCTTACCATGTCCCTGCAAACTATCGAACGCCCGGCGTCTCTGGTGGAAGAGGTGTGCCGTCAGATTTCCGGCCAGATTCGTGATGAGGGGTTCGCCAATGATGGCTGGCTGATGTCAGAGCGTGAACTGGCCGAGCGCTTGGGCGTCAGCCGCCCGGTCGTCCGTGAGGCGACCAAGCGCTTGGAGCAACAAGGGTTGCTGGAAATCCGCCATGGTGTGGGTATCAAGGTGGTGGATAAGCTGCACAAGCCGCTGAATGGCTCCGTCTCCCTGCTTATCCCGGATACCGCCGAGCGCCTTCGTCAACTGACTGAGGCGCGTCTGCTCATCGAGCCCGGTCTGGCACGTATCGCCGCGAGCAAGGCCACAACAGCCGATCTGCGGGCTCTGCGGCAAAATCATGCCCGTCTTGCCGCTGCGGAGACGGATGAAGATTCCATCGAGGCCGATCTGGAATTTCATCGCCTCATCGCCGTTGCCGCCGGGAATGAGATCTGCACCTTGCTCCTCGATTCCTTGGCCGACTTGGGTCGTGTCAGCCGCAAGACCACGCTGGCTGCCGCGGGGAATGAAGTCGCCGTCGATCATCACGGTCAAATCCTGGCCGCCATCGAGGCGAAGCAGCCAGAGAAAGCAGTCGCTGCGATGAAGATGCATCTGGAAGCTGCTGCCCTCGATATTGCCAAAGCGCTGAAGCAACGTGGGAAAGGGAGGGCTTCAGCATGAGCAAACGTTCACTACTTGGCTGGTTCTTGCTGACTGTTGCCGCGATCACATCAGCGTCGAGCCCGACTTTACAGGCCGCAACGATTCCTGCTGAACATCTCAAGTTCTTCGAGCAAAAGATCCGTCCCCTGTTGGTCAAAGAATGCTACGAATGCCATAGCGCCACGGCCAAGAAACTTAAAGGAGGTCTGTATCTCGATTCCAAAGCGGGCATCGCCAAAGGCGGCGAATCCGGCAAGCCCCTTTTCGATTCCGGCAATCCTGAGAACAGCCTGCTGCTGAAACTCGTGCGCCACGAGATCGAAGATGAGGAGATGCCACCGAAGAAAAAGCTCACGGCCGAAGAGATCGCCAATCTCACGACCTGGGTGAAGCTCGGTGCTCCTGACCCGCGTGAAGGCGTGGTCATCGAAGCCAAGCGAGCCGACAAGACTTGGTGGTCCTTGCAACCTTTGAGCAAGGCGCAACCGCCTGAAGTCAGTGAGTTGAAGTCCAAGCTCAAGCAAGTTTCCAAAGCCAATCGCACCCAGTTTGATCTCAAAGCGTGGCAGGAGAATCCCATCGACCGCTATATCCTCGCCGAGCTTGCCAAAAAAGATCTGCAACCCAATCCGCCCGCCGAACGCCGCGCACTCATCCGGAGAATTACATACGACCTTACTGGTCTGCCGCCCACGCCTGAGGAAGTGGCTGCTTTCGAAGGTGACAAATCACCGGATGCCTACGCCAAACTCGTAGATCGTTTACTGGCCTCGCCGCACTACGGCGAACGCTGGGGTCGTCATTGGCTGGACATCGTCCGCTTTGGTGAGAGTAATGGATTTGAACGTAATTTTATCATCGATAACGCGTGGCCCTTCCGCGACTACGTCATCCGCTCGATCAATGAGGACAAGCCTTTCAACCAGTTCATCATCGAGCACCTTGCCGGTGATGTCGTTGGGAAAGATAAGCCGGATACTGAAGTCGGTGTTGCCTTCGTCACGCTCGGTCCTTACGACGATGTGGGGAATCAGGATAAAGTGGCTGCCGCCAATATCCGCGCGGCCACGCTTGATGACATGGTCACGGCGACTGGCTCTGCCTTCCTAGGGCTTACAATCAATTGCGCCCGTTGCCATAACCACAAGTTCGATCCCATCCCCACAGAAGATTATTACCGTATAAAGTCCGTGTTCGAGGGAGCGAAACACGGGGCTCGCGTGCTGACCACGGCGGAGCAACGCAAGGAACATGCGGAAGCGGTCAAGCCGCTGAATGAAGAACGCGGGCGCCTCATCGCGGCAAAAACCAAAGTGGAGAAAGAGATTGTCGAGCGTGGTAAAAAGCTGGAAGCCGTCGCGATGCCTCGTCCCGCGCCCAGTCCGCGGAAGACGGATGAGGGCTTTGCGCCGGTCAAAGCGCGCTATGTGCGCTTTGAATTTCTCGCTACCTCCAGCAATCCCGCCAGCGGAGTCGGCGGCAAATTGGAAGAGGTGCAGATTTGGTCTGGCGAACGCAATGTCGCCCTCGCCATTAACGGGGCGAAAGCAGAAGGCACCAAGAGCCGGGATGCGAAGGATTTCGCCAACGCCTATGATGTGAATCTGGTGAATGACGGCAAATTCGGCGCGCGCTGGTTCATCGGCTCACCCGCCCAGCTCACCATCACGTTGGCGAAAGCTGAGGACATCGACCGCATCACGCTTTTCAACAATTACACCGGCCCGGATGATCGCGTGATTGCCGGAGCCGCTCCGGCGGTCATCGAGTATGAGGTCTTCACCTCGCTGGATGGCAAGGACTGGCACAAGGCCGCAGATTCTTTTGATCGCAAGCCCTTCACATCCGCCCTGGCTAATGAGCGCATCACGCGTCGCGCAACGACCGATGAAGATCGCAAACAGCTTGCGGAGTTGAATCAGGCCATCGCGCAAGTGGATCGTAAACTTCGCGCCATCCCGCCGTTGCCCACGGCTTGGGTCGGTAGTTTCCGGCAACCGGATGAACCAACCGTGGTGCAGAAGGGCGGTGACCCGATGAAGCCCGGCGACATCGTGAAGCCCTCCAGTCTCAACGTGCTCGAGCAGGTGACCAAGTCTTATGAGCTGGATGCCAAGGCGCCGGAAGGTGCACGCCGTCTTGAACTCGCCAAATGGATCGTGAGCGATGAGAACCCGCTCACCGCCCGCGTGCTGGTGAATCGCGTGTGGCACTACCACTTCGGCACCGGCATCGTGGATACGCCCAGTGATTTCGGCTTCCTTGGCGGCTTGCCCACGCATCCGGAGTTGCTCGATTACCTCGCTAACCGATTGCATGCGAGCGGATGGAAACTCAAAGCCTTGCATCGCGAGATACTGCTTTCACAGACATACCAGCAGTCTGCCGAGTTCCGCGAATCGGCCGCCCGGGTGGATAAAGATTCGCGTTTCCTCTGGCGCTTCCCTACACGCCGTTTGAGTGCTGAAGAGGTGCGCGACACGATTCTGTTACTGACTGGTAAGTTGGATGAACGCATGGGCGGGCCGGGTTTCCGTCTCTACGAATACAAGTCCGACAACGTCTCCACCTACGCGCCGCTCGACAAGGTCGGCCCGGAGACCTATCGCCGGGCGGTATATCATCAAAGCGCGCGCGCGTCCGTGGTGGATGTGCTGAGTGATTTCGATCTACCGGACAATGCCTTCGGCGTGCCGCGTCGGGCGAAGACGACGACTCCATTGCAGGCGCTCACACTTCTGAACTACAGCTTCACTTTGGACATGGCCGCCGCACTCGCGGAGCGAATCGAAAAAGAAGGTGGCAGCAACGATGCCGTTGAAGCCGTGCAACGGGCTTACACGTTGGCTTTCCAGCGACAGCCCAGCAAACACGAACTCAAGACTGCCGTGGCCTTGATCGAAGCCCACGGAATCAACGCGTTTTGTCGTGCGTTGCTGAATGCCAACGAATTGATTTATCTGGAGTAACTCATCGCACAGCACATGAATACGAAATCAAACGAACTGCTGTCATTGACCCGCCGAAATTTCCTCGGGCGCCTGAGTGGCGGGCTGACGGGCGTCGCGCTGACCAGTTTATTGGCGGATGAGCTCTTTGCCTCCACTCTTGCCACCGCCCCGGCGGGTTGGAAGCCAGGTGTGCCGCAATACGCGCCGAAGGCCAAGCAAGTGCTACACATCTTCTGCCCAGGTGCGGCCTCGCATGTGGACTTGTGGGACTACAAACCGTCGTTAGAGAAATACGATGGCAAGCCTTTGCCCGGGGAAGAGAACATGGTGAGCTTCCAAGGGAAGAATGGTCCCTTGATGAAATCGCCGTGGGCCTTCAAACCCGGTGGCCAGAGCGGCAAGATGATCTCCTCCATGTTGCCGCACATGAGCCAGCATGTGGATGATATCGCGTTCCTGCACGGCATGATGTCCCGCACGAATACACATGGTCCCGGCTGCATCTTCATGAACAGTGGTTTTGTCCGTGAAGGCTTTCCGGCGGCTGGCGCGTGGACCAGTTATGCGCTCGGCAGCTTGAATCGCAACCTGCCGACCTATGTGGCCATCCAAGATGTGCGCGGTGAACCGCCCAACGGTAAGGCGAATTGGTCGAACGGCTTCTTACCCGCTGATTATCAAGCGGTGGCCATGTCCGCCCAGCAACCGCTCCGTAATCTCGCCCGTCCGGCTTCCATCAGTGTGAGCGAGGAACAGGCGACGCGTGATTTCCTGAAGACGATCAATCGCGAGCATGCCGAGCGGCATCCGGGTGAGAGTGAATTAAAGGCCCGCATGGCTGCTTATGAGCTGGCGGCGCGCATGCAACTCACCGCGCCGGAAATCGCTGACATCTCCAGGGAACCGGCTCACTTGCATCGCCTGTATGGAACGGACAGCAAGAACCCGTTGCTGGCGGCGTATGCACGCAATTGCCTGCTCTCGCGGAGATTCTTGGAGCAAGGCGTGCGTTACGTGAGTCTTTATTGTGCCTCACGCGCCTCAGCGGTGGATGGCCTCCTGAATTGGGATGCACATAAGACGCTCAAGGCAGATTACGAGCGCCATTGCCCCATCTTCGATCAACCGACGGCGGCCTTGCTCACTGATATGAAACAACGAGGTATGTTGGAAGATACCTTGGTGCTGTGGACTTCTGAGTTCGGTCGTATGCCCACGCGCCAGGAAGGCACTGATGGTCGCGATCACAATCCCGATGCATTCACCACTTGGATGATGGGCGCAGGTATCAAAGGCGGCGTAAGCTACGGGGCGACCGATGAGTTTGGCCGTCGTGCGGCCGAGGATATCACCAGCGTCTATGACTTCTACGCCACTGTCTTGCATCTGCTGGGTTTGGACCATGAAAAGCTGACGTACTACCACAACGGTGCCGAGCGTCGTCTCACGGATGTGCACGGGCACCTCCTTAAGAATATCCTGGCGTGAGCAAATTGACATGGCAGCGGATGTGAAGAGGCTTTAGAATCATCACATTACCATGAATCCATCCGAAGCAATCTTTGCCTCCAGAAAGACCTGGTGATGCGGTTCAGTTGCGCCATACACCCTAAATCGATGATGCCTCAGTGGCGCTGTGGGGCAGTATTGAGCGCAATGCTGTCAGTATGCTTTGCCGGTGTCTGTTCAGCGGCTGAAGGCACGAAGATCGATTTCGTCCGCGACATCCAGCCGATATTTCAGCAGGCGTGTCTGGATTGCCACGGGCCGGAGAAGCAGAAGAACAGTTACCGGCTGGATGCAAAAGCCAGCGCGTTGCATGGCGGCGACTATCACGCCCCCAACATCATCCCGGGCAAGAGCAGCGAGAGTCCGCTTATCCGTTTTGTCAGCGGACAGGATGAAAAGATCAAGATGCCGCCCAAAGGGGAGCCGTTGACGGAGAAGCAGATCGGCTTGTTGCGTGCCTGGATTGATCAAGGGGCAGTGTGGCCGGAAAGTGCGAGCCTGAGACTGGCGGACCGGATGGATTGGTGGTCCTTCAAGCGACTATCACGACCAGCAGTTCCAAAGATTTCTGATCCTAAACTTAATGTCCAGAACCCGGTCGATGCTTTCATCGTTGCGAAATTGCAGGAGAAGGGCTTGCCGCAGTCCAAGGAAGCGGATCGCCGCACCTTGATACGGCGTGTTTACTTTGACCTCATCGGTCTGCCGCCGAAACCTGAAGAGATTGAGGCGTTTCTCGCGGACAAAGACCCGCAAGCGTACGAGAAGCTCGTGGACCGCCTGCTTGCCTCGCCTCACTACGGTGAACGCTGGGCACGTCATTGGCTGGATGTGGTGCATTACGGTGACACGCACGGGTATGACAAAGACAAGCCACGGCCTAATGCCTGGCCGTATCGGGATTACGTCATCCGGGCTTTCAACGAAGACAAACCTTACAGCCTTTTTGCGCAGGAGCAGATCGCGGGCGATGTCCTTTATCCGGATACGAGAGATGGCATCGAGGCCTTGGGGTTCATCGCCGCCGGGCCGTGGGATTACATCGGTCACGCCGAAGTGCCCGAGAGCAAGACGGATGGCAAAATCGCGCGTCACTTGGATCGCGATGACATGGTGGCGAACACCATGCAGACCTTTAACAGCCTCACCGTCGGCTGTGCGCAATGTCACAACCACAAGTTCGATCCCATCTCACAGGAGGATTACTACTCATTGCAGGCGGTGTTCGCTGCGTTGGACCGGACGGACAAGAAATACTTCGCGGATACAGAACTCACCAAGCGTTTCAACGATTTGGAGAATCAGCAACGTGGTCTGTTGGCACGCAAGAAGCTCATCGATGAGCAGATCAAGAAACTCGGCGGAGAGGGATTGGCTGCACTGGACAAGCAGATCGCGGCAGCATCCAAGAAAGGCCAGGGCAACACGCGTTCGGAATTCGGCTATCACAGCGCGATCTCGAAGGTGCAGGATGCGGTGAAGTGGGTGCAGGTTGATTTAGGCAAGAGTGTGGTCATCGAGAAAGTGGTGCTGCAGCCGTGCTACGATGATTACAATAAAATCGGGGCGGGCTTTGGCTATCCCCTACGCTTCAAGATCGAGACTTCGGATGATCCTGAGTTCAAGACCGGACGCGTAATCATCACTACGCAAGACAAGTCCGATGTGCGCAATCCCGGCACGACACCGCAAGCCTTCACATCGTCAGGCGCGACCGGGCGCTATGTACGAGTGACGGCAACCAAGCTCGCGCTGCGTAAGGATGATTACATCTTGGCGCTGGCCGAACTGGAAGTCTACGACAGCACGGGACACAACCTCTCAGCCAATGCTCCCGTCACGGCACTGGATTCTATCGAAGCACCACCGCGTTGGCGAAAGGCGAACCTTGTGGATGCCATCGCACCTCAGCCAGACCCGATCTCTTCGGGGCAACTGGCCGAGCTGCAAGCTCAACGCGAAAAACTGGTGGGGAGTCTGCTGGTTGCCAGCACAAAGAAAGAGAAAGCTGATATCGAGCAAGAGCTGAAAAGGGTCAAAGTTGAGTTGACGGCCTTTCCCAAGCCCGATGTGGTCTATGCCGGAACGGTCCATTACGGTTCGGGAAATTTTGCCGGGACAGGTGCCAATGGTGGCAAGCCGCGCCCCATCCAATTGCTGAACCGCGGCAGTGTGCTGACACCGGGGCAAGAAGTCATACCGGGGGCGGTGCAAGCCATCTCCTGGTTGCCGGGAAGATTTGAGGATACGGTGGAGAGACCGGAAGGCGAACGGCGGGCTGAATTGGCCAAGTGGCTGTCAGATGAGAATAACCCGCTCACCTGGCGGAGCATTGTGAACCGTGTTTGGTTGTATCATTTCGGCAAAGGGTTGGCAGAGACCCCGAATGATTTCGGCCACATGGGTGTCGAACCTAGCAATGCCGAGCTGATCGATTGGTTGGCGGTGGAGTTCCGCGATGGCGGGCAGTCGCTGAAGCGTTTGCATAAGCTCATCATGACGAGTGCCACATACCGTCAGGTCTCAAATGCAGACCATCCGACAGCCGCGCAGATCGATGCGGATAACCGCTACTTGTGGCACATGAACCGGCGCAAGCTGGATGCGGAAAGTATCCGAGACAGTGTGCTGCTGGTGAGCGGCAAGCTGGATTTGAAAATGGGCGGCCCGGCCTTTCAGGATTTTGTGATCGAGAAGCCGGAGCATTCACCGCACTACCAGTATCAACTGCACGACCCTGAAGACCCGAAATCACACCGCCGTTCCATCTATCGGTTCATCGTGCGTTCACAGATGCAGCCGTTCATGACCACGCTGGATTGCGCCGATCCGTCCATCCAAGTCGGCAAACGCAATGAAAGCCTCTCTCCGTTGCAAGCGCTGGCGCTGTTGAATAACTGCTTGATGGTGACCATGGCGAAGCACTTCGCGGAAAAGCTTGAAGCGGAAGGCGGCGACATCACTGCGCAGGTCGAGCGCGGTTTCTATGCCGCCACCGGGCGCGAACTCACAGCTGCAGAAAGTAAAAAACTGGCCGCTTACGCCAAACAGTTCGGCCTGGTGAATACTTGCCGGCTCATGTTGAACCTCAACGAATTCACTTTTGTCGACTAAGCTCAAAACACAATGGCACCGCTGGCTCATGCTCTGGATGATGAGTTTTGCGTGTCTATTGCCTGCGGCTGAGGCACGTGAACTTCACCTGCTCTGTTGGACGGAGTATGTGCCGAAGTCAGTCATCCAAGGATTTGAGAAAACCTCAGGGGCGAAAGTTTTGGTCGAGTATTACAACTCGAACGAACAGATGCTGGAAAAGCTGCGGGCCAAGCCGGGGTATTACGACCTCATCCAACCAAGCGGCGCCTATGTGGAGACTTTGGCAAAACAAGGAGACCTAGCCCTTTTGGATTACCAGCGCATACCGAATGCACGCCATCTTGATCCGCAATATCGTGGACTGAGCCACGATCCCGAGAATCGTTATAGCGTTCCCTGGCTGGTGGGCACGATGGGGATCGTGGTGAACACCGGGCGCATCAAGGAGCCGATTCGCACATGGGCTGATGTCTTTAAGGGCAAGTATTCCGGGCGCATCGTGGTGGTGGATGACAATCGCGAGATAGCGGCTTGGGCGCTGGCATCGCTCGGCATGCCCATCACCGATGTCAGCGATGGTGCTTTGAAGAAGGTGAAACCGGTATTGGAGAAATGGCTGCCGCAGGTTGCGGTGTTCGATTCGGATAGTCCGAAAGATGCTTTGCTTAGTGGCAAGGCGGATATCGGTATCGTGTGGAGTGGCGAAGCGGCGGCGCTCTGGTTGAAAGATCGGAAGTATCAGTATGTGATGCCCAAGGAAGGTGCGCATATGTTTGTGGACAGTTTGGCGATGCCGAAAGCGGCACCTGCTAAAGAACTGGCGGAAGCGTTCATCAATCACTGCCTTGAGCCCAAGGTCAGCTTGCTCATCAGCGCGGAGTATCCCTATACCAATCCGAATCTGGCGGCACGGAAACTTTTGAGACCCGAACAGCGCGATAATCCGGCGAGCTATCCGCGGCATATCAAAAAACTTTCTCCATTGCGCAATGAAGGAAACACGACCAAGGCAGTGTCTGAGTTTGTGCAGCAGATCCGCTCAGGGATCAACGCGAAGGCAAAGCCATGAACCAATCACCCTGGCATAAAGTATCAGCTCGTCGGCCGATGAGCCGTCGCGAGTTTTTGTGGTCGAGTGGTGGTGGGCTTGGTGGTATCGCGCTGGCGGGTTTGTTAGGGCAAGAGCGATTGTTGGCTGCAGATGCGAGTTCGAATGAGAAGAAGTTACTGCCGCATTTCCCACCCAAGGCCAAACGCGTCGTGCAACTCTTCATGGCGGGTGCCGCCAGTCATATCGACTTGTGGGACTTCAAACAGGAGTTGGTGAAGCAAGACGGCAAGGTG
The DNA here is from genome assembly GCA_030834415.1 of Verrucomicrobiota bacterium. GTDB lineage: Bacteria > Verrucomicrobiota > Verrucomicrobiia > Limisphaerales > JAEYXS01 > JAEYXS01. The sequence goes on along the minus strand of JAURFH010000003.1, from coordinate 17,110 downwards.
TCGGATTTCGGTGAGAAGGTCGAAGCGTTTCAGAACGGTCTGGGCCCGTGGAAGAAGCCGGTCTGGGATTTCAAACCATACGGGCAATCCGGCAAGCAGATCAGCGAGGCAGTGTCTGCCTTGGGGCCGTGTGTGGATGACATCGCGTTCATCCACAATCTCGTCGGTAAGTCGGGTGTGCACAGCGCAGCAACTTTGCTGCAAGCGACAGGTTTTCAATTGCCGGGGTTTCCGGGGATGGGGAGCTGGATCAGTTACGGCTTGGGAAGTGAGAACGAAAATCTGCCGACATTTGTCGTGTTGCCAGATCATCGGGGGCTGGCTTCGAATGGGGTGAAGAATTGGGGCGCGGCGTTCCTGCCCTCGCAACACAGCGGCACGGTGATCTATCCGGGAGCGGAAAATCCCATCGCAGACCTGTATCCGCATAAGAACGGGAATTACATCACCCCTGCCAGTGAGGCCGAGGCGCATCGCTTGTTGGCTTCACTCAATGAAGAGTATGCGGCACACCGCGAGGGGGATGGACGGCTGGAATCGCGTATCCGTAGCTATGAGTTGGCGGCTCGCATGCAATTGAGCGCACCGGAGGCGCTTGATATCACCAAAGAGCCGGACTACATCCTCGATATGTATGGCGTCGACCGGACGACGAAGGAGTGGCCGAAGGAGATCAATGCCCGCGAGGAGGCAGATTATTTCGGGCGCAAATGTCTGGTGGCGCGTCGGCTGTTGGAGCGTGGCGTGCGCTTTGTGCAGATCTGGTCGGGCAATGACAATGGTTTTCCGCGGCGCAACTGGGATTCGCATGAAGATGTGGAGCGCGATCACGGTCCCTTGGCGCGGGGCATGGCGCAAGGGGCGGCGGCACTCATCCAAGATCTGAAACAGCGTGGCTTGCTGGACGACACCATCATCCTGTGGACGACCGAGTTCGGACGCATGCCTTCGACCCAAGGTGGAAAAGGCCGCGATCACAACCCGTATTGCTTCACGAACTGGCTTTGCGGTGGCGGCATCAAGGGAGGCGTCACACATGGGGAGAGCGATGAGTGGGGTTACAAGCCGTTGGATCGCGATAACCCTACGCTGGTGTATGACATCCACGCCACGGTATTGCGTCTGTTAGGCATGGAACACACCAAGCTGACATTCCGGCACAACGGCATTGATCGCCGTCTCACCGATGTGCATGGGCACATCATCAAAGAAATCATCAGTTAATCGTAACGTAGCGGGTGCTTGGGCCCGTCTATCTTTAGACATGAGAACAGCAGTTATATTGACCGCCATTTCATTGGGGATTTTCAATTTGCACGCCGCGTCGTTCAAACCCGCGCCGGGTGTGAAGGTGGATAAATTCGTAGAAGTGCCGAAAGATGTGAAACCATCCAAGGCGTCTGACAAGGTTCCAGAGGGCGTGGTGGCGCATGAGAACTTGGTCTTCGGCACGGGTGGAGGGCGAGAGCTGAAACTGGATCTATACGCTCCGAAGGGAGATGGCCCGTTTCCCGGAGTGGTGGTCGTGCATGGTGGTGGCTGGACGGGTGGCAACAAGGAAGCATTCCGATCCATGGCCCAGCAGCTCGCCGTGAAGGGTTTTGTGGCAGTGACGATCGATTATCGCCTGGCCGGTGAGGCGAAGTTCCCGGGCGCGGTGGAAGATTGCAAAGCGGCCGTGCGCTGGATGCGCGCGAATGCGAAGAAGTATCATATCGATCCGAAACGCATCGGGGGTGTGGGTGGTTCGGCCGGTGGGCATTTGGTCGGTATGCTGGCAGGCACGGGCAAGAGCAAGTTATTCGAGGGCGCTGGCGGAAACGAAAAGCAATCCAGCGCAATACAAGCATGCGTGATGATGGGGGCGGGCGTGGATCAGGCTACGCGAGCGGCAGAGACTAAGAATCCGATCCAGAACCAATTGGTGTTTTTTGGCGGGACGTATGCGGAGAAGAAGGAATTGTATGTAGCAGGTTCACCTATCACGCATCTTTCCAAGGACACGCCGCCGATACTGTTGATCGAAGGTGAATTTGATTCACCGGGCGAACGTTATGTCGAGTTCCGCAAGCAGTTGGATGCATTGAAGGTGCCGAACCGGTTGGTCATCGTGCAAGGAGGCAAGCACGGCTGCTGGGGCAGTAATCCTTGGTCCACTCCGTTTGTGGAAGAGATCGCTGATTTTCTGAAAGTGCAGTTGCGCTAGGGGCTGTAGGAGCCACCAATCCTTGCGAACTAATACTTTTCGTTTCGTTCACTTCGTATTTTAATCTGCCTATGAAATCCCCACGGAAAGTAACGCGCCGCAAATTTATCGCCCACTCGGCAGCTGCCACAGCCGGCACCGTGGTGGCCGTCAAAGTGCTGCCCCAACTGGCACAGGCAGCCGATGCGACGGCTGCATTCAAGAGCAAATGGCAGGAGAGCCTGGACCGGGTCTGGATCGGACCTGAGTATTGGGCAAACCCGATGCAGGACTGGCAGGTAAAGAACGGTCGTGTGGAGTGCGTGAAGGCCGCGATGGACCGCCAATTGCATCTGCTCACCCGGCAAGTGGGTCCGCAGCGTGGCACCATCGAGATGAGCGTGAAGATCGGTCGCGTAGGCGGTGGCAAGTTGAAAGCCGGCAAGGGTTCATTCGGTTTGCGTTTGGGGATTCTGGGTACGTTGAAGGATTACCCGGAGCGGCATGATTTCCGGAACAATCTCTGGCCGGCACCGAACAGCGGGTTTCATATCGGGGTCAATTCCGAGGGTGGAATGTTCACTGGTTCTTTGGGTTCTGCGGCCAACAGTCGTGTGCTAGTAGATCTAGACCGGGAAGCAGTTGAGTTGAGTGTGCAGGTGGTGCCGGATGGGGATGCTTACAAGGTGAAGCTGACGGTGTTTGATGCCGCCACGCGTAAGCAGCTAGGTCAATCTGAGGTAGACAAGATCAGCAGCAACCAACTCAATGGTAACATCGCGCTCATCAGTAATTTCGGCTCGGTCGCAGCACGAGGCGGCGGCAAAGCCAAGGGCAAGGCAGCCGAGGCGAGCTTTGGCACGGGCGAGTTTTGGTTCAGCGACTGGCAGGTCAGCGGCACGAAGCTGACGGTGAATGAGTCGCAGACTTTTGGGCCCATTCTTTTCTCGCAGTATACGTTGAGCAAAGGGGTAATGAAGCTCACGGCCCAGATGCCGCCGATCGGCGCGGATGATTCACAGACTGTCCGACTGCAATTCAAGCAGGGCAAAGCGTGGAAGACGGCGGGCGAGGAAACCATCCATCCGGAAGCGCGCACGGTCACGTTCCGCATCGAGAATTGGGATGGGAACAAGGAAGTGCCTTATCGTCTGCAATATGTTTTCAAGACGCGCGGTCGCGATACCTTGCATCAATGGGCGGGTTTGATCCGCAAAGATCCGAAAGACAAGCCCGTGCTGACGGTGGGCGATGTGTCGTGTAATATCCATGCCATCTTCCCGAACACAGAGTTGGTGGGGAACATGGCGAAACTGGATCCGGACCTGTTGGCATTTGTGGGTGATCAGTTCTACGAGAGCTGCGGTGGATATGGCGTGCAGCGTGCGCCATTGGAGCCCGCCATCATTGATTATCTTCGCAAATGGTATTTCCACGGTTGGACCTGGCGTGAATTGACGAAGGACCGTCCGAGCATCTCCTTGCCGGATGATCATGATGTCTATCAGGGCAATCTCTGGGGTGAAGCCGGTGACGGGCGCAAGACCACTCAGGAAGCGGGCGGTTACGACATGGAAGCGACGTGGGTGAATGTGGTGCATCGCACGCAAGCCTCGCATCATCCGGACCCGTATGACCCCACGCCCTGCAAGCGTGGCACGACGAATTATTACGGACCGCTTACCTATGGCGGTGTGAGTTTCGCGGTGCTGGCCGACCGGCAATACAAGTCCGGACCTGAAGGCAAGGTGCCCAAGACAGATACATCCCGCGGTGATCATGTGCTGGGGCTGAACTTCGATCCCAAGACGGCTGATCTGCCAGGACTGCAATTGCTGGGCGACAAACAGATGCAGTTCCTGCGTGACTGGGTGACGGATTGGAAGGATGCGGAGATGAAATCGATCATCTCGCAGACCATCTTCACGGCCATGGCCACTACGCATGGCGGGCCGGATGGTGAATTGCGCGCAGATTATGATGCAAATGGTTGGCCACAGACGCCGCGTAATGAAGCGCTTGCGATCATCCGTAAGGCGTTCGCGTTTCACATCGCGGGGGATCAACATCTCCCGGCGGTGGTGCATTATGGCGTGGATACGCACAAGGATGCGGGCTTAGCCTTTGCCGGTCCGGCGGTGAATGTGGGTTATCCCCGGTGGTGGCGTCCCGCTAAGACCGGTCGAAATGCCAAGACGGGCACCAAAGGTGAACTGGGTGATTTCTTAGATCATTTTGATAATCCGATGACGGTGCGTGCGTTCGTGAATGGACCAGATCAGCCGCCGAAGCCGGTCATGGAACAAGTGGTGGCCAAGACGAGCGGTTTGGGTTTAGTGCGCTTCGATAAAAAGAAGCGGAAGATCACCATCGATTGTTGGCCATACACGACGGACCCGACAAAGCCGGGTGGGCAATTCCCTGGCTGGCCGGTGGTGGTGGATGTCACGGAGAACTATGCACGCAAAGCTACGGCACACTTGCCGACCTTGGATATCGAGGGCGTGAAACAGCCGCTGGTGGAGGTGTTCGAGGAGAAGACCGGTGAACTGGTCTACGCCTTGCGCTTACAGTCCACCAAATTCCAGCCGCATATCTTTGCGAACGGCAGCTATACGGTCAAGGTTTCCGATCCGGAAAGCGGTAAGAGCAAGCAGGTTAAGGGATTGGCGGCCGCTTCGGGTAATAAAGAGAAGCTAAAGGTCAAAGTATAACCACGACCGCATGCAGGTCAGCCTACGGTGCAATCCCAGCAATAGAGGGTTGGCAAGAGCGGGCAATTGAGTCTTAATAGATGTATCTGAAATACTCCTTTAAAATATTAGCAGGCAGATTGCACCGCTGGCAGATATGGCGAGGGGTGTTAGTGAGGTTATTCTTCAGTGTGTCGGCGATTGGTGCGATGGCGGGAGAGCCGGTGGATTTTCAGGGGTCGTATCAGATGATGCCCTTCGATGAGGAGATCATCGATTACCCGCATGTGAGAGCCACGGATCCTGTGGCGGTGCTCAAGCGCAAGCTGGACTACGAAGAGATACGGTTGAAGGCGGATGAGAAGTTCGGGCTGCTGCCGTCGTTATTGAAGGAGCTGAACATACCCGTATCTTCCCAGATGCTGGTGTTCTCGAAGACTTCTTTGCAGCGGCATCTCATCGGGCCGAAGAATCCAAGGGCTTTGTTCTTCAATGACGATGTCTATGTGGGCTATGTGCCGGGATCGCCCATCATCGAGATCGCCTCGTCTGATCCGAAACTGGGCGGGGTGTTCTATACTTTGGACCAGAGTGATTTGAAGAATCCGCGCATGCGGCGAGACAATCAATGTCTGGAGTGTCACGCCTCCACGCGGAACATGGGCGTGCCGGGGCACTTGGCGCGCTCTTTCATCCCGGATGAAGAAGGCAAGGTGGATATGTTCAACGGCTCGATGATGGTGAGCCATAAAACGTCATTCGAAAAGCGCTGGGCTGGTTGGTATGTTTCCGGTTTAGCGGGCAAGATGGTGCACAACGGTAATCTGATGGGTGAAGCTGCGTTCAAGAAACAGGAGGAAACGCCCGGGTACATGAGCAGTCTCCAGCAATTGGACCAGTTCTTCGATGTATCAAAATATCCGGAGCCCGGGAGCGATATCGTGGCCTTGATGACGTTTGAACATCAGGCGCATCTGCACAATTACATCACGCGGTTGAATTACGAGACGCGCATCCATCTCTATATGTATCAACACACGAGGCATCTCGGCCAGATCGTGGATGGGTTTGTGCGTTACCTGCTCTTTGCGGATGAAGTCCCGTTGCCTAGTCCGGTGAAAGGAACCAGCGAGTTCGCGGAAGAATTCCAAAAGCAAGGCCCGCGTGACAGCAAGGGCCGATCTTTCCGGGACTTGGATCTGCAGACGCGATTGTTGAAGTATCCGTGCAGTTATCTGATCTACTCGGATGTCTTTGAGCAATTACCGCCGGAAGCCAAAGAACTCGTCTATCGACGGATGTATGATGTCCTCACCGGGGCTGAGACCGGAGAGGCTTATGCGCGGGTCAGCAAGGAATCGCGGCAAGCTATCTTGGAGATACTGCTCGAGACCAAGAAAGACCTGCCGGATTACTGGCGGAATACAGCTAAGGCGCCTTAGTGCCCGAGCCACCGTAAGTGTAGCGGCGGTTCATATAGAGATCATCCCCGGCCTGAAACAAGGCGGTGGCATCCAGTTCGAGTTCTTTCATCTTCTCATCTGTCACCGTGGTCGGTTGCATCTGGCCGGTTTTGGGATCGCCGGTGAAATACTCCACCTGTTTGTTCAGGCTGAACACCACCAGTCGTTGGTCGGCATAGATGCCGACTGAGCGGTTATGATTCAGTAATACGCGCTCATGCTCGGGTTGCACCTTGAGCAGGTCGTGACCGAAGAACGATGTCTCATAGGGGCGACCGATCATGCCCAGAACTGTCGGCATGATGTCGAGTTGGCAACCCAGTGTGGAGGTGCGTTTCGGCTCGGAGACTACGGCGGGTCCCAAAACAAGGAAGGGCACTTCATAGGAGCGGATGGGAATGCTTTGGCTGCCATACACACGAGCGCCGTGATCGCCCACGACCACGAAGATGGTGTCTTTCCAGAACGGTTCTTTTTTGGCCTGCTCAAAAAAGCGAGCAAGGGCGTAGTCGGAATACTTCACGGCGTTCGTGCGCGTGCGGTTCGGGGCCTCGGGGATACGCCCGGCGGGATAGGTGTAGGGCTTGTGATTGGAGACGGACATGCTGGTCATGAGGAAGGGCTTGCCTGCATCGTGATAGCCCCGCATCTCCACGAGCAGACGATCATAGAGGTCTTCATTGCATACGCCCCAGACGGTCGTGAAGGTGGGTTCTTTGAAATCTTTCAGCTCCAAGAAACTCTTCCAGCCATTGGATTTCGCGAATTTGCCAGTGCCATCAAACACCCCGCGGCCGGCATAGACGAACATGGTCTCGTAACCGTCGCGGCCCAGCACTTGCGCGATGGTCTCGACATTCTCCGTGCGGTCGCGGGCGACGATGGAATCTCCAGGTAATGGCGGGAAGCTGCTGAAGACACCTTCGTAACCACGGATAGTGCGGTTGCCATCGGCATAGATGTTATCAAAGAGCCAGCCTTCCTTGGTGGCCACTTCGTCCATGAGTGGCATTAGGGAAGGTTCCTTACGTCCCAAAGCGCCCCAAAACTCAGAGCCGAGACTTTCCTCGAGCAACAGGCAGACATTGAGCTTGGGGCGAGACGGATCGCCGGGAACTTTGCGCCAGAGATCATGGGTTCCGCCGGTGTAGGATTCGCCGGGATTAAGGACGATCTTTTTGGCGCGACGAAATGCCTCATCACGCTCCATGGTGGGATAAAAGGCGGCGTAATCGAGATTCCGCGTGGTGGCGGCGTAGAGGAGCGAAGAGAACGTATTGCCGGCAAGTTCATTGACGGAGCGTTCATCGCTGACATGACTTTCCTGTCGGCCGGCACTGAAGCCCAAGACCACGGCGGCCAGAGCCCAACCGATGCCAGCGCGGTAATCCTTAGGAGTTGACCAACCGGGTTTGGCCAGACGGGTGATAAATAGGGTAACGGAGATGCCTGCGATCAAGCACGCAGAAACAATCCAAACCACTGGGTAGCTCTCCCAGATATTGACGAACACTTCATGCGGATAGATGAGATAATCAATGGCCACGGTGTTGTAGCGCGATTGGAATTCCTCAAAGAAGAAGCCTTCGGCAGCCAGGTTGAAGATCAGGATGCTCCAGCCCAGGCTGAATGCAATGAGCATCAGTATACGCCGCCAGCCAGTGGACCAATCGCGCTTAGCCAACATGGTGGTCCAGATGGCCAGCGGTAGGAGCAGGATGGCGGTCATGACCACATCCAGATGCAACCCCACAATAAAAGTGAGCACCCAGGCCCCCGCCGAAACCGGTGTGGCGGGTGGGAACATGAGCGCCAGTGCCATGCGTAATATGGTAAATGCGACCAGCAGGACCAGTGCGCTGGCCAAGGACATGGCTAGGCGCGGTCGCTTAAGGAGAAGTTTCTTAATCAAGTTCATTATGGTAATACTTAGTTCTTGGTGGAGGTGGGGGCGTTTTTTTCACGCTCCACGGTCCAATAAAGGGCGGGGAGGACGATCAGGGTGAGGAAGGTGCTGCTGATAATGCCGCCGATGACGACGGTCGCGAGCGGTTGCTGGACCTCGGCGCCTGCACCGGTGCTGATGGCCATGGGGAAGAAGCCCAAGGCGGCCACCATCGCCGTCATCAAGACCGGACGTAGGCGGGTCAGTGATCCTTCAATCACGGAAGTCCTCACGTCATCACTGGTTTGTTCGCGCAGTTCATTAAAATAACTGACCAGAACGACACCATTGAGAACGGCGACACCGCTCAAGGCGATAAAACCAATGGCGGCAGTGATGCTGAAGGGCATATCCCGAAACCACAAGGCAAAGATGCCGCCAGTCAGTGCTAGCGGGATAGCAGTGTAAACGATGGCGGCTTGGCGGATACTGCCGAAGGCCATGAAGATCAGGATGAAGATCAAGGTGAGAGCAGCCGGGACTACAATCATGAGGCGGGCGCGAGCTGCTTCCAGTCGTTGAAACTGGCCGCCGAACTCGATGGTGTATCCATCTGGCACGGTGATCTTTTCCTTCACGAGGCGGCGGGCATCGCGCACCCAGCCTTCAATATCCTTGGTGCGCAGATTGACCATCAGAGCGGCACGACGTTTGGCATCATCACGGCGGATGGGTTCCACGGCTTCAATCGTCTCGAACTGGACGAGATCGCCCAGTTTCAAGAGACCGTATTCTCCCACCCTGACGGGAAGTTCCTTGATGCGGTCCACTCGTTCGCGCAATTCGCCGGGCAAACGGACGATGACATCATGGATCCGCAAACCATGCTGAAGAGTGCCGACCGGTTGGCCGGCAACCGCAGTCGCAAGGGCGGCGTTCACGGCGTCACTATTGATGCCGCGCCGGGCCAGTTCATCCCGTTTTACTGCTAGAGTAAGGATGGGTGGGCGACCTTCGGTCTCAAACTCCACGCTGGTAGCGCCGGGCAGACCTTCGAGCACGGTCTTCATCTCGGCGGCGGTTTTCTCGAGTACATCGAAATCTGGCCCGAACACTTTGACGGCGAGATCGGCGCGAATGCCTTCCAACATCTCGTTGAACCGCATCTCAATCGGCTGGGCGACCATGACATCGCACTCAAAAGCGCCTTGCTTGATGGTCTCGCCGATCATATCAGCCAGCTCGGGTTTGGTGGGAACGCGGCCATTGCGCGGCTGCCACTCTTTGGTGGGATGGTAGAAGACGTAGAAATCCGCTTCGTTAGGAGCCATCGGGTCGGTCGCAACCTCTGCGGTGCCGATACGGGAGAACACGCGGGATACCTCTGGATATTTTTCCAGGATGAGATGATCGATCTGCTTTTGAGCGGCGAGGGAGGCTTCCAGACTTTGCCCCACGGGACGGTAGAGCATCATGGTCGTCGCACCTTCGTCGAGTTTGGGCGAGAACTCTGCACCCAGACGGTTGAAGATGTTCACGGAAAATAGGAACAGAGCCAAAGCACCACCGAACACCAGCCAGCGCCACCGCAGCACCCAGTTCAAGGTGGGCTCGTAAACGCGCTTGGCGAAGCGGAGCAGGAAATTCTCACTCTCGCTTACTTTGCCGCGCAGCAGAAACGAGCAGAGCGCTGGCATCAGGGTGAGCGCCAAGACTAACGCTCCACCGAGTGCGAGCATGACCGTGACGGCCATGGGCTTGAACATCTTACCTTCGACACCGGTGAGTGCGAGGATGGGCACGTAGACAATGGTGATGATGATGACGCCGAAGAACATGGGGCTGGCGACCTGCTTGCTGGCCGAAAGGACGGTGTGCATGCGTTCCTCATGAGTGAGGGCGCGACCCAAGTGCTGCTGTCGATGGGCCATCTGACGGACGATGTTCTCCACGATCACCACGGCACCATCGATGATCAGACCGAAGTCCACTGCACCCAGACTCATGAGATTGCCGGAGATGCCGAGGCGGTTCATGCCGATGATGGCGCAGAGGAAACTCAACGGGATGGCGGCGGCGACAATGAGAGCCGCGCGAACATTGCCCAAGAGCAACAGGAGGACCACGACGACGAAGATGGCGCCCTCAAACAGGTTCTTCTTCACTGTGGCGACCGTGCGGTCCACGAGATCGGAGCGGTCGTACTGCACTTCGGCGGTGATGCCTTGCGGCAGGCGTTCGATCAGGGTTTGTAAACGTTGTTGAACGCGGTGGGCGATCACGCGGCTGTTCTCGCCCGCGAGCATCATCACCGAGCCGATGACGGCTTCTTCGCCATTTGAGGTGGCGGCACCCATCCGCGGAGCGGCGCCGATGCGTATTGCGGCCAGGTCTTTGACGAGAACCGGACGGACACCGCCAGCGAATTTCACAGGCAGGGCGCCCAGCTCTTCACCTGTCTGGGCCTTGCTCACGGAGCGGACGATCATCTTGCGTCCGTCTTGATTGATGATCCCACCGCCACCGTTGGAGGTATTTCGGCTGATGGTCTCAGCCAGTTCTTCAAAGGTGACGTTGGCGGCGAAAAGTTTCTCCGGATCAGGCTCAATGATGTACTGCCTGACCAGACCGCCGATGGCGTTCACTTCCGCGACGCCCGGTGTGCTGCGCAGGAATGGCTTGGCCACGTATTCTTGGGCCTCGAAAAGCTGCATCAAGGACTCGGATTCATCAGGAGGCCGGTTGGTGGCACCCTTTTGCCACGACAGGGTGTAATAGAAGATCTCGCCCAAACCGGTGCTGATCGGCGCCAGCCGTGGCTCGGCACCAGCGGGGAGTTGCTGGCGGATATTTTGCAGGCGCTCGGCAACCAGCTGGCGGCTGCGGTAGATATCCTCACCATCTTCAAACTGGAGAGTCACTTGGGAGAGTCCGTATTTGGTCAGCGAACGCAGATCAGTGACGCCCGGGAGACCGGCCAGTTCCTGCTCGATGACCCGGGTGACCAGATTCTCCGCTTCCTCTGGAGCCAATACATCTACCTCCGTGTTGACCTGTACTTGTGGGCTGGTGATGTCCGGTACGGCGTCGATGGGCAGTTCGCGGGCATAGTAGATGCCCACGCCCAGCAATGTTGCGGTGGCCAGCAGCACGAAAACGCGCTGGCGCAGGGAAAACTCTAGGATGCGATCGATCATGGTCTTCCCTTATTTGCGAGTTGATGACACGGGGGACTTGATGCTGACCAGATGGAGTTCGGCTCCGGTCACGCGTTCCAGTTCGCTGGCGGATTGCATCGCTTCAGCTTGTAGGTCCAAGAGGGAATCCACTGCATCTACGTATTGTTTCTGCAACTCTACATAGGTCGTGACCGGGACGGCTCCGAGCTGGTAATGGCGGTCCGCTTGCGCGGCAGCTTTCTCGAACTCGGTGATGGAGTTCTCGGCCCAGAGATGTATCTCGGCGTATCTGGCCGCGTAGGATTGGGAGTAACGCGTCAAGCGTTGCTCGATATCCCTGACAGTGACATTCAGCAGGGCCTCTGCCTGGGTGCGTCGGGCGGTGGCAGCGTCCACATTGGCGGCGTTACGTCGCCAGATGGGCAGCGGCATGGTGAGACCGATGCCGATGATGCGGTCGCGACCCAGTGAATGTTCCTCGGACATGACCGGGCCGAAGGAAACGGCCGGGTAGCGTTCATTGCGGGCCAAATCGACTTTGAAGCCTTGTTGAACCAGTTCGGCGCGTTTGAGCAGGAGCTCAAAATTATTGGTACGTGCCTGAGCGAGGAGATCACCCAGCGGTGGCAATGTCTGCAAGGCTACCGCGGCGTTTTCGATGGCGATCTCTTCAGCGGCCGGTTTGCCCCGGAGCAGGTTCAGTTCTGTGCGCAGGGAATGTAACGTGACTTCCGCATCGGTGACGCGCTTGCGCAGCATCAGTTCGGTGGCCTCGATCACGCGGAGTTCCAAGGCGGGGGTGATGCCGGCGGGATCTCGTTGGATCAAGACATCGCGAAGGTCGCTGAAACGTTGCTGAACGGTACGGGCGGTATCGAGTTTTTGACGGGCGGCCCAGAGATTCCAGGCGGTCAGGCGTACCCGGTTGGCGAGTTCGGAGCGGAATTGTGCCAGCCCCAGTTCGGCGAGAGTGATGTCGTAGTTGGCAATGGCTTTGCGCAGTCCCATGCGACCAGGCCATTCAAAGGTTTGCATCACCGAGACAGACCAGGCGACGCCATCACCGCTTATGCCGGTGTTATCGCGAGAGTGTTTATAGCCCAATTCGGCGTTCAGTTCCGGCTGGGCAAGTTGAGTGGCTGATTTCAGACCAGCCTGGGCGGAGGTTATCCCTGCTTGGTAGTATTGGATCTCAGGATTGTCTTTCACCGCTTCCGTGATGAGGGTGGTGATGGAAGTGGTCGGAGCCTCTGCAAAAACGGCGGGGAGACACAGCCCGGACAGGCAGATTCCAAGTAGTGGCAATAAAAGTTTTTTCATACCGGCAAACGAAATGGTTCAAGTTTTTTGCGGAGCTGGGAATCGCGAGGGATTCACCTGAGGAACAGGAAGCCGGAAGACATGAGGGCCCGCTAACACCATGCCTGTCCGGCTGGTAGAGAAGCGGAGGGGAATCAGATCAAGAGAACCGTTTGACCGATGAAAGCGGTGGCGGCAGCTGAGGGCGGCGGCCGACTAAAGCAGGGAGGTTGCGAGCGGACCAATGCTTTGGCTTCGTCACCCAGAGCCACTTCACCGACTAAAACCATCTCCGGCAGCAGTGCTGCCAAGCTGGTTTCTGGCAGCAGCTTTAGCTGGCTGAGGTTTTCGGTTTGGGAACCACTCTGAAAAGACAGGATATGATCGGGTGTATTGGAGGAGTCCGGATTGGCCAAGGCCACCAAAGCACGGCTCAGCAAGCAATGCTGGTGCCGATAATAATACTCTGAGCCAGGAGCAGCATTGGCATCATGGTGCAATACGAGTTGGTAACCTTCACTGCCTGAATCAAGTTCCACCCGATGCTCACCATCAATCCAAGCAACACTAGCGCATACTAGGGGTATCAAGCCAGGAATCTGGGCGACCAACAAAGCCAGCACGACCCACAAACGCCATTTCGGCGCTGGTTTGTCTTTGGCATGGTGCTCGGATTTCATCTAATTGCTGATGACTATGACACGTAATCTGCCAAAGCGTTCAGAGTTTTAGAAGGCACTCTTTTGCTGTGGATACAACAGAAATTGCCTATCCCGCTTTTGGCCGGCGGTTTGTATAGGAAAAGTAGGGTGGCTCTAATCAGACTTCAACCGCCTCACCGGGGCTAGGCTGCAAAACCTTGATCTTGGGGTGGCGTTGGTTAATGGCTTGGGCGAACCAAGCGCGGGATTCGTCATCGCCGTGGGCGAGGATGACGGTGTGTGGCTCCACTTCACCCACGAAATCCAACAGTTCATCGCGATTGGCGTGAGCGGTCAGGTCAAAAGATTCCAATTCGCAGTTCACTGTCAGTTCGCCGCCGCTGGGGCTGAATAAGAACGGTTCGCCTTTTGGAGCGGCGCGCATACGGCCACCGGGGGTATCAGGGTCCGCGTAACCGACAAAGAAGATGGCGTCGTTTTCCTGGCCAGCCATGCGCATGGCGAGATCGTGAGCGGCGGTGTTCTCGCTCATCATGCCGGCGGTCACCACATAGATGCGGCTGCCGATGTTCTTCATCTTATCGATCTGTTTCCGGTCGAGCACGTTCAGGTTGAGCGTTTCGCGCAGTTGCAGGTTGCTGTGATTGCGATGGGCGCGGTGGGCTTCTAAATCGTAGATCTCGGTGAACACGCGGCCTAAACCACCGATATAGATGGGCTGGTGCTTGAGTTTTCCTTCCTTCATCAGGAGGGCGAGGAAAGCGAGAATCTCTTGCGTGCGGCCAAGGGCAAAGGTGGGGAGCAGGACGGAGCCTTTGCGTTCCTGGACTTTAATGATTGCTTCACCAAGGCGTTTGAGCTCGGTCTCTCGGGTCATGCCTGCAGGGACATCGCGGTTACCGCGCGTGGTCTCGAGAATGAGCACATCGGCTTTGATATCCTCGAAGCGAGCGCCTTTGAGGATGGTCTGATCTTGGAAGCAGACGTCACCGGTGAAGAAGAGGGTTTCCTTGGCACCGCGGACCATGACGCCAGCAGAGCCGAGCGTGTGACCTGCATCGTAAAATTCTAGGGTCGGCGAGGTGAAGCCCGAGCGGGTCTTCTGGAAGGAAGCCCACTCAATCGCGCGGTTGTATTTGAAGCCTTGGAACACGGAAGCGATCTCGTCCAAGTAATCGTGCGTGAAGAGCGGATATTCGCGGATGCCGAGTTCTTCCTTCTGACGCATCATCACGTTAACGGAATTGTGGAGCACGCGTTCCACGAGGAAATAGCTCAACTCGGTCATCAACACGTGGGCGTCCGGAAAGTGCTTTAAAGCGACAGGCAAGGAGCCGACGTGATCATGGTGGCAATGGCTGATGGCGATGGCATCCAACTTCTTGCCTTGCAAAAGATTGTAGAGCGGGAGGGATTCTTTGCCCTCGAACTTGGGGTGCGTGCCGGCATCCAGCAAGAGGTTGTGGTTTTCAAACTCAACAAACCACGAGCTCGCGCCAATGTTTCGGTCAGGATTCAGGTTCTGAATACGCATTGCTTAACAGGCTAACCCAAGCTGACCGGTAGTGGAATGGAAAATCTTGCGAGGGAGCAAATTGCAAAAAGAGACAACGGGTTGGAAAAGGCGAACAGAGGGGACAAACTGAGGGAGCGGCCACTATTTTTTATTTCTTCGAATGAAAACCTTACTTAGGGCGTCATAGTTATCGTTAGTTGGTTTGGTTGGAAAATAGGTTGGTTGGTTGGGCGGGCACCGGTGGCGGTGCCCGTTCTTTTTTACTCCGCGAGGGAGAAAGGGGACTGGCCCGAGCCAATCGACTTAAGTAGCACGCCGGCAAGCAGTTCCTGAGCGCTGGATGCCTTCCGATAGGTGGTCGGGATACCGAACACACGAGGATCAGGGCGACCCATGCGGACTTGCCGGAACTGAAAAGTGTAAAGCTGGCCTTCCGTCTTCACGGACAACTTTATCGGTAACGAATTCAAATCAGTGGCTTCCCAAACATAGGCTTCTTCCACTTGCGCACCCTCCTTACTGGTCAGGCGATATTTTCGGCAGGGGTGACCGTCTACGGACTCGATATTGAGGAGCTTTTTTTCCATGCGCCCCAGTTTCAGCATGGCTTCGTTTTCAGTCTTAGATGGACTGTCGGTCGATTTGGGGAACTCCACGTAAGCCTTCTCCGCGGGAATCACGATACGGGTGGGGGCTTGGGGGTGGTAAATCATCTGGACGCGATCCCAGCCGGCTTGTTTCAAGGGGGCCAAGAATTCGGACGGCAGCAAGTCCTGTCCGATATCCGCCAGTCGTAGATCGAGGCGCATCTGACCTTGATCCATCGCGATGGTGAAGGGCAAGGCGATGGGTTTCTCGCCGGGTTCAGCTGGCAGCTGCACCTCCATGCGCGCTACGAGGGAGCGCGAATCACTCAAGAATTCCGACAGGGCTGCTGCCACCCAAGGCACCTGCTGGCTAAGAGCGTTGACGCTCTGGGCACTGGCTGGTCGATTGATCAGCAGTGCCCCGAGCAAAATCAACCAATAGAGGGTTTGCCGGTGCATGAGTATTTAGACCGGGCTACAGCGCCGGGCTCACGTGTGGATTTATTTGGGGGCAGGTGGAGTGCCCATGCGCTTCATCATCTCACCTTGCATCATGGCTTGCAGATTGGGATAGCGCGTGAAACCAGTGGGGGGGGCAAAAAGTTTGGCATCGGGCTTTTCCAATTTGATATCAGTATAATCCATCTGGACCTTGGTGTTGGCATCCGAGAATTCCACACGGACAGGAAAGTCTTTCAAATCCTTCGCTGCCCAAGTGTAAAAGAGCTGGCTCTTACCAGCGTGGGTGACGGTGACTTTGTTCTTTTGGCATTTGTGGCCGCTCACCGTCTCCTCTTCCAACGCTTCGACCTTGATATCCGTCTTTTCTTTGGAGGGGATTTCGTTCGGGACGGGAACCTCTGCGTAGGCACTCAAGCCTGGGTAGATGAGTAACATGGTCTTCGCGTCTGATTTGCTCACCATCACCATTTCCGTCATACCCATCTGTTTCATGCCTGCGAGGGCTTGCGGAGGAAGCTGGTCACTTTTCATCTGGCTCATGTCCATGCTCCAATAAGTGTTGCCTTCCAGCAGTTTGTAAGTGATGGGTCCGCTCATGGTCTCTTTACCGGAAGCATCCATCACTTTCATCTGGGCGTTGGCGGAAAAGGAGGTGTGCTGGCCGAAGACTTTGGCCAGTGCAGGGTTTGCCGCGGGAGAGGTGCCACTGCCGCGACCCGGGCCTGCGAACTGGGCGGCGGCGGAAGTCACCAATGCCAGAAAAGTGACGCCGGCCAAGGAGGAAAACAGATGACGGAATTTCATAGCTGAAAGTTTTGCTTTACGGATAGCTGACGCGGGTAACATAGCGGAAAGTATTCCATGCTCAACTATATTGCATAGCTTGGGCGACCACGAAAAAGAAAAAGGCCGGTCATGATGACCAGCCTTCTCAAAGGATGACGACAGATGTCGCTTAGCCGATGAAGGCTTTGTGCAAGGCGCGCAAGGCGTCTTCACCTTTCGCGAGGTCGATGACCACGGAGACCTTGATCTCGCTGGTTGAGATCATCTGGATGTTCACCGCTTCAGTAGCGAGCGTCTCGAACATGCGCGCGGCGATACCGGAATGGCTGCGCATACCCACACCCACGATGGAGAGTTTGGCGATGCTTTCGTCGCTGATGACATCTTGATATT
>JAURFH010000039.1 GCA_030834415.1 Verrucomicrobiota bacterium | reverse complement strand
CTCGCACTTTGCAAGGCTCACCGAAGATGTTCACCGGGTCACGACCTGAACGGATCTGCGCGCCCAACGTATGCTCCGCGCAATAGCCGATGAAGAGCACCAACGTGCTCGGATCACCGATATGGTTCTTCAAATGATGCCGCACGCGACCCGCCTCGCACATGCCGGAGGCGCTGATGATGATGGCCGGTTCCTTCAGTTCATTCAGCTTCATGGACTGCGCCACCTGCCGGATGTAAGTCAGGTTCTCCATGCCGAAGGGATTGCTCTTTTCCCGCAGGAACTCGTAAGTTTTCTCGTTGAAACACTCCGGATGTAGCCGGAAAACCTCAGTGGCATTCACGCTGAGAGGACTGTCCACAAAGATGGGGATGCGCGGCAGCTTACCTTCTTCCGTCAATTGGTTCAGGGCAAAGACGATGTCCTGCGTGCGCCCTACGGAGAAGGCGGGGATGATGACCTTCCCATTCTTCTCAATGGTCTCTTTCACCAATTCCAACACCTTGTCGTAACTGCCGGACTTCGCCGTATGACTGCGGTTGCCATAGGTGCTTTCGATCTGGAGAAAATCCACATCCTCTACCGGCTCTGGATCGCGCAGTATATCGTCATCACCGCGGCCAACATCTCCGGAGAAGAGGTAGCGGAACTTGCGCCCGTTTTCGCGCACATCCAGCACCACTTGGGCGGAGCCGAGAATGTGACCTGCGTCCTTGAAAGTCAGCGTGACGCCATCGGCGATCGGCATGGGCCGGTCATAGCCGAAGGACACGAACTGCCGGGTGGCCATCTCCGCATCCTCGATGGAATAGAGCGGCTCCACGGCGGACTGGCCTTTCTTCGCTCGTTGCTTGGAGACGAATTGCGCGTCCGATTGCTGGATCTTGGCCGAATCCGCCAGCGTGATGCTGGCCAGGTCCCGCGTGGCGAAGGTGCAATAAATGTTCCCGCGAAAGCCCTGTTTGCACAGGTTCGGGAAATTGCCACAGTGATCGATATGCGCGTGACTGAGGATGGCGCAGTCGATCTTTGAGGGATCAAATTTGAAATTGCGATTGCGCTCCAGCGTGTCTGAGCGTCGCCCCTGGAACAGGCCGCATTCCAAAAGGATCCGCTGCCCGTTCACCTCCAACAAAAACTGGGACCCCGTCGTGGTACGGGTGGCCCCGAGGAACTGGATTTGCATGCCGTCAGGATGGAAATTCGTACGGATGATGTCGAGTGTGGAGTCGGTGGAAAATTCCACTGCGAATGTAATCAGCTTCAGATGTTGAGTCCGAGATTGCCATGGGTGATGAATGCGCCACACTCTTTCGCAACGAAATCAACATGCCGACACCATCACCCAAAGAACTTCCCGGCCTGCACGTCACGGTGGACAAAGTGGTCTACACGAGACATCCCTCCGCGCCACCGGACCGCCCGCATTGCTTCGTCTATTTCGTCACCATCCATAACGACAGCGAGAAGGTGGTGACCATCGAACGGCGCAAATGGGTCATCAAAGACGATGCCAACGACGTCATCGTCGTAGAGGGAGATGGCGTAGTCGGGCAGACACCAACAATCATCCCCGGCGATAATTACTCCTACAACAGCTTCCACCTGATGGCCAATCGCTACGCCGCCGCTGAAGGCGCGTATCTGGGCCAAGATGAAGAGGGGAACGCTGTCGTCGTGCGGATACCGAAATTCGAGATGCGTGTGCCCGAAGGGGAAAGCGACAGTCCGGGCGAGATGTGGGCGTGAGGGGAAGTTGTTAAAGGCGATTGGTGAATCGACAGGTGACGCGATAGAAGATGCAGGTGCTAAAGATTCGATGATTTAACATATTAACGAAGAGTTAGAGCTGGCGGAGTGGACAGTCATGGCGCATTTGCCGTGTTGGAGCGGCTTGATGGTGGTGGGAAAAGGCGGAGGGTGTGGGGTAATAACAGCCTGACCAGAGCAATGGAGCTGATGCCGGAGGGCCGGATTGAAATTGCGAATGAGCGGGGGAGGGCTGGTCTTGGCCGGCAATATTACAATGTGCGGGACCCTTTTACACCAGATGGCCGCAACTTTTTAGGAGTTGATCGAGTTGTCGAAAAATGGATCATTTTAGTGCCGTTTTATGGGGAAAATATTTTTAATTGTAGCGATAGCTTTTCTCTCTGGCTGCGCTGATAAGCGGTTGGCGCCTTCGAGGGAAATCGCGGTTGTATCCCTGCTTTCGGGGCCGGATTACCCTAATTATATCTATCATATTGGTGGAGATGGTGAGTTGGTGGTGTATAAGGAAGTTTACAAAAAGGGGAGAGAGGGAATTCGGGTTCAGATGCCGGAATTGTCCGGGGAGATATTGCCAAAGCTAATAGAGAGGGCATATGAAGAGTTGATGAGCGCCCCTGAAGGGGCGATAGTTCTTGATGCTCAAGTTATCAAAATCAATGTATCTGGAAAAATAGTCCAACGCTGTAGTTATCAACCAACAATTAGTGATCTTCTATATTGTTCGCATTTAGTTCGAATCCTGAGGCTGCAACTTCCTCAATCGTTTGTGGAGTAATCTTCAAGGGAATACAGAATTATGAATTGAGAGTGTGGAAAGGGGACGGGGAAAAAGTTCAGCGTCCAACTTTCAACGCTCAATGTCCAGAGCGGGGGAAATCGAGGACGAGGACGATTATGTGACGGCTTCAGGGTTACCGATGCCGGAACGTGATCCGGGCCTTCGTCAGGTCGTAGGGGGACATCTCCACGTTCACCTTGTCGCCGACGTTGATGCGGATGAAATGCTTGCGCATTTTCCCGGAAATGTGGGCCAGCACCTCATGACCGGTCCTCAGGGCGACGCGAAACATCGTCCCCGGCAACACTTGGGTTACCGTGCCTTCGATTTCAATGGGCTCTTCCTTCGCCATGCAAAAAGCTCTGGTTTAAGCAATAACGGGTGCTTATTGGAATGGAAAGGAGTTGGAAATCAAGCCCTTTTGCATGGAAATGAGGTTAAAAGTGCATCGGCATTTAGAGCGATGGAGGAGGGTGGCTCGGCGGGGCTTCACCTGACTTTTTTCGTGCGTTTCCCGGGCTTCCCCCCTATGGTCGCGGTCCATTTTATGGCTACTTTGAAACCGTTTGCTGCGCTGCGTCCGAAACCTGAACTGGCTGCCCAAGTCTGCGAACTGCCTTACGACGTGATGTCGTCGGAAGAGGCCCGCGAGATGGCCGCCGGAAATCCTCTGAGCTTCCTGCACGTCAGCAAGCCCGAGATCGACTTGCCGCCGGGCACGGATGTTCACAGTGATGAGGTCTATGCCAAAGGCGCCGAGAATTTCGCCAAGATGATCGCGAATGGTTCCTTGGTGCAGGATGCCCAGCCGTGCTTCTACTTGTATCGCCAGATCATGGGCAACCATAGCCAAGTCGGTCTCGTGGCCGCCGCGAGCTGCCAGGAATATCTGGATGGCATCATCAAGAAGCACGAGTTCACCCGCCCGGACAAGGAAGACGATCGCGTGCGCCATATCGAGACGCTGAATTCCCAGACTGGCCCCGTGTTCCTCACCTACAAGGCTGTTGCGGCTATCGATGAGTTGGCGGCGAAGAAAACGGCTGAGACGCCGAACATCGACATCACGGCCAAGGACGGTGTGCGCCACACGGCTTGGGTCATTTCGGATGCGGAGTCCATCCAATTCATCGAGGCCGAGTTCGCGAAGATTCCGTTCCTCTACATCGCGGATGGTCATCATCGCAGTGCCGCGGCTGGTCGTGTCTTCACTTCCCGTAAAGGAGCAGGGCACAGCGCTGGTTTCCTCACGGTGATCTTCCCGCATAACCAGATGCAGATCCTGCCATACAACCGTGTTTTGAAGACGCTGAATGGCAACTCGGTCGAGCAACTGATGGAGAAGCTGGACCAAGTCTTCATCATCACGCCGCAGGGAGCGGCCAAGCCGACACGGAAGCATGAGCTGGGATTCTATGTCGGCGGGCAATGGTACACCTTGCATTTCCGTCCTCACTTCGCCGCCACGACGGACCCCATCGAGAAACTGGACGTGACCTTGTTGCAGAAGTATGTGCTCGCCCCGGTTTTTGGTATCGATGATCCGCGCACGAGCAAGCAAGTCAATTTCGTGGGTGGCATCCGCGGCACCGCCGAGCTGGAGAAGCTGGTGAACAGCGGCGAATACGCCTGTGCCTTCAGCATGTTCCCGACGAGCATCGAGGACCTCATGAGCATCGCGGATGCGGACGGCATCATGCCGCCCAAGAGCACCTGGTTCGAGCCCAAGCTGCGCGACGCCATGTTCTGCCACATGATCTAGCAGGTTGCGCCGGCGGGCCAATGGCTTGAAAAGAGGGGCGGGTATGGGCTGAAAAGCTGTCTCGCTCCTCGAATTTCACCCCTCGGCCTTTGCATAAGCCCGCTTGCTTTGCCCGCCGTCCATCTGTTTAATCTTTCGCCGTGTTACAACAGCAGACAATCAAGCAGCCGGTGTCCTATGAGGGTGTAGGGCTGCACAGCGGAAACCGGGTGAAGATGACCTTCCTCCCGGCGGAGCCGAATACGGGTTTGCGCTTCCGCCGCACGGACTTGGAAGGCAAGCCGGAGATCGAGGCGCGTGTCGAGAACGTCACGGATACGAACCGCTCGACCACGCTCGGCAAGGGCAATGTGCGCATCCACACCGTGGAACACATCCTCGCGGCTTTCGCGGGTTATAACATCGATAACGCCATCATCGAGATCGATGCCAATGAACCGCCCATCGCTGACGGTAGCTCCCGTGAATACGTCCAGCTGTTGGATCAGGCGGGCACCGTCACCCAGACCGAAAAGCGCGAGCCTTACAAGGTCACGGAACCGGTGCAATTCGCCAGTGGTGAGACCATCATCTCCATTTTCCCCAGTGACACGCTGAAGATCACCTGCACGAGTGCCGGGCAGGGCGGTCGGTTCACGCAGTTCTTTTCCACGGATATCACGCCGGAGACGTGGAAGAAGGAACTCTCCCACGCGCGCACCTTCTGCTACTTCGAGGAGATCGAGTATCTCATCAAGAACGGCCTGATCAAAGGCGGCAGCTTGGAGAACGCTGTGGTCATCCGTGATGACGCCGTGTTGACGACTGAGCCGCTGCGTTATCCCGAAGAATTTGTCCGTCACAAGATGCTTGATATCTTGGGCGATGTGACTTTGCTCGGTTGTCCAGTCATCGGTCACATCATCGCGGTGAAGCCGAGCCATGGATGCAATGTGGAGTTGACCAAGCTCATCCATGCCCAGATGCGCAAGCCGCTGGTGCAGGTCCAAACGTTCACCCCGCCACCGGAACCGGTTGCTCCCAAGCCCGCCGCTCCCGCCAAGGAAAAGGCCAAAGAAGAAGCGCCTGCAAGCGGTAGCGAGAATCTCGTTCAAGACGGTGCCTGTCTCGACACCATGCAGGTGATGAAGGTGCTCCCGCATCGTTATCCTTTTCTGATGGTAGATCGCGTCACGAAGATCGATGGCTACAAGATCGTTGCCGAGAAATTCGTGACGATGAACGAGCAGTATTTCCAAGGCCATTTCCCCGGACATCCGGTGATGCCCGGTGTGCTGCAGCTGGAGGCCATCGCCCAGGTTGCCGGTATCCTCATGCTCAAGCAGGCGGAGAACGCAGGCAAGATCGCCTACTTCATGGCGGCGGAGAGTGTGAAGTGGCGCAAGCCCGTGCGTCCGGGTTCCGTATTGGTCATCGATGTAGAGCTGACCAAATGGCGTGGTAAGATCGGCAAGGCCAAGGGCGTTTGCAGCGTCGATGCCGAAGTGGTGAGTGAGGCGGAAGTGACCTTCATGGTCTTGTCTCCATAAACCGACCATGACGACGATTCATCCCACCGCAGTGGTTCATCCAAATGCGAAGATCGGCGAAGGCTGCCAGATCGGGCCTTACTGCATCATTGGCGAGCACGTGACGCTGGGGACTGATTGCAAGCTGCACTCGCACGTCGTCATCGATGGCCACACCACCTTGGGCAGCGGTAACGAAATTTTCCCCTTCGCGAGCATCGGCCTGAAGACGCAGGACCTGAAGTGGAAGGGTGGCACGACTTGGACGCGTATCGGTGACAAAAACACCTTTCGCGAATATGTGACCGTCCACAGCGCTACTTCAGATGGCGATGCGACCGTCATCGGCTCGGAGAACAATATCTTGGCTTATTGCCATATCGCGCATGACTGCCAGTTGGGCAATCACATCGTGATGTCCAACGTCGGCACTCTGGCCGGCCATGTGACGGTGGAAGATCACGCCATCATCGGCGGTCTGGCAGCCGTGCATCAGTTCTGCCGCATCGGCACCATGGCCATCATCGGTGGTTGCTCCAAGGTGGTGCAGGACGTGCCGCCTTACATGCTGGCCGATGGCAATCCTGCTGAGACTCGCACTGTGAACAAAGTGGGCATGGAACGTAATGGGGTGACTGAAGAAGCCCAAGGTGCCATGAAGCAGGCCTACAAGATCATCTTCCGCGACGGCTTGACCATCAGTAATGCACTGGTGCGCATCGAGGCTGAGTTGCCCAAGCTTCCCGAAGTCTTGCACCTGCTCCAGTTCGCCCGCAGCAGTGAGCGCGGCTTGAGCAAATAAGTGGTTTTCGGTTTTTTGGATTACGAATTTCGGGCTTCTTTCCACTGGGGCGGCACTTGACGAAGCGCCTCTCACAGTGGATGTTGTCCGTGCTGGCTCATGGGGGCGTACTGGTTTCGACCATGTGAACGCATCAGAAGCGGCATGCCGAGGATGATCTGTTGGCCTCGTTAATCATCAGGTCAAAAAATTAGTTGCCAACGAAGAACTGGCCCTCGCAGCCTAAGTTGCTGTGACGTCCGCCACTGGACCCCGACTACGGTGGATGGACGCTATAGACGGGTAGATTGAAGCGGAGACTGCGCGACTCTCAATCGAATCTTATATCATGCAGACTAAGCAGTGTGTTTCGCTGTCCGGACGCAAGCACATAGCCGACAATAATTCCGGGCTAAGCATGTAGTCGTGACTGGTAGCTTTGCTTGGGACGCGGGTTCAACTCCCGCCGCCTCCACCAGTGTTTGCTGGTGTTTTTTAATTGTTCTTAGCTTGACGGGACAGACTCGGGACAGATTCGCGCAGATAAAAGTTTGTCTCCGCCTCTATTGTCATTAACCAAAGTAGTGTTTCCGTCTCCATTTATCCCGCCATCAACCGTATCTAACGGCCCCATCCTGTGGCCGGCCAGCGTGAGCTTAAGAGTGCGCATGAGCAGTTCACTCTAGCCTATCAGCTGGCCGCCTGCCGGGGAACGTGCCCTTGAAGGGAGCGGTCAATTTCTACCTAAAGCGCCACCCGACCCGCCTCGCGCAGCGAACTGTTCGTCGGGCCTTGGACGAACTCATCAAATCCAAAACCGACGCTGGCAAGAGCGACGTTTACATCAAGGATCTCCGTGACGCGTGGGCCATTTTGCTAATGGTTTTCAGGTTTCCATTTCCAGCGTTACCGGTCAGCAGGTTGACGACTACATCCGCGGCCGCGGCAAAGCCCCGCGAAAGCAAAACAATATCCGCCGCCTCATCGCCACCCTGTTCAAGTTCGCTGTCCGTCGCGGCTACTTGCCGAAAGACCACGACGAGATGAGTGCCCTGGAGAAAGCCGCCGAGAGGTGCCCACCGGCATCATCTATGCGCAAGGCCTTAAGACGAACGTCTTCTTCTTGGACTGCAAACCAGCGGAGGAAAAGCCATGGACTCAGGAGCTCTGGATCTACGACCTGCGCACGAACCTGCATTTCAACCTCCAAGAAAACACGCTCAAGCGGAGTTATCTGCAAGAGTTTGTGGCGTGCTACAATCCCAAGAGCTGGCACAGCCGAAAAGAAAGCGAGCGGTTCAAATGGTCCACCTACGATGAACTGCTTAAGCGCGACACGGTGGCCCCGGACATCTTCCGGCTAAAAGACGAAGCACTCGATGAATCTGACAAACTACCCGCCCCCAAGCTGATCGCCGCCGACCGTGAACCCGCCTTGGAACAATTCTTGGCCATTGCGGATGATTTGAAGCGGTAGGGCCGCGCCCAGAACATCGACAAAAGAGGCAGGGTAGGGGTGTTTCTGCCCCCCCTTCGGCCATCCCGCCCGCAACGCCCTCAAGCCGAGCACCCGCCCGTTCCCATACCCCTCGACCGTCGCGCTGATTTCCACCCCCCGGATAGCGCATTCGTGGACAGCCCGTAACTGCGATACGTCGCCGCGACCAGTTCCGTCTCCACTATCTCAGGTCAGTCACATAACGCTAGGAACTTCATCGGCTCACCCGTGATCTGGTGATGCGTCCGATGCTAGATGAGCAGGCCGCTAGAAGTTACCCTCCTCATCTTGCCATTTTAATGTTGGGCGGTCAGGAGATAGATTGAATACTAAGCCTTTAAACACATCTAAAAATGCACATGTATCGTTTTTGCGTCTTGCTGCTGGCGATATGCTGGCAACTCGCGAACGTCGCTTTGGCCGCCGAAGAGGCAGAAGTGGCGAAACGAAACACGGCCAAGGCCATGACGTTGCTGCGGGAGAACTGTTTGGCCTGCCATGACGCTGAAAAGCAAAAAGGCGGTCTGGCCCTGCATAAACGTGAACAGGCCCTCAAAGGTGGTGATAATGGTGCCGCCTTGATCACCGGTGACAGCCTCAAAAGCCCGCTCATCAAGTCCCTCGCTCCCGATGCTGACCCGCACATGCCGCCCAAGAAACAATTGGCGGAACCACAGATCGCCACCTTGCGCGCATGGGTGGATGCGGGAGCAGCTTGGGATGAATCCATCTTGAATGCTCCGCGCTCTGCAACTGTGCCGGAAGATTTCGGTCCCTTACCTTCGCTGTATCAACCCGTGCTCGCTTTGGCGCTCTCCAGCGATGCCAAGCTGCTCGTCTTGGGGCGCGGAAATAGCGTGTTCGTCCATGATGCGGCAAAGAACGAGCATCCTCTCCTCCAAACTTTGAACGGTCCGCGCGATGTCGTGCAGTCTCTGGCCATCAGCCCGGATGGCAGCTTGGTCGCCGCCGGTGAATTTAAAAAGGTGTGGCTGTGGGACACGAAGTCGTGGACGGTCAAAGCCACCTTGACCAATCAACTGGCAGGTCGCGTCACCAGTGCGGTCTTCACACCAGATGGGAAATGGCTGGTGCTGGCTTATGGTGAAACAGCCAAGGCAGGTTTGATCCAAGTGGTGGAAGTGGCCACCGGCTCGGTGAAACACCAGTGGACCGCGCATAGCGACACCATTTATGCCTGCAGCATCAGCCGCGATGGCAAACTGCTGGCCACGGGCAGCGCGGACAAACTGGTGCGGCTCTGGGAATTGCCCACCGGCAAAGAGAAAGGCCAGTTCGAAGGTCACACGGGCCATGTGCTCGCCGTTGCTTTCAATGAAGATGCCACACGTCTGGCCAGTGGCGGCTCGGACAAGGAGCTCAAAGTCTGGGATGTGCCGACCAAACAAAAGGTCATTGCCATCGCGACGCACGCATTCCCAATTACCGGCCTGGCTTGGACTCCTGACGGCAAGACGCTCGTGTCTTCCAGTGAGGATGGCGTGGCCCGGACATTCACGGATTTCCAAATCCAGGTGGGCACGGAACGCTCTGGCGGCGCGAAAGATCGCAAGGTCAATTCCATCGAAGTGCCTCTGCTCTGCGTGGTCACTGCGCCCGAAGCGAAGCTAATCTATACTGGCAGTATCAAAGGCTCAGCGTACGTCTGGGAAGCTGGCGGCAAGCAACGGGCGGAATTGAAGCCGCCGGAACCAGCCGTGACTGCCAGTTTGCCGACTAAAGAGTGATGCAAAAATTGAAGACAAAAACTTGGCCGCTGTTGCTGGGCTCATTGAGTCTGGCCTGGCTATTGTCTGCCTGCAGTCCTGCATCCAAACCGCCGACACCTCTACCGCCTCCTGAATTTACCGCTATCACAGCTTATCCCGAGAAGCTGGAGTTGAAGACGGGTGAAGCCGCGCATCATCTGGTCCTGACGGGCGCTTCTACCAATGGTTTCGAGATAGATATCACCTTCCGCGCCAAGTTCGCATCTACCAAGCCGGACATCGCGACGGTCGATGAGCACGGTCGCGTGAAGCCCGTGCAGGCAGGTGAAGCGGTCATCAAGATGTCTGCCGGTGGCGTGACCACTTCCGTACCCGTGAGCGTGGAAGCCGTAACGAACGAGTTGGCCTTGAGCTTCGCGCGCGATGTTTTGCCGGTGCTGACGAAATCCGGCTGTAGTCTCGGCGGGTGTCACGCCAAGCCGGAAGGCCAGAACGGCTTCAAGATGTCCGTGTTCGCTTACGATCCGAAAGCCGACTACCACGAGATAGTTTTTGAAGAGCGCGGACGCCGCGTCTTTCCCGCCTTTCCTGAAGAAAGCTTGTTACTTAAGAAAGCCACGCTGCAAGTGGACCACGAAGGCGGCCAGCGCTTCACGCCAGATTCGGCGGAATACCAGCTTATCGCCAAATGGATCAAGCAGGGGATGGTCTATGAGCATCCGGATGAACCCGTACTCGTCGGCGTGAAAGTGCATCCGTCGGAGCGGCGCTATCGCAAGGAGGCAAACCAATCGCTGCTGGTGCTCGCCCAATATTCCGACGGCAGCACCCGTGATGTCACCGCCTTGGCCGAGTATGATTCCAACGACAAGGAGATGGCCACCGTGGATCACCATGGCCAAGTGACCGTGGGCAAGACCGCCGGTGAAGGTGTCATCATCGCCCGGTTCATGGGCTTGGTGGACATCGCCCGCATCACGGTGCCCTCCGACCGGTTGCTGCCGGATAAGGTTTACGCGGACTTGCCATTGAACAACGAGATCGACCGGCTGGTGTATGAGCGGCTGAAAAAGATGGGCTACGCGCCCTCCGCCCGCTGCACGGATGAGGAATTCATCCGGCGCGCCTCTCTTGATTCCATCGGCCGCCTCCCTACGCCCGACGAAGTGAAAGAGTTTCTCGCCGACCAAGCTGCGGACAAACGGAGCAAGCTCATCGAGCATCTGCTGGCCGATAAAAGCTTCGGCGATCATTGGGCGACGAAGTGGACAGATCTCGTTCGCCCCAACCCTGACCGCGTCGGCGTGAAGAGCGTGTATCTGCTGGATCAATGGGTGCGCGAAAGTTTTCGGAGCAACAAGCCTTACGACCAGTTTGTGCGCGAAATCGTCACCGCTGAAGGTAGCACGCATAAAGACGCGCCGACCGTCATCTATCGTGACCGTCGTGAACCGGCGGATCTCACCACCATGTTCAGCCAGATCTTCCTCGGTGTGCGCCTGGAATGCGCCAAGTGCCATCAGCATCCGAATGAGAAATGGAGCATGGATGATTTTTACCAGTTCGCCGCATATTTCGGTCCTCTGAAGCGCAAGGGAGCAGGGCTTTCGCCGCCCATCTCGGCAGGTACAGAATATTTCTATTACTCACCCGATGGTGGCACGGTAAAGAATCCGGTGACCGGCAAGGTCATGAAGCCCAAGCCGCCGGAAGGTGTGGAAGCCAAGCTCGCGGACAAGCAAGATCCACGCCTCGCCCTGGCTGATTGGGTGACGGATCCGGAGAATCCATTTTTCGCCAAAGCTGTGGCCAACCGCATCTGGGGCGAGTTCTTCGGTCGCGGTATCGTGCATCCGGTGGATGATTTCCGCGCTTCCAATCCACCGACCAACCCCGCTTTGCTGGATGCGTTGGGCAAGGAGTTGGTGAAAAATAATTACGACCTGAAAGCTTTGATGCGGTTCATCATGGACTCGCACGTGTACCAGCTCAGTTCCGTGCCGAACGAATACAATCTGGCCGATACCAAGAATTTTTCCCGCTCCTATCGACGTCGCCTGCCGGCCGAGGTGTTGCTGGATGCCGTCGTCGATGTGACCGGGGTGCGGGATAATTACACGGGCATGCCCATCGGCTCTCTGGCCAAGCAGGCTTGGACGTACAAGATTGATTCTCCCTTCATGGATGCCTTCAGCCGCCCGAACTCGAGCAGCGATTGCCCCTGCGAACGCGATGCTTCGACTTCTGTGGTGCAGTCCCTGCATATGATGAATTCCAAAGGACTGCAGGCCAAGCTCAGCGCCAAAGAAGGCCGCGTGAAGCAGCTTGTGGACAGCAAGAAGTCTCCGGGTGAGATAGTCACCGAACTTTATCTTGCAGCGTTAAGCCGTTATCCGACGGACGAAGAAAAACAGATTGCGACGAAGGCATTCAGCGGTGAAGGAGTCACTCCGCAGACTGTTGCAGAAGATGTATTGTGGGCCTTGCTGAACTCGGCAGAATTCGTGTTTAACCATTGAGAACATGGAATTGTCACCCGCTAAACACGCCAAAGGACGCGAAAAATGGAAACAGGTTGAAGACCTGATTTATCGTGATGAGTGTTATGCCATCATGGGTGGCTGCTTCGCCGTATACCGTGACAAAGGATGCGGATTTCTTGAACCGGTTTACCAGGAATGCATGGAGATTGAATTGGCATTTCTAGGTATTCCAACCGTACCGAAACCTAAGCTAGAACTGGAATATCGGGGAAAGAAACTGCAGCAAGGTTACGAACCTGATTTCGTCTGCTATGGTAAAATCATTTTGGAACTCAAGGCCGTAGGCAATCTGTGCGATGAACATCGGGCGCAGGTACTAAATTACCTGAATGCTACCGGATTTGAACTGGGCTTACTGGTCAATTTTGGCCATTACCCAAAAGTAGAATGGGAGCGCATCGCAAAAACTCGCAAATTAACTAATGAAGAGCCTTTTCCTTTGGTCTGATTTTTAGCGTATTTAGCAGGCAATATACTATTCTGAGATTATGAACAGCCTGAAGTATAACTGTGCGGGTATGGCCCGACGGGATTTCATCCAGTTGGGCCTGGGGGGCATGATGGGGCTGGGCTTGGCCGACATCCTCCGTTTGCAGGCGGCTGAAGCCGTCACACCTGCAACTAAATCGAAGAAGCCGGTGAATTGCATCCTTGTGTGGCTGGATGGCGGACCTTCGCACTACGAGAGCTTCGATCCCAAACCGGATGCGCCCAGCGAGATCCGTGGCGAGTTCAAGTCCATCCCTACCAGCGTGCCGGGCATTCATTTCAGCGAGTGCGTGCCTGAGTTGGCCAAGGTGGCAGACAAGATGTCCATCATCCGTTCCATCGCGCACAAGGACCCGAACCATGGCGGCGGGAATCATTACATGATGACCGGTGCGCCCACGCCTGTGCCGGTGGCTTGTGGTGCCTTCGTCACGTTCCATCCGTCTTTCGGCTCGATGGTCTCTTATGACCGCGGGGTGCGGAATGGGCTTCCGGCTTACATGTCCCTCCCGCAAGTCTCGCGCAGTGGTGGACCAAACTTCCTCGGCGGCCAGCACGCGCCGTTCGTCATCGGTGGCAATCCGGATAGTAAGAATTTTCAAGTGCGCGATGTCGTATTGCCTTCCGATATCAGTGAAGGCCGCGCGGAAAACCGCCAGGCACTCCGCAAATCGCTGGACCAGATGCTGCGCATCAATGACAAACTGGCGGATGACCCGACGGTGACCTTTGACAAATTCTACGAGCAAGGCTTGAACCTCGTCGCCTCACCAGAAGCTCAAGCGGCTTTTGACATCGCGAAAGAATCGGACAAGGTGCGCGAGAGCTATGGCCGGAATGATTTTGCCCAACGTCTGCTGATGGCGCGCCGCTTGGTGGAAGTCGGGGTCTCCTTCGTGACCGTCTATTACGGTGGCTGGGATCATCACAAGGACATCTTCAAGACCTTAAAGGGCGATTTTAACAAACGCTTCGATCAAGGTGTCGCTGCCCTGATCCGCGATTTGGATCAGCGCGGGATGATGGATAACACGCTGGTGGTGGTGCTCGGCGAGTTTGGCCGCACCCCCAAGGTGAACAAGGATGCCGGGCGCGATCATTGGCCATATGCCATGTCCGTCCTCATGGCGGGTGCGGGTGTGCCGCGTGGTCAAGCGGTGGGAGCCACGGATGCCAAGGGCTATCACGCGGCCGAGAATGTGTACAAACCGGAAGACTTTGCCGCAACGCTCTACACCAAGATGGGTATCGATCACACGCGCGTGTTGCATACGAATACCGGACGCCCCATCCAGATTGTCAATGGCGGCAAGCCGATGAAGGAGCTCTTCGCTTGAGGTTGCGCGGGTGGTCCATCAGAGCGCTGTCACTGTGCTGCCTCTTGGCTGGTGCAATGTCGGCTCAAGCGGCGGCACCGGTGATGGAGCATCTCTATCCGGCCGGGGCGCAACGTGGCACGACGAACATCGTCACCGCCATCGGCAAGCAAGACCCATGGCCGGTGGAGGTGTGGACCGATGATGCCCGCATCCAGTTCAAGCCGGAGAGGGACGAGGGCAGGTTCAGCGTGATCATTCCTTCAGATGCCGAGCCTGGTCCCCGATTGGTTAGGTTGTATAATGCTGAAGGCGCTTCTACGGTTCGCTACTTCATCGTCAGTGATACGAACGAAGCGGAGGAGAAGGAGGCAAACGATGAATTCAGCAAACCTCAGGCCTTGGAGAAACTGCCGGTCATCATCAATGGCCGATTAGAGAAGAACGGGGATGTAGATTCCTTCGCCGTCAATCTGGAGAAAGACCAATGGTTGATCGCTTCCCTCGAGGCTTATGTGCTGGCCTCGACCATGGACGGCATGCTGCGCATCACAGACACGAATGGATTGCAGATAGCTTACAATCACGATGGCAACCGCACGCTCGACCCTTTCCTCGCCTGGCAGGCACCCGCAAGCGGCACGTATGTCGTGCAGGTGATGGGCTTTCCTTATCCTGCCAATTCCTCCATCAATTTCGACGGTGGCACCGGCAACATCTATCGGCTCCACCTCACCACCGGACCTTATCTGGACTACACGTATCCCACCGGTGTCCAACGAGGCAGCAAAGCTGAACTTCATGTTCATGGTTGGAATCTGCCGGGAGACGGCCGCTCAACGAAATTAAGTCGGGAGACCGCTTCACTGCCTCCGACAGCTGCCAACGTCCCCGTTCGCCTGTCCTCCTTCAATAAGCTGGATATACCCCTTGGTTCGCTACCGGAATTGACTGAGGCAGAACCAAACAACACCACAAACGAGCTTCAAGTTATCGAGATACCAAGCCACTTAAGTGGCCGCATCCAAGAATTGGGTGATGTCGATCGCTTTGCCTTCGAATCCAAGAAAGGGCAGAAATGGGAGGTAGCAGTGCAATCGGATAAACTTGGTTTTCCCTTAGATGCCACGCTTCGTATCGAAGACTCCAATGGCAAGGAGCTGGCGAAGAATGATGATGCGAACAGTTCCGCCGATCCCGCTCTCGTCTGGACCGCACCAGCTGATGGCAAATTCACCATCGTCATCTCCAGCCTGCTGCGCCAAGGCGGTAGCAACTATATCTACCGGCTTTCCGTGACGGAAGCGCAACCCAGTTTTCGGGCGACAGTCGCAGTGAATAATTTCAATCTCGCGCCCGGCAAGACCAACGAATTGAAAGCCACGGTGACGAGGATTCATGGACACGATGGCAAGCTGGTCTTTGAAGCGAGCGGTTTACCCCAAGGGGTTTCACTGGTAGCGGGTGATATTCCAGCCAAGAGTGGTGACGTGACGCTTAAATTGGTCGCCAAGTCGGATGTGAAACCGTTCAGCGGTCACTTTAGCATCAGCGTGAAAGACAAGGAGGCGAACATTACCCAGAAGGCCTCAAATGAACTGATCAGCCGGGGGACGAATAACGGAGTGCCGCAGGGTTACTCGGATTTGGTAGTTAAAGAGGTGGATGAGTTTTGGCTGACCGTGCGTTGATGGCAGTTCTTTCCGCCATAAGTGGTGAAAAGTTAGGGGCGAAGTAAATTCTGTCCGTTTTTAATGACAATTAATGGCAAATTTTTTTGTGATGATGTTTGAACATTCGAACGCGGCAAAAATCTGGTCGTCATAATACGCCCCAGCACGAATAGTTGCGAAAATTCACGATGAACAATTGCTCATTCGATTCCCTTTACTCGCTCCATCCTAAAACTCCGTCCATGAAGCGATTTTCCATTCCGTCATACCGCCATTGTCGCCCAACTTCTCGTCGTAGTGGAAGTTGAAATGGCCGTTATAGCTCACGCTACCGACGATAGCCGCACCTTGGAAATCATCTACATCACTTCCACCACCTTTGCCTTGCAGTTGGGCACTTGGGGCGTAGACCGTACCCACAAACGCGCCATTGCCCGCCATCTTGACGATGGTCGTATCGCTCAAGCCGAAGATGCTCATCTTTTCCGAGTCTCCGCACTGGTTGAATACGCCGTTGCCGGCGATCATCAGTTGGGCATCCGAGCCTGCACCGTCACCCACGTAGAGTTTCAGGCTGGCGCCGGGCAGAATAGTTATGCGGGCGTTACCGGTCATGCTCAAGCTCTCTTTGACCCAGAGCACGGCATCTCCTTTGACCAGTATTTCCTTGTTGCCGCTCATGCTGATGGAATCCGTGACGTAGTTGTCAGTGTCCAAGACGTATTCATAGCTGGCGGTGGTGGTGCTCACCGCGTTCGTGGTTGAGGTGGAATAGGTATATGTCGTCGTGGAATACACATACTTGGTGATGTTGTAGGTGTAGTCGTCGATCCGGAGATAGTTGTAACGTTTCGGCGAAGATGTCTGGACGACCGAGCCTAAGAAAGTTCCCGCTGCCGGATAGTCTTTAGCTCCGGTGATAGAAGTCGTATTTGTGACAATTGATCCAACCGTGGCTCCGGGCCACGAGGTAGTGGTCACGGAAGTGGTTTGAGTTGTGTATGCGCCAGAAGCCGGTGGGCTGGTATTCGTAAAGCTCCCCGTGTTCGTGATAACGCCGCTGGCGGGAAAGGGACTGGGTAGCACGTTTGTCGTGTAAGTAGTGCTTCCGACACTGAAATTAGTCACGGTGACGCTGCCTCCGGAGGGAGCAAAGCCGCCCGAGAAAGGCGCGCCAACCGGCGGAAATGAC
Organism: Verrucomicrobiota bacterium; assembly: GCA_030834415.1. Classification (GTDB taxonomy): domain Bacteria; phylum Verrucomicrobiota; class Verrucomicrobiia; order Limisphaerales; family JAEYXS01; genus JAEYXS01. The sequence continues at coordinate 8,439 of JAURFH010000039.1, read as the reverse complement.
ATGCTCAAATCATTCGCCGAACTGCCTGTGTGTGGCGAAGTGATGGTGAAGCCGGGCCCAGTGGCCACATCCCCCTTGATGATACTTCCGCCTGAGATGTTGCCGCCGACCGCTCCCACGAAGGCATTCGAATTTGCCGTGGAGGGATTATATATCAGGCTTATGCGTGAATCATAACTGTCCACGACACTGCCTGGTCCCAAACTGATGTTGCCCTTGGCGACCAAGCCTTTCATGCCGCTGGTCTCACGGGTGGTGGTCACCCGTACGGCCCGGGAAACTTCACCTTTTCCCAAGGGGGCGGCGACATACCCAAGGCTGGTGACCACTGGCGGATTGGCCGAGCTGATGGAGACTTCATAGCGCGTATCGCCGACAGTATTGGTTTTATTGTAGGTGGCGTTGGAAAGGGTCCAGCCGTTGGTGGCCCGATTGGCATCGCCGATGCTGTTTAGGTGCGCCAAAGCCTCTTCGATGCCGGATTCGCACGCCGGGATGGCGGTGTTCCAGGTTTGCGAGCGCACCACATTCAGATGGTTTGCCTGCACCATGGAAAGATAGCTGGCGAGGGTCAGGCCGATGATGCCGGAGATCACCACGGTGATGATTAGCATGCTGCCAGTCTCACGGGAAGAACGTTTGATGATCATAACTGCTTAAGGATTGTTGCGGATCACTATGCGGGCGGACTGCACGCTTTCTGAGTTGATCAAGTTGCCCAGTAAAGACCGGGAACAATTCCAGGTTACGATGAGGGATTTCGCGTCATTGGTACTGGTAGTGGTGACCTGACTGAAAGAGTTACTGAGAACATTGCGCTGGAAGACGCTGAACTGTAGCTGATTGCAATCCTCCAGCAGGACTTTGGCGTAGCCACCGTAGGTCTCGGTCAACGTTTTGGCCGTGGAATTGAAATTGTAGTTCAAGTTTTGACCATTGTAGATGAAGGTCACGTTAGTGGAGTTGAATGCAGTCATCCGGGTGGCTGAGCGGATCTTCAGCGTCATTTGGTCCAACGCATTGCGGCTTTGCCGGTCCAAGTCTGCATAGTTGGACATCGCCGCCATGCTTCGGGCGGTATAGAAAGACAGGGAAGCAACCGCCGCGAGAACGACTCCTCCGATCCCGACAGAAATCATCATCTCCACCAGAGTCATTCCCAGGACACGACGGCTTTTGGGTTTAATATACATAGTCGTGGATTCCTTTTTCGGCGACGAGGGTTTGCATGCTGCGGGAGCGGCGCACATTGCCATTTGTCCAAGTCACCGTCAGGGTGGCCAGCCGCATGGCATTGGTGTAATTCTGATTAACGGGCGCCAATCCCAGCTGAATGGTGCCAACGAAAATGGTGCCTACCCCGGAAGGTGTGGCGAGTCCATCGACCGAGCTGGCTGAGGTGGATGAATTGGTTGTGTTGCTCGGCATCAACCGTTCGGCAAAAGCGTTCGGAATGTAGCCGGGAGTCTTTACTTGATCCCAGGAGTACAGCCGCAGAAGCTCAATCTTCTCAATCATGATTTGAGTAGCACGCATGTTCTCGCGAGCAGTTGCGATGACTGCCAGTCCCTGAGTGATGCCAGCATACAGCGAGACAAACATCAGGGCTACCACAGCCATTGAGATCATGACCTCGATGAGTGTAAAGGCCTGGTGATGATGCCATTTGGTCTGGGATTGGTGTGCAGATAGCTTCATTTTTTATGAATGCTTGGATTGGCCTTATTATCCAGTCGTATAATTGCACGACTGCATTCAGAGCAGCAGTGATGCCACTCCGATTTATGTACAATAAGGTGTATGGCACTTGCTTGGCAGTACCATAAGGGATAGAAAATTGGCTCTAATTATATAGAGCCATTAAGTTCTATTTTAGGGTATTTTGGACGTAGAAAGCAGCCGCTTGAGAACGGCGGGAAAGATTCAACTTATCGAGCAAATTGCTCAGATAGTTTTTAACCGTCTTGTCGCTTAGGCCCATCGCCACGCCGATCTCTTTGTTGGTCATGCCTTGGGCGACGAGTGCCAGGACACGAAGCTCCTGCGCTGAAAGAATCTCAAGCCCTGCTGGGGTCGCGGGAGTTTCCGCTCCGGATTTGACCCTGCCCAGCACCCGTCGAGTCACTGATGGGTCCAAGATGGAGCGGCCTTCAGCCACTTGGGTGATGGCTTTGATCAATTCTTCCGGCGCGATATCCTTGAGTAGATAACCATCGGCACCGGCAGAAATGGCTTCGAAAATAGTGTGATCGTCAGCGAATGATGTGAGGAAAATCACGTGCACATTCTCGCCCATGGCCAAGATTTTCCGGCAGGTGTCAAAGGCGGCACCATCGGTCATCCGTACGTCCAGCAATACGACATCGGGTTTGAGGCGTTGGGCTTCGAGAACTGCTTCGGCACCGTTGGATGCTTCACCCACCACTTCGATCTGGGGGAAACGAGAGAACATAGCGCGCAATCCAACGCGCACTACGTGATGATCGTCAGCCAGCATTACTCGGGTCGTCATCTTTTCGTTGTGCATGCTTTTCAGTCAAAGAGCAAGCGTGAGAAGATCTCATTTGTTATAAAAATTCGACCGCCTTGGATATAAGCAGTAGCCGGAGATATAATTTCGTGCTGAGGGAGGCTTGGTCACGGTGCCATTCTGGCCCGGTAAAATTCGCGATTGGTGGAATTTGTGTCAGTGATTTGCTTGATGAGCAACGTTCCTGAGCGGTCAACAATCTCGAAGGTCACACCCTCCAACCAGTCCACCAGATTGGTGCTAGAGTCCAAGCTGAATTTTTGATCTGTCATTCCGGAGAAGAGAAACAGACTCTGATCGAGCACTTTCCCATACTCTGCAAATTTTACCGGCGTCAGGTCAGGCAAAAGTTGCATACGCAGGATGACTCCTTCCACACCTGCAGCGAGCAACTGGTTGTCCGTGCACGCCAGGCTAAAAAGTGATTTTCGTGTCGGCGTCTGCGCTACGGTCCAGGTGATCATATCGCTGCTTCGCAAGAATGTGCCCTGATTGCCCACCACAAAATACTCGCCGTTCACTTTCTCCACATCGTTCAGCCAGTTCGTCACTCCGCTGGTTCGCGGTGTCCAAGTAGCGCCGTCTGGACTCGTCAAAATCTTGCCGTTCTCGCCGACCGCGATAAAGGTTTCATCGAGGTTCTTCACCCGAAACAACCAGCTTGTTGTGCCGGAGGAGCGAGGTGTCCAGATGACGCCGTCGGTGCTGGTCAGAATGGTGCCTTGGTCGCCGGTCACCACAAAGGTATCGGCATTGGTGGCCACACTGGAAAGAAAGGCTAGGGAGCCACTGACGCTTGGGAGCCAGTTTGTCCCGTTCTGACTGGTGAGGATGGTGCCGGTGCCACCACAGACCACATAGGTGCCGTTCTTCACTCCCGCTCCTTGCAGATCCGCCAGCACCGGGGCTGGGATGACGGGTTGCCAGAATGTTCCCACAGTAGACAGGAAATTACTTGTCACCGACAAATCCTTGTTCGTGTAGAGGATCGAAACAAAGTTTGTGGGGCTGAAAAGAATCGTCCCTTTATTGCCTACTACTATGGCTCCATTAGTCGTGCCCCCGACGCCGAGCAGGATGGAATTGGTAGCCGCGTCAGGTGTCAGCTCCAGATCCCAATTCACACCGCGGGAGCTGGAGAGGATGGTACCCCGGTCGCCGACGGCGAGATAAAACCCAGGCATGCGATGAACCGACCATAACCATTGTCGCGGCGGATCATCCCGCTCCACCCAGACCTGAGCCGTGCTGTTTGTCTTGAAGCCCTCCAAGGTCATGCCGCTGCGACCCGAAAGCAGGTAGATGCCTTCTGTCTGGATGGCTGAATAGTAAGTCCATTTCGGAGCTGGTTGTGCCACATCCGTTGCCAAGGTCTGGTTCTTCCAGGTGGCACCACCATCTTCGCTCAGCAAAGCGATCTGGTCACCCGCCACCAGAATCGAGGAGTTGGTGCCGGTCACGGCGAACAGATTGTTCGTGATGCTGATGCTGGTGACCTTGGTCCATGTAGTGCCAGCGGGACTGGAGAGGATGGTTCCGTTATTTCCTACAGCCCAGAATTTGCTGTTGATATAGGCGATGCGGTTCAGATGTGTGCTTACCGTGCTGTTTTTTTGCGCCCAAGATTTCGCTGCATTGTTGCCGACCGCGATGTAGCCATTCTCGCCCACTGCTACAAAAGAACTGCCGCCATAAGCCACTCCACGCAGCCAGGTGGCGCTGTTGGCGCCCGTCAAACTTTCCTGTGACCAGGTTGCTCCGTCCGTACTGGTGTAGATCGCGCCATTATCGCCCACGGTTACGATTCTTTGGTCGGAGGCCGCAACTGCTTCCAGCCAGTTGGTGGTGCCCAGACTGACCGGAAAGAATTCCTCCAGTGAGTCAGCGTAAAGGATTAGTCCACGCTCAGCGGTGACGATGAGCCGCTCGCCAAAGAAAGTCACTGCGCGAAGAGAATTAGTGACCCCAGTCGGCTTGGCCTGCCAGAGCAGGAGATCATCTGAGGCAAATAACTGGCCGCTTTCGCCTACTTGGATCTTAACGCCGAGCTTTTCGGTCATATCCACCACATTGGCGCCGTGGGGCAGGGGATTGCTCCAGCGCCATGTCTGTGCGGAAGTGGAAAGAGAGAGGCAGACCGCCATGCAAAACCCCAAACAACGCCACCACAGCAGAGCACATCCAGCTGTGCTTCCCACTTGCATACGGCCATTGGGCGTTCTTCCGGTCACGATGCTTTCTGCTAAGTAACAGTGTCATGTTGCGGCAACAACTCCGGAGGCAAGGTCAGACCGAATACACATCCGTTGGCCGTGTTCCGGCGAAGATCCAGCTCGGCTCCGATGTGGCGGGCGAGCTGTTTGCAGATGGCCAGACCCAGACCGCTGCCGCCGTCCTTGGTGGACTCACACGGCTGAAAAAGCTGCCCGGCCAGTTCTGGACGAAGACCGCCGCCTTCATCTATCACTTCAAATTGGATTTCCTTGGCTTCCTGCCGGACGGCTAGCCTGACCTGCTTGCCGGTAGGCGTCGCCTCGATTGCATTTTGGATGAGGTTCACCAGGATCAATGTCAGCAGATTGGCTACGCGCGCAGAGAGCACGGCGTCCGCCTCTCCTTGCCGCAGGAACTTCACCCGGCTTTGCTCGGCCAGCGGCATCACCTTGTCGCCGATGCTGTTTAGGAGCTCCTCCATGGAGACCTCGTGATTGCTCAAGCCCTCCTGATCACGGACGAAATCCATCACCCCGTTTACCATGCTCTGCATACGGCGTGCGGTTTCTACTGCGGTGCTCCACTCCACCTTCTCGCCCACATTTTCCGCCGCGCGCCAGGCCCCGAAGAGGTTGATGAGACCGAAGAGGGGACTCTTCAAGCCATGCATCAGATTGGCTGCGACGGCACCTACGGCTGATGTGCGGGCCATCATGGCCAGTTCCTGGTTGGCCTTGAGCAAGCTTTCCGAGCGTTGTGCCAGATCAGCATTGGCCCGCGCCAGTTGAGCGAACGCCCATGACAGAGCGCCGGTCATCAAACCGCCGCAGACCAGAAAGAGCAGCCCTGCCTGCATGCCGAGGGTGCGGTCCAAGGTGGCGAATTCCTTGGCGATGGGCTGGCCGTCGATGATGATCTGGGCGATGCCCAATATGGGTTCATCGTCATTCAGTCTTAACGGGATGCTCACTTCCATGATGGGAACAGGTAAACGCTTCCGTCGTGGGTCCGAGAGAAACTCATCCGTCAGGTCCATGGATTCGTTGTAGCGGGAAACTGCATCGGTGTTGCGCAACAGCCGCAACTCGGCTTCACTTACTTTCCGCTCTTTGACGTATTCGGGGAAGGAGGTGACAAAATTTCCTTTAGCATCAAACAGGCGGGTTCCCATCACCCCGTCCAAGATGGCAGCCTTTACCAAGATCTGAAATTGTGAGCTTGGCTCTGCAAGCGAGAAATCCGGGTCTACTTCCTTCTCGGCGAGATACTGCGTCACGGTGATGGCCTTGAGCACTTCGCCATTGCGATCGACCGCTTGGGCTTGTAGACGTCCGCGCAGATACCACTTGCCCGCGGCGATGGCTCCGGCGAGCAGGACCAGAGCAAGCAATACCGCTGTCACCGGCAACCAGTTCAGTGGCCGATGATTTGTCTTTTGCTTGTTGATATTTGCTGGCGACACAAAAGGCATACCGTGCCGAATTATAAGACTTTAACTGTTTGCGTCTTGCTCAAATCAATTTCCCCATCCGAGACCCAAGCTGACCAAGCTGGCCGAGTAACGGTCCGCCGCTTGATTCGATAGCGAGTGTTCGATCTCGCCACGGGCTATGACATACCAGCCATGTTTAAATTCACGCCTCACTTGCAGACCGGTAGCGGTCAGTAATTTTTCTCTCATTGCACGGCCGGCGCCAGCGATGCGTTGAATTGAATAATCGTAGTATGAAGCCCTGCTAGAAAGCTTTATTTCCCAAGGCTTTTGGTGCCATCGCAATTCTAGGGCCATTCGGCCCCTGTTGTAATCGAAGAAGCCCTCGCCGTTGTCCGAATTCCGGAGCCAGTCGCCTCTGGCGGTCGCTCGCCAGTGCCCATCTTGGTCTAAATCTCGCCGATAAACGAGCTGCACTTGATGCTGGCGTAAATGTAAACTGCCCTCGCCACGAGCCACTCCAAAAGCATCTGTCGGAGTCAGGCGGTCAAAGACACGTTCGTGAAATTCGTAGCTCAGGGTGATGGAACTATGCCGCTGCCATTCCCGGCCCAAGGAGAATTCCAGCCCGGGCTCATAGGAGTCATCCAGCGGCATCTCCACTGTCTGCCATTCCAGCATCGGTTTGGCGGCCAGCCACCAGCCGGTTGTCCACTGTTGTTTCCAGCGGGCGTAACCTTGCAAAGTGTGGCCATGGATGGCTACTGAACCTTGGTTGACCACCGTCGTTGAGGCATCCACTTGCTGATCCTGATAGACATGTTGGAAGCCAGCTTCCCAGTTCCGTCCCGGCAATGTCTCTTTCTGCACCTGGAAGAGACTGAAGGTGAATACTTCGTGGTCGGTCAAAGCATTGTCGAGAAAACGGGTCGCATCAGCCGAACTTAATACCAGCACCTGCCAATCATCCACCGGCAAGCGGACCAGAGTGTATTCCAGCTTGATTGCTGCGAACATACTGCCGGAAGGATTGGTGGCTGTGTAGGTAGGGTTGTCGTGATAACCTGCTTCCGTACGTAAATCAAAGAACTGACTCCAGTTCGACGGCTCTTCCAACTTGAAGTCATCTTCAGCACGTACCGTCCAGCAACTGGAGAAAACAGCGTAAACGGCCATCATAAGATATGCGGCTGGTCGCGTTTTTCTGTCCTGTAGAGCACCGGTCATTCGCCTTCACCTGCGGGTCATCGCCCGCGGCCGTTGCCCCCATCTCCTCCCGCGCCATCCAGTACTTTACCCAGATCAGGATGCAATTCCTGCTTCATTGCTTTCACCCGCTCCTTTTGCTCCTCGACAAATTGCTTGTGGTCTTCCTTCCACTTTTCCAGCACCTCTTTCACCTTCTCACGTAGGACCGCCCGTTGTTCCTCAGTGGCGTCCTTCATCTTGAGCTTCAGTTCTTTTTGCGCTTCCAGATACTCCTGACGTGCGTTTTGGAACTGATTCACATACGTAGTCACCTCAGGTGGCTCGGCAGAATTGGGATTCCCGGGACGGTCTGGTTTTTCTTTGCTGTCTGACGCTGAGGAGCTCTTGGCACCGATCACTTGCGGGCGCTCAGCCACCGTCGGTTTTGATTTCCCCTTGGCCTTGCCGTTGTCACTGCTGTTCCCATTGCCATTCCCGTTGTTTTGCAGACCAACGGACTTGGCGGGGACAGTGTTGGTGACAGCTTCCTGTGACCAGGCGTTTCCGGAAATCAGACCAAACGAAAAGATTCCTACCGCCAGGCTTGCCATGAGAGACAAGCGACGCGATAGACGTTTGCTTTTCTTATGCCTTGGTAAAAACAGCATTTCTTACCCGTTATCCAGCAGCTTGCAGACCATTGCTAAAACTGGCAACGAGATAAACCATAATACCAGAAACTCCGGAGGATGGCCATTTTTTGCCAATTCAATCGCATGTCCATGACCGGTCGGTCTATGGTTTCATCGGCCGAACGCGAAATGAGCGATAACCTCTTTTCTCATTCCCGATCCAAACATCTGTCACGGTCATGCTCCAAGGCTGGAATGCATATCCATCGGGATCGGTGAATTCTAGTAGCGTAAGATCAACACCATGTCCCGTTCGGAGGGTGGTGATTTTGCGCTTAAATCCTGCAGGGGGTTGACCATTTAAGTGCACAAACATGTCCTGCCACTCAAAATCGCTCTCATTAAAAACATTCAAGTCGGCCTGCTTCACTTGGACTACTGCC
>JAURFH010000397.1 GCA_030834415.1 Verrucomicrobiota bacterium | reverse complement strand
GATTCAAAACGTGTCCACGATTGGAACGGAAATTCCAGTTCATCCCGGTCCATGATCTGAAAAAGGATGATCTCATGCCGTGCCGCCCGGAAGTGGGCGAGAGCGGTGATGAGGTCCTTCACCGTGGCGAAGCAGTCCGAGATGATGATGAGCAATCCACGCCGATGGATGCGGGGCACCAAGCTGCGGAAGACATCGCCCAGTTCAGTCTCGCCCGCAGGTTGGCACTGCTCCAGTTCATCCAGCATCACACGCAAGTGGCCTACGCCGGAGCGTTGCGGGATGAAGCGGCGGATGGCGGTATCAAACGTCACCAGCCCCACGCTATCCCGCTGCTGCATCATCAGATAGGAGAGGCAGGCGGCGAGGCGCGAGGCGTAGTGATGCTTGGTCACACCGTTTTCTCCGCCATACATCATCGAGCCGCTCATATCCAGCAGGATGGTGGCGCGGAGATTCGTCTCTTCCTCGTACTCGCGGATGTAGAAGCGGTCCGTCTTGCCGTAGATTTTCCAGTCCAGCCGCCGGATCTCATCGCCTTTAACGTATTGGCGATGCTGGGCGAACTCCACACTGAAGCCTTTGTGCGGTGACTTGTGCAAACCCGAGAAGAACCCTTCTACCACCAGACGCGCCACGACTTGCAGATTGGAAATCTTCTGCAGGTCGGTCGGTGAAAGCAGGTTTGCGACGTGGGCCATGAACGGATATTACAGGACGCTCTTCGCTTCGCCCTTTGGGATCGCTTCCAGAATCTTTCCGATGATGGTGTCCACGGCGATGCCTTCTGCCTCGGCGTTGAACGTCGGGACGATGCGATGCCGCAACACGGGGTAGGCGAGCGCCTGGATGTCATCGATGGTGACGTGGAAACGTCCTTGCAGCACGGCGCGGACCTTGCCGCCTAGTAC
>JAURFH010000396.1 GCA_030834415.1 Verrucomicrobiota bacterium | reverse complement strand
TAATTCACTCGCACCCACCGCGATGACATTCTTGGCCGCCGCCAGGCTGCTCACGCTGTTGGGCAGGCCGCCCAGACCGTTGTTACCGCCGAAGCCATCATTGCCCGCGGCAAAAATGAAGAGCATCTGTTGAGAACCGCCCACGGCCGGGATCGCATCGCGGGTCGCCGCATCGTAAATGGCCGAGGCGGAATCATACGTATAAGAACCATCATAGCCCCAACTGTTGTTCACGATCATCGTGTTGGTCTTGAGATTCAACAACAGGTTCGTACGCGCCGCATATTCCGCCAGATTGGCATCCGACAGGGTGCGATAATCATGGAATAGTATCCGGGCCTGCGGAGCCATGCCGCGGAAATCATTGCTGGGATAGGAACCCATGAAATTGGTCGTAAAAGAAGGTCCGGGAATTCCACTGCCGGCCAGCGTCGAAGCCACATGTGTGCCGTGACCGCGAGTGTCATTCGTCGCGGCGAGCAAGCCCAACATCACCCGGCCGTACAATCCCAAATAATTGGTATCCACCCCCGAGTCCGCCATGCCCACCAGCACATTGGTGCCGGTAAGGTCACGATAGTTGCTCAGCGTAAAAGTATTGCTGGAGATACCGACTAAGGTACGGCTCAAGTCGTTCATCGCCACGCGTTCACCCTGCCGCTCCACCGTCTGCACTTCCGTCAATCCGGCCAAAGCTACCAGTGAATCTTTCTGCGGCTGCACGATCAGTTGTGGGCCGAACGGAGAACGGTCTTCACCCAATATCTTGGCCCCCAGTTGCTCCACCTTGGCACGGCCATTATCCAGCTCGCCCGGAAAAAAGGTCAGGCGCAACTTCGAAGACAACGGCACCGGAGCTTCTTGCACGGCAAAAGGCAGCAGGTTTTCCTGCAGTTTATAATACGGCTCATATGGCAGCACCGCCCGGGTCCAGCTCATATGCGACAGT
>JAURFH010000395.1 GCA_030834415.1 Verrucomicrobiota bacterium | reverse complement strand
CAAACCATGAAGTCCCGGCACCTTACCGGGGATGCTGTAGATCTTATGGCGTATATAGGTTCGCGTGGATCATGGGAGCTTAATCTTTATGATGACATAGCGGACGCTATGCGGGCCGCCGCAATTGAGAAAGACGTAGGCATTCAATGGGGTGCAGCGTGGACCGTGCCTGACATACGAGAGTGGGATGGCACTATGGAAGATGCGATGAACTCTTACATTGATATACGTCGATCCGAAGGCCGCAGGCCGTTCATTGATGCGCCGCATTTTCAGTTAACATAAAATTACAGTTTCTCCTAGCATCTCTTATATTAAGTGTGCTAGGGTGCATAATACGTTATGCGATAAACTGTGGGGACTTGATGGATGAAATAAAAATAGCCGAAGCGGTGTTTCGGATTTTCCGTGAACGTCGCCAAGGTTGTGTCGATTATATGTTGAATGGCAACGTAAAATCGATGGAGCATTATCGTGAGCTTATGGGCAATCTTGAATGCCTTAATCACGTGGAACAGGAACTCAAGAGCCTGCTAGAAAAACAGGAGCGAAGTAATGACTAAAGCGCAAGAAGTAGACCTTGATAGTGTAGCAGAGGGAGTCGCGAACCTCGCAGAAGCTTACAAGGATGTTACTGACAAGGTACTAGACCCCGATAAAATCGGTGGTTCTCTCCTAGAACGGATGCCAAACCCAACGGGCTGGCGTTTGCTAATCCTACCATATCGCGGAAAAGGTAAGACCGATGGCGGAATATATCTGCCAGATGCGGTGGTTCAGGAGCAAACAGTATCCACACAGGTTGGCTATGTCCTCAAGGTAGGGCCTCTGGCTTACAAGGACACAGAGAAATTCCCCTCTGGTCCGTGGTGCGAGCAGAGTGATTGGGTGATGTTTGCCCGTTATGCTGGATCGCGTTTCCGAATTGATGGCGTTGAAGTTCGCATCTTAAACG
>JAURFH010000394.1 GCA_030834415.1 Verrucomicrobiota bacterium | reverse complement strand
GCCTCACACTTAAGTATCTTCCCCTCATCCGCACCGCCATGGATCATCCCCCGTCATTACGTAAACGCAGCGTCTGGATAACTGCTGTCTTTTTGACGACTGCTGCGCTGCTGTGGTCCGCCTTATTGCACTTTCAACCCTTAAGACTCAAGGGCGATCGGATGGTCGAGATCTTGAACTCCGCCCAATCCGTGACTGTTCGAGAGTTTCGTGATTATTTCGGTGCCAAAATCTATCACGAGTTGCTGACTGAACGCAGCTTGAGTGCTTCGCAAGTGAAGCAACTCTCGTCTGTATTCTCTGACCACTCTTGGGTGACTGATAGCGGGAAAGCTTGTCTGTTCAATCCCCATCACCAGATCGCCTGCACTATGCCGGATGGCTCGGCCCATATCATTCATATTTGTTTCGCTTGCGGCGATATGGCCTTGGATGACGGTCCTGCCTACGACATGCGCGGATGGGAACCTGATATCCGGAAGCTTCTGGAAACCGCTGGCGTGCCCATCCGGGAGGATCTCTATCGCTACAATCCGGCAAAATGACCCAAAGGAGCGTGGAGACCCTCCCACCGCAACACCCAAAACCACCAGCGCGAAAGGCATCAAAAAAAATGGTCAGTCGTCACTGCTGCCATCTGCGCGGTACAAACTAGAGGCCAGCGCTTTCTTGAATTCACCCTGCTATCCGGCTAACTTAGCGCCAGACCCAAGTCACATCTGCCAGCCTCCTTAGACCAAGGAAAAATATATGAAAAACCGGCCACCAAATTTACCGCGGACCATGCTGCTGGTTGTTGCGCTTGTCTTGTTGTCTGTCTGGGATTCCAACGCACAGAGTGATAAACCCGCAGTTGTCCCGCCGGCTTCGGCATCACCCGCCAAATCAGAAGATGTTTACTATGTAAGAGCAGGAGGACCATGTGTCGTGCCCACCAAGCTCAAAGGTTCTCCCACCAATAATCCCGTAAGTATCACTTTCGCCTCCACCGATGGCTTCGATGCCACGTTTCGCCTTACCAA
>JAURFH010000393.1 GCA_030834415.1 Verrucomicrobiota bacterium | reverse complement strand
CGTTGCCCGGGCCCAAGCCGTGATAGGTGGCCAGCGGAATTGTGCGGTCGCGGGCGAGCGCCACCAGCAAGCCGTCCGCATCCGTGGTGGTCTTGGTGACATCGGCACTGGCACCGTTGGGGGAGGGAAAAGGGAACTGGGCACCGGTTGAAGTGGTGAAACCGACGAAGACGAAGCGGTCCAGATTGGTCTGGTGCACTAGGCCGGCAAACTGATCCTCACCCGCGCCGCCCAAGTAGGTGGCGAACTGGAGCGTCAGGCTGGAATCCAACTGGAGGATCAGACAATCACTGCCGCCGCCATTGATGGCCTGAAGCGGGTTGAGGGTGGCAAAATCGGTGGAGGTGGTCCAGCCACTGACGGTGATGAGGCCGGTCGAATCCACCACAACGCCGGTGGCTTGATCATCTCCTGAACCACCGAAACGCCGGACCGTTTGCAAGGCGCCGTTGAGGTCGAGCTTGGCTACGAAGAGATCCTTGCCGCCGGCGGGTGTAGAGGAATCGGTGACAGGGAAATCTGGGGAATCCGTGACCCCCACAATAATATAACCCGTGGAAACAGGAGCTACACCTAGAACTGTTTCTGATCCGCTACCGGTTATTAGCCGCTCAAAGGCTGTCAGCGTGGCGGCCTGGGAAACTGGGGGAACTATAATGATTATCAGTACGCTTATCAGCAGAAGGAGACGTAAGAATAACTGTTTGCGCAGAGCTTGGTAAAAATGATGCACTGTTTCTCGCATGGCTGGTCTGTGTTTGAAATCCCAGCCAACACGAATACATCGCCGGGATGAATTCCATTGTTATCTGGCGGCAATTAATCTTAGAGGACTGCTGCCAGATTCTTCGTGAGAAAATTGCCTAGGATTTGGGGGCAACGCAAGGGAATTGAACTCTTTCTGAGCTGATGTATCAAGCTGTCCGACAGAAGAGAGACAAGAGAGATCATGGTGGTGGCAACGGCCACTGGTCGGAATCGGTGCGGGACTCGGCCATGAGGTCGGAGATCTGCTTCACCTTGTCCGGATGCTG
>JAURFH010000392.1 GCA_030834415.1 Verrucomicrobiota bacterium | reverse complement strand
GGGACTACGGCCAATCTCGATTGGGGGTTGACCGGCTCGGCCGGTTTCAAAGTGGGGATCTTTGGTTATTCGAGTCTAGTCACGGTCAGTCAAGGACAGGCTTATGCTGATAACTTCCAACTGGCTCTCAATACCAAAGACTCTTCAAGTGGCCCTGTGAATATAACAGCAAACGGGGATAACTTTGATGACAACAGCAAGAATGTATCTTTGTGGGGGACTGATGTGGATGTGGATGGCAGCGGGGGAGTGTTCACGGAAAGTTCACAGAGATTGGAGTATACGTCTGCGGCTAACTTGGATGTTGTGAGGTTGCGGCCTTGGGTGGGGCAAGCGCCGGCGTATGATCAAGACTGGGAGGTCATACTCGACGTGGTCAATAACCGTTCTTTTTCTTCGCCATCGGATGGCGTCTCTCTCGGGTTGGCAATCCAGCACCCGACAAATCCGGCATTGGATGTGGCGGTGGAGATTTATGCCTACAATGGTGGGGCCGGCGGAATGAAAGGTTTCCTTACGGCCATGCACCAGAACGGGAGTGAGGTTGGGTCTTATGATACGCCCGATTTGAACGCAAGCAGTGGCAAGGTGCGGTTAAATTTTGACAGTGTGACCAAGGTGATCCGGGCGTATTACAAGACGAGTGCGGACTGGGTGCAGATCGGCAGCTATGGGATCTCGAGTTCAGGTGGCGGGACTACGGCCAATCTCGATTGGGGGTTGACCGGCTCGGCCGGTTTCAAAGTGGGGATCTTTGGTTATTCGAGTCTAGTCACGGTCAGTCAAGGACAGGCTTATGCTGATAACTTCCAACTGGCTCTCAATACCAAAGACTCTTCAAGCGAGGCCTTCCCTCCGACGATCTTGTCTCAACCGCAAAGTCAGACTATTCAGTTGGGGCAAACGGTAGTGTTTAACATCAATGCTGGGGGTAGTGCTCTTGTTTACCAGTGGTATAAAGATGGAGCCATACTGCCGGGAGCGACCAACCTAATCCTTACACTTCCTAACGCCACGTATTCTCAGCGCGGGGTGTATCATGTTATCGCTGCCAACTCAGGTGGAGTCATCACAAGCGA
>JAURFH010000391.1 GCA_030834415.1 Verrucomicrobiota bacterium | reverse complement strand
CGACCCCGGCCAGCCGCCCTCGATATAGTGCACGCCGAACGCATCCAGCCGCTCGGCGATCCGGAGCTTGTCCGCGAGCGAGAAATTGATCCCTTCACCCTGCGAACCATCCCGCAGAGTCGTGTCATAGATTTCGACGTTACTTTTCATTCAGCAAAACGCCCGACCAGGTGAATCCACCCGGCCAAACGGAACGGACTTTCTAAGCCAATACCCCCCTTGATGCAAACCGAATTGCCACCCCTTCCCGGGAGGGACGGCGTGTCGCCGTCCCAACTTCCGCCCCCTCGACCACTCCTTTCCCCGGTAAGGACTGGTTCCACCCAGTCCCTTGCTAAATCCCAGACCCTTTGGAGTGCTGAGGCTTGACTCAGCTTTTTGCCCCGCGCCACTGGTCGGGGTCGTTCCCAAGACGGCTTGACGCCTCGATTTCCCGCCATTTCCCACCTTAAAATAGCAGAATTAGGGCGATGCCGTCCAAATCCAGAGCCACAGCAAATGCAATCTATTTATTATGAGCCTGTTACAACCAAAAAAACATACAACCCACCACCCGTAGCGCAGGTCGATGGTATGGGGCCAAGACATAGGTGACGATAGCAGGCATGGAGATAGGTTACGCCTTGGTGGCAGGTTTTGTTTGTTTGAGATAGAGGACTGGACGCAAGCCGCCGGGATCGTCGTTGAGCAGGAGCCCGATCAACAGGCGGCCAAAGTAGACTTCATGGTGGCCGGGCTTGATTGCTTTGAAGCCTACTGGCTGGCCACCGAAAGCGCGTCCGATGACGCGCAGACGGCCCTGCCAGCGAATGTATCCGCAGGCCGTGACACGTTGCTGTGGCCAAGGGCGCGGATATTTTATCGGTGGCAGTGAAGCACGATAAGGCCGTCGGCTTTTACGATAGAAGTTGGCGGGCATCTTTTGGCCCAAGGCTTCATGCGGGCGCTGATGGTTGTAGTAAGTCACCCAGCGAGTCGTCCGCGATTGCTGGGCGCGTGGAGTAGCGGCTGGCGCAAGGGCCACTTCGGCTTTATAAACCCGGTGCATTTGCTCATGAGCTCCGTTGTCTTGCGGACTGGCCCGGCGGGTAAACTCCACGC
>JAURFH010000389.1 GCA_030834415.1 Verrucomicrobiota bacterium | reverse complement strand
GCCCCCTTCACGTTGGCCCGCCGGTGCAACCGGCTTACATTGCGACCAACCGCACGCGATAGTTCTCCGCATCGATCTGGAACATCATGCCATCCGGCAGCGCGGGCACATCCTTCACAAAGCCCTTGGACTGCATCTCTGCCACCGATCCCGGCACACGCTTCTCCGCCGCAAAGAACGCCACACACGACTGCGAAAGCAGCTGGAGCACCGGCCCCCACTTGGGATGCTTCACCAAGTCATCAGGCGCGATGTTGTAGAGTGGCACTTCCGTCGCCGCCGTTTCACCGCTGACCAAAGCAGGCTGGGCAGCGGCCGTTGCCGTTACAAACGTGCCCGGTGGTGGGGCCATCTCCGGCGCGGTTGCTGTCACCTCGGCCGCCGTGTCAAAGGACCCGACCGATGTCTGCGGCTGCGGTGCTGTCATGTCGAAATTTTCATCCGAACAACCAGTCAATAGACCGGTGACTGCGATGATGGCGAGAAGTTCAAAGGAGCGAAAAGCCCGGGGCGATTTCATGCTCATAGAGGATACGTCTTACATCATGCCGAAAATACATCGGTCAGCACGCCCTCTAGCTAAGCCCTCCCCGTTACGCGGCAATGTCGCTCGCGTTACACTGTTGTGACGTCCTTGACCTCAAGCAATCATCTTCGGCACCAACCTGCCCTCCACATCCGTCAGACGGAAATCGCGCCCTTGGAAACGATACGTGAGCTTTTCGTGATCAAAACCGAATTGATGCAAGATCGTCGCGTGCAGGTCATGCACGGAAATAGGATCCTCGGTCACACCCCAGCCGATCTCGTCCGTCTTGCCGATGACCTGGCCGCCCTTGATACCGCCGCCCGCGAGCCAAAGGCTGAACGCAAACGGATGATGATCGCGCCCAGTCACATTCGTGGAACCGCCGCGATTCTCCCCCAGCGGCGTGCGCCCGAATTCCGACGCCCAGATCACCATCGTATCCTCCAGCAGCCCGCGTTGCTTCAAATCTTTCACCAGCGCCGCGATCGGTTGATCCGCCATCTGTGCGTTAAAAGTCAGTTCGTTGTTGAGATTGCTATGGTGATCCCAAGACGCGTGCAAGACCGTCACAAAACGCACTCCACGCTCGATCATCCGTCGCGCCAGCAGACAATTCCTCGCATAGGACGGCTGATACGGATCAATTCCATACAAGTCCAAGGTGGCTTTCGATTCGCCCGAAATGTCGATCAATTCCGGACCGCTCGTCTGCATGCGATACGCCATCTCATAGGCCGAGATACGCGTCGCGATCTCATCATCACCTGTCTCCACCAGACGTTTCAGATTCAAGTCACGCACCGCATCGATCGTGCGACGTTGACGTTCAGCCGATATGCCCAGCGGACTG
>JAURFH010000388.1 GCA_030834415.1 Verrucomicrobiota bacterium | reverse complement strand
ACAATACGATGAAGAGGATGATGCCAAGCGAGCCGTAGATTAGTCCGCGGCGACGACGAGGCGGCGGAGAATCAGAAGCCGCTGGCGGTGGATAAGGCTGCGCGGACTTCATGGTAACGGCATCATGGGGCTTTCAATCGTTCGCCTTCTATCAAGAACACGACGTCGTCTGATTTATTCGCAAAACTGTTCTCGTGGCGAGTCAATCCGCCATCGTCATGACCATTTTCTCCGGCGCTATAAACGCGAAAACCATTCGTAGTGATGCGGTAGAGCATGGGGCCGTCTGTGAAAGGGTCGATAGGAACTTTGCTCAGGTATCGAGGAATTACTTCGTCCGGGTTCATTTATTAGTGTCTGTCTTTAGACGTTCTATCGTGAACAAAAGGTCGTATGCCTGTTCGGAAGAGTTTCGTGAGCGTGGTTGGCCGTTTTGATCGATTTCATCGGGGCCGATGCTCCAGATGAGGAAGCCAGTTTCGGTCTGGCGATAACGCAGGGGCTTATCATCAAACGGGTCCAGCGGGACAACTGTGAGTTCGTCCAGCTTGGCGGGGAGTTTGCCGTCGTGTTCTGCCTGATAGGAGAGCAGCATGATGGCCAGACGGGCCAGTCGAAGATGGGCGACAACGGCGACGCTTTTTTCGCCGGACTTTGACAGAGCGGGTATCATCATGCTGGTAAACAGCATCCGCCACCGACCTTGTGAGATGCGGTTTTCCAAGTCCTGATCAATTTGATTAAAGGCAGGCACCCGTTCAGCCAAAGGCAACTGACTGGCAGCGAGGCCCTTATCCATAAACTCAAGGTACGTGCTGAAATCTGAGTGTTGCAGGCCACTGAGTTTGTAAGCTGAGGCGGCAAAGGCCTCGCTGGTGGAAACCGAACCGCCGCCATTGGCCAAGGAGAACGGGTTATCAAAGTGCCCGATACTTATACTGCGCTCGCCTGCCAAGGCACGGGTAAGGTGAAGAGAATTTTCCGCTTTGATCAGTTCTGCATCCAAATCAATTAAGTACATTTCTGGGATGGACCTCCGGTTCAGGATATTTTCCAACGCATTTACAGTCAGGGTATAGTTGGCGACTTGGACAAGGTAGGAAATGAAAACGGGCTCATGGGAAAGGGAATGGCCGAGACGCATGGCCGCGACAAGGGAATCTATCGCGGCTTCGGATTGGTCGGACAGGGCGTGACCGAGTGCTTCGGCCGATAGCAGACGAGTCGCTTCTCTTAACTGGCTCAAATGAGGAAGCAAGGTGTTATGGCCGGCACTAAGGTTGACCGGGTAACGTGTGCCGGGCAGTTTTCCCCCATCGTGCAAGAGTTGGAGGGCGGATTGATTGGAGACTACCAAGCTGGCCAGTTCGGCTTGGGCGGCTGGGGTGATGGGGTTGGTACGGTTGAAGATATTACTGCTGGTCCCACTATAATACCAAGGAAGG
>JAURFH010000038.1 GCA_030834415.1 Verrucomicrobiota bacterium | reverse complement strand
AAACTCAGTTGGCTGCCTTCAGCCGCTTTCTCGATATTCTCGCCCGGGGTAAGAAAACGCTGAGCGAATTGCAGAAGGGGGACGACGGACTCTCGGTGCTCTTGAAGCAGACGGAGGCATTGTTCGCTTTCGCGCGGCAAGGTGTGGCGGACCACCAGCGGCCATTGAAGGAGCGGGCGGCTGCGGTGGAATTATTGGCGCGGGAGCCATCCCAGCGGACACAGGTGATGGAGTTGCTGAACGGCTGGCTGACTCCGCAGATGCCGGGTGAGGCACAGCGGGTGGCGATCAAGGCGCTGGCTTCCACCGGTGATGACCGCGTGCCGGGCCTTTTGCTGGAGCATTGGGCAGCGTTCGCACCCGAGACGCGTAACCAAGTGATGGAGGCACTATTTACCCGTGAGGCATGGCTGTATGAGTTGTTGAAGCGGGTGAAAGCAGAGGATGTCAGTCCGATGGTATTCGATGCCACGCGACGGGCGCAGTTACAACGGCATCAGGCGAAGCGGGTGCAAGATTTGGCGAAGGAAGTATTCAAGGCGGGTGCATCCAGCCGGGCGCAAGTCGTGGAGCAGTTCCGACCGGCATTGGCCTTGAAGGGGGATGTGAAGCGCGGGCAGGCAGTCTATGCGAAATTATGCATCACCTGTCATAAGGCGGGGGAGCAGGGCAACGAGATCGGCCCGGACCTGCGCTCGGTGGTAGCGCATCCGCCGGAGAAACTGTTGGTGAACATCCTCGATCCGAGCAGCGATGTGCAGCCGGGGTTCTTCGCTTATAACTGCACACTCAAAAGTGGCGATGAATTTTACGGGCTTATCACGAGCGAAACGGGCAATAGTATCACGATGAAGCTGGCTGATGGCACGACGCGGGCGATTGTGCGCAATGACATCGCGAGTCTGCGAGGTTCGAATCTTTCGCTGATGCCAGAAGGGCTGGAAGCGGGCTTGAGCGCGCAGGAGATGGCCGATTTGATCCAGTATCTGCGGACAGAGCGATAAAGTGCGGAAGGATGAAATCTATCAAGCTTCCCGGTATAACTATATTCAACCAGTTTGCGGTATTGCATACGGGTTTTGAGCGAGTTAGAAAGTTGTGAACCCCGAACGCAAAACGTAAAGCGTATGAAAAGCAACACTGCCGTATCCCGTCGTCGTTTTCTCCAGAATACCGCCATTGCCACGGCTGCGCTGGCCATACCCCGTGTGCTCACCGCACAGAAATCGGACCGCAAATATCCTACGGTAGGCAGTGGCGAGCATACTTATGAGGTGATCCATAACTATGTGCAATTACCGGACAAATACACCTGGCAGATCACGCACGATGTGGCCGTGGACAAGGATCACAACATCTACGTGATCCATGAGGGACGCGAAGATCAGAAGGATCATCCGTCTATCTTCGTGTTCGATGAAAAGGGCAAATACATCCGCTCCTTCGGCAAGCAGTTCCAAGGTGGCGGGCACGGTCTGGAGATCATCACGGAAGGCAAGGAGCAGTTCGTCTATGTGACGGCGTATCAGGGCGTGAAGAGTTTTGCCAAGCTCACGTTGAAAGGGGAAACAGTCTGGGAGAAACACGCGCCGATGGAGTCAGGCGTTTACTTAAAGAATGAGGACACGTATCCCGAGAAGCGCTGGGGTCGCGATGCCTTCATGCCCACGAATTATGCGTTCCTGCCGGACGGGAGCTTTTATCTCGCGGATGGCTATGGCTCGTATCGCGTTCATCGGTATGACAAGAACGCGAAGTACCTGAGCACATTCGGTGAACCGGGCAAGGCTGATGGGCAGTTCAGTCTGCCACACGGAATCTGCATCGATGACCGGCCGGGCCGGGAGAAATCTGTCGCCATTTGTGACCGCTCGAATGCCCGCTTGCAATGGTTCACGCTGGACGGGAAGCACATCAAGACCATGACCGGCTTTTACATGCCGGCCAATTTGGATGTTTACAAGGACGTGATGCTCGTGCCCGATCTTAGTGCGCGGGTCACGTTGCTGGACAAGGATGATAAGGTCATCGTGCATCTTGGCGAAGATCCAGAATGGCGCAAGCAGGTGATGGCCAATAGCCGGGCGATGCGTTCTGAACCCGACGGCAAGAGTTGGGTGTCGGGCAAATTCTTGCACCCACACGATGCGTGTTTTGATGCCAAGGGGAACATCCTCGTGGCCGAGTGGGTGAACACCGGTCGCATCTCGCTATTGAAGAAAGTGGGCTAGCGGATTCGCGTAAGGGTGACTTTGGAGAATCGGGTGGGGGAATGCCACGAGCCCAAGGCAAGTGTCGTGTTGTTCCATTCCTCCGACCAATACCACGGACTGGAAACACTGAGCCGTCTTCCTGACAAAGGGTAGCTATGTAACAGCTTACCCTGATGAAGGACCTGGATATCATCTGGACGGACCTCCAGGTGAAACTCGTAGCTCTTGCCGTTTTCGATGAGGAAATGAAACGCACCGCTTTGTCGCAGATCTGCATCATCGAATATCTGCACGCCGCTCAAGCCGGGCTGTTCCCAAGTGTCAAACTCTAACGATCCCATGCCTTGAGGGGTACGGAAGAACAGTGCGACTGATTTATCACCACTGAGGCGGGTGAACTCAAATAGGATATCATAGCTATCACCCAGACTTGCCGAGGTTAGTGACATCATGGCGACTTGATCGGGATGAGTGGATTCCAATGCCTGATCATGCTTTTGCCAGTCACCTCGTTGCAGAGCGCGTCTAGTATCGAAACTAGTCAGCAAATCAGTTGGCTCGGTTTGCTTGGGGCGAACTAAAATGCCGACGATGACAGCCAAGCCGATTAGCAAGACACCCACGATCCACTTCGTGCGAGAGGTTTGCTCTGTTGGATTGTTATTGGGCTGTTGTCCAGCGCCTTCCGTAGCCTCCAAACCAACAGCCAGCAGGGCTTTTGCATCCAAGCCTTGCAGGCGAGGACGGCGGTTAGATGGCTGATTGTTTTCGGCAGGCATGATGACTCAGGCCACGGCGCTCAGAAGTGTCTGGATCTCGCCTTGAAAATCACCCTCATCCAGCTGCGTTTCACGCACTTTGGTGATGAGTTTGTCGCGGTATTGTGTGCGCAGACGATGCACGGCGGATTTGATGGCGGGTCGGCCCATGTTCAGCACCTGCTCAACTCTCGCGTAATCGTTTGCCTCTGGCTGGCTTGTTAAGTAGGGACGCAATGTGGCAAAGATTTCGCCGCGTTCCCGCTTTTCCCATTCCTTGGCGAGCTCGTTTATCACCAGTTCCAGCAACGTCAATGCCCACTGGCGGTCATACATCTTTTCTGGCGTCTCATCGGAGATCAATTGCTCGGCATACCAACTCTCCGCTTCGATGACATCGAAAGAAATGGCCTCCGTGCCGCCGCCGCGTTTCATCGTGGCTTCCTTGCGCGCTTCGTGACTGATGTGGCGTTTGAAGGCGGTCAGGAGAAATGTTCGGAGTTTGCCCTTTTCGGCATCGGCCCGGCTGAACAGGTCTTTTTCCACCACTTGGACGAAGAAACCCTGCACCAAGTCCTGGGCATCCGCTGAAGCATGACCGGAACGGCGGGCGAAAGCATACAGGGGGAACCAATACGTGCGGCAAAGTTCCTCAAGTGCCTGCCGGGCCGAAGGATGATCGCCACGGGCTTGCGCTACCACGCTCCAGCGCGTCGTCACAAAGGCCGCGTTGCTGTTCGGCTCCTCAACCATGGGATGCATTTTGCCCCAGCAGATTAACGGCCAAAAGAAAATTAACTTTTTGTGAAACCGGCAGCGATAAACCGGCAAGTAGAGGGTGAGATGAAAATTCGAGTCGTATTGATAGCGGTGCAGTTGATAGGGTGGTTTCTGGTGCAAACCTGCTGGGGACAAGGCTTTCCGAATGTCCCGCAGACACCGGGTACCTTGTTGACCCCTTTGCTGGAGCACATGCAGGGCCGCACCGCCATCATCGCCTGGCACAATGGCTGGCTCTATACTTCGCCGGAATCGCCGGACAGTTTACCGGGCTCCGATATCCAGGCCCGCCGCTGGAATCTGGCCGATCTGGAGAATATCCAGATCGATATCCTCGGTACCTCCCCACAACAGGTGAATGCCCACGGTTCGCTCAAGGTCGGCGATACTCTGATTTTTGGTAGCAATGGGCAGTGGGGGCAGAACTGGGGATTCCGGGCAGTGTCACCCGGAGTGAATGAAAGGGGACCTGTCACCGCACCCAATGGCGTGGGAGTGCGCGGTGGGCTCTTCTACCCGTGGTTCGTGGACTAGACCTTTTGGAGTTACAGCCCAGTGGAGGGGAATGCCACGCTTTCATTGCGCGGCCAGCAATTGGCCAGTTGGGATCACCTCGGGCTCACCGGTGTTATCGGTCATCCCTTCATCATCGGGAATCTGCTCATCTTCGCTTCCGATCAAAGCCGCACCGGTGTGGCCACGTATGACATCAGTGACCCGACGAATCCGCAGTTGCTGGATGTGTTGAAGACTGGCGGTCCCGGTGGCTACTGGCCCGAGGTCTGGGGTGGTGATGGCAAACTGTATGTGGTTTTTGCTTACCGCACCGGTGGTCATGGCATGCGGGTGGTTGATGTGACCGATCCGACCAACCTGCGCTTTCTCGCGGATGTCGAACTGCCGGGAGCCGAGCCGATGTATATCCAGTTCCAGGATGAATACGCTTTCCTCGGCAGTCACAAGGTGGACATGCGTACGTTCCAGTCTGTTTTAAGTTTTGATACGGCGGGCACAGGAGTGGATACGAGCCAATACCTTTTGCCTTTGGGTAACTTGCTGGTGACGGGCGGTGCGGCGCCGAATCAAGGTCTGGCCGTGTGGGCACATCAAGCGGCTCCGGATACGCGCGGGCCCTCGGTGGGGTATCACATCCCGCGCGCTGGACAGGCGAATTATCCGGTCGGCTCACCCATCACCTTGCTGATCCATGAGACCATCGAATCGCAGACCATCACCGTGGGCACCAACTTCATCGTGCGCCCAGTCGGTGGTGAACCTATCACGGGCATTGTGGCTTTTGCCTTTGATGACATCCTGACATTTACACCGGATGAAGAGTTGCTGCCGGATACCACCTATGAAGTCATCATCCCGGCTGGCGGAATTCTGGATGCCGCAGGCAATGGTATCGAAGGCTACTCCTTCACGTTTTCCACGGGTGGCACAGTGCAGGGGAATACACCACCACAAATCAACAGTTTCACCGCAACACCATACCCAGTCGTGCCGGAGGAAACAGTGACGTTTGCTGCCTCGGCCGAGGATGCGGATGAGGATACGCTGGAATACCGTTTCGATTTTGCGGACGGCTCCGAACGCACGGCCTGGAGCGCGATCACAACAGTTCAGCATGACTATGCTGCCCCCGGTCATTATCAGGCCAAGGTGCAAGTGCGCGATGTCACCGGGGTGATCACCACTCGCGCTGTGACGGTGACGGTGCTGGCTGCGATCCTGGCTGGAGCTCAACCAACGGCGAATTCACAAGTGGCTGTGGACGCAGCCAGTCGTACAGTCTGGACCGTAAATCCGGATAACAACACGGTGCGTTCCGTGAACGCGGACACCTTGGCTCCAGGCCCAGAGATCACGGTAGGTGCTGACCCGCGCAGTGTGGCAGTGGATGGGGCAGGGAACATCTGGGTGACCTGTCATGATGCGGACCGCATCGACATCATCAGCGGTGGTGCCGTAATGCAGTCCTTACCGCTCGCCTATGGCAGTGCACCATTCGGAGTGGCGATGAGTCCAGATGGTGATACGGCTTACGTTTCAATGCATGGCAGCGGGCAATTGGTCCGCTTTGATACTTCGACACGCACGCAGACCGGAGTTTTGGCACTCGGTCCGACTCCGCGAGCCTTGGCGGTCAGTGCATATGGTAGTCGGGTATTCGTCAGCCGGTTTATCTCGCCCCGTCATCAAGGCGAGGTGTGGGAAGTTAACACGGCCACCTTCACGCTCGTGCGCACATTGGTCATCCCCAAGTTCGGCGGATTGAGTCATCGCGATGGCACAGCAGATGGCAAAGGCATCGCCAATTATCTCGCTGGCCTGGCTCTTTCGCCTGATGGCACGCAACTGCTGGTGGCGGCGAACAAGATGAACACGGATCGTGGCACCCTCACTGATGACGATCTGGACTCAGACAATACCGTCCGCAACATCGTCGCCATTTTTGATACGACTACTGGCCAACTGATGGATGCGTTGGATATAGACAACAGTGATTCTGCCAGTTCCATCGCTTTCTCGCCCTTGGGTGATTACTTTCTGGTTACTCTGCAGGGGAATAATGCCGTAGCCATCTTTGACCGGCTGGCGGTGAATAGTGAAGCGGGTCTGGGCGAATTGGTAGCCCGTCAAGCAGTAGGCAGCGCACCGCAAGGTGTCAGCTTTGATGCCACTACTGGTCGCGCGTTCGTGAAGGATTTCATGAGCCGGACATTGACGGTGATGGAGATGAATCCCTTGCTCCAAACCGGTGCGTTGAACATCGCAAGCACCACCGTTCAAACAGTGGAGACGGAAACCCTTGAACCTGCGGTTCTCTTGGGGAAACAACTTTTCTACAACGCCAGCGACACGCGCATGAGCGCAGAGGGCTACATCTCCTGCGCCACCTGTCACAATGATGGCGGACATGATGGCCGGGTCTGGGATTTCACCGGACGTGGTGAAGGCTTGCGGAATACCATCACGTTGCGTGGCCGCTCGGGAACGGGACATGGCAATGTCCATTGGTCCGCGAACTTCGATGAGATCCAGGACTTCGAGCATGATATCCGCAATGCCTTTGGCGGGAGCGGATTCCTATCCGACGAACAGTTTGCCGGGGTGAACACTCCCTTGGGCGCGCCTAAAGCTGGATTAAATGCGGACTTGGATGCCCTAGCTGCGTATGTCAGCAGTCTCTTCGAGAGCACGATTCCCCGCAGCCCTTATCGCGAACCTAATGGTAGCCTAAGCGCTGCTGCTCAAGCAGGGGCCTCGGTGTTTGCCACCTTGCATTGCAATGCGTGTCACGCTGGTCCGGCGATGACCGATACCACTCTACATAACGTTGGCACACTTCGTGCCAGTTCCGGAAGCCGGCTGGGATTGGCCTTGCCCGGTATCGAAACACCCACCTTGCGTGGTCTATGGAACACAGCTCCGTATCTTCACGATGGATCAGCCGCGACGCTGGAAGAAGTCTTCTCGGTCGCGAGTGGACAAACCTATCAGGCGGAATCGGCTGCCCTGAGCGGAACGGCTGGGCTGCAGGAAGATTCAAACTTTGGCGTCTACATCAACTATGACCGCACGGTCCGAAACCGCGCCTTTGTCGAACTCGGTCAAACTGGCACCGCGACATTCAGCGGAGTTGATGGTGGTTCTGGAGGCATCGGGGCGGTGGAACTACGCTACAGTTCACCAGGTTATTTCCCGTTGCTCGTGCGAGTGAATGGGGCGTAACACACGGTGAATCTGCTGCCATCAGGCAACTATCCCTACTACCGGCTCATCGGCTGGTTCACGGTCCGGATCGAAGGGGTGGAATTGAATGCCGGTGAGAGCAATACCATCGAGGTCGTTAATCAACAGCCGTATATCACGATCGGCTTGGATGAGATCACGGTCTCGACGGCTGATCATCTTGCTCAGGCACAACCACATCGACAGGTGCTGGGCTTGTCTGAGATGGAGCGCGCCAATCTGCTGGCTTTCCTACGGGAGCTCGATGGGAGCCCGGTAGACAATGGGCCTTTGCCTCCGCCAGTGGTCACCGTTTCTTTGCCGCCCGAGGCGCAAGGTTCAGGCAGCAGTTCCCACGCGCGTTTGCGTTTTATTGTTGAGTTCAACCGGCCCATCACGGGATTCGCGGCGGATGATCTGACCATCAGTGGCAGTGCCTTGCCGCAAGCTTTTCAACTCATCGAATTCAATCCCGGGCAGAGTTATCGGGTGGATGTCACCGGTATGCTCCAAACCGGACAGGTCTCCTTGCAGGTGCAAGCTGCTGCGGCAGCTGATGGTAACGGTATCTTCACAGCGACCAGCCCGGTGGCTGTCGTTGCCTGGTCGCCGTTCATCGATGATCTGGCTCCCTTGAGTGATGAGTTTGAGAGCCCGGCCACGCTCTCAAATTGGTCACGAGTGAACGAGGTCGAGGGTTGGAATGCCGACCAGTTGGCGCAATGGGACATCGGGACCTCGAGTCCGGGTAACATGCGGATGATGCCCCATACTTCCACCTATTATATGAATCTGCGCGCGCCACTAGTTTACAAGGAGATCACCGGTGATTTTGTAGCAACAGTGCGTGTGGATGTGCGGCGCCGCAATGGGCAACCGGGGCGCCCGGTATCCGCCTATTCATTTGGTGGATTAATGGTTCGGGCGCCACAGGTCACGATGGCGGCTGCGCCAAATCCCGGGGCTCCTGCGGGAACCCGCCTGAACTGGCCTCCGGATACTTACAGCTCTGATTGGGAGCCGAACAATGAAGACAACCTGCTCATCTCCTTGGGCTCACCTTTCTCCTGGCAGAATCCAGATGCATCGCAATGGACCATCATGGCCGCGCAGACTGATAACGGATATACCGTAAATTATTGGTCTCCGACTGGAGTGCCTTCTGGCGAAAGCATCGTGACGCTGCAGATCGTGCGCATCGGATCTACCTTCCTGTTGTTGCGGCGGCATGGGAATGGGGAATGGATTGTGGAGCAGCGTTATGTGCGGGCGGATATGCCCGCCACCTTGCAGGTTGGGATGATGTCCGTCACAGACTACGAAAGCATCTTGAACAACAACCTGTTCAGTGGTCAGAACGGATGGGAGACGGCTTATCATCATAACCGCAACATCATCAATGCGGCCAATGGTTTCACGGTGAATCCCGATCTGGTGATGGATGTGGATTACTTCCGGGTTTCCCGTCCAGCCGAGGATCTTACGGCAGCCATGCTTCAGAGTGCTTCATTGACCAGTGCCGGTGCTGGTGTGCAATACCTTTCAGGGACAGGTCTGGCACAATTTATCGGCATGACCGCCGATCAACCCTATTTGACCCACTTGGCCGGTGGGGCAATGGCTTTCAAAAATTTCACCACCAATCTGGGAGCGGCGAGCGATCCCTTGGCGGATCCAGATGGAGACGGGCAGACGAACTTTGCCGAATGGGCGCTGGGTGGCACCAATCCCACGGATGCAAACGATACTCCTGCCATCGTCTATACCACCTACACCGATGAGGATGGTAGTTGGTTGGTATTGTCGCATGCCCGACTGATCGGAGGTGTCGCCAACGCCAGCATCTATGAAAATGCCGGTGCAGTGTATGAAGTGCTTGGCAGTGGGGATTTGTCTGGTTGGGCGATGGAACCTGAAGCAACTACCAACCCGGCCAGTCTGTCTGCGCCAGCTGTGGGGTATGAGTGGATGAGTTTTCGGATGCCTTTACCGCAATCGGGAACAGGGCAGGGCTTTCTGCGCTTTCGCCTGACAGATGCTCCTGTACCGATGCCTTAATGAGACTTGGATACTTCGGGAATCACTTGCGAGGTAGTGGAGCGGTGAACTTGACGGATGAGGCCGGTCCTTTAGGATAAGTCCTTGACCATGAAAAACACAGCCACACTCCTGGCGTCCATCTGTCTTGGGCTGACGCATAGTATTTTTGCCGCTTCCAGTTTGTTCCCTCCACTAGCTCCCGCCGAGGTCGTCAAGACCATGCAGATGCCTCCGGGTTACCGGCTGGAGCCGGTTTTGAGCGAGCCACATATCAAGGAGCCGGTCGTGGCGGCGTTTGATGGTAATGGCCGGATGTTTGTGGCGGAGATGCGCACCTACATGCAGGACATCGATGCCACGGGTGAAGACAACCCGACGAGCCAGATATCGCTGCACTGGTCCAGCAAAGGAGATGGCAATTTTGACAAGCACTCGGTGTTCATCGACAAGCTGCTGCTGCCACGCATGATTTTGCCGTTGGGGCGTGGCGAGTTGCTAGTGAACGAGACTCACACGCAGGACATCTACCTGTATCGCGACACCAACGGCGACGGCGTGGCGGATGAGAAAAAGCTCTGGTATGAGGGCGGCAAACGCGGCGGTAACATGGAGCATCAGCAGAGTGGACTCATCTGGGGGTTAGATAACTGGATGTACATGGCCGTGAACAATTGGCGTTTGCGCTGGCAAGGCTATGACAAACCACCGCTGAAAGAATCGACTCCCGGTAATGGCGGCCAATGGGGCATGACCCAGGATGACTATGGCAAGGCGTGGATAGTGAATGCTGGCGGTGAGCGCGGTCCGCTGAATTTCCAGACACATTTTGTCTATGGCGGTTTCAATCTTAAGGACCAGTTTGAGCCCGGCTTCGCTGAGGTATGGCCCTTGGTTGGCTTAGCGGATGTGCAAGGTGGGCCGAACCGGTTTCGCCCCGAAGATAAAACGTTAAATCATTTCACCGCAACTTGCGGTCAGGTGATTTTTCGTGGCGATCGTTTGCCGGCTGATCTGCGGGGCGAGCTGCTTTTTTCCGAGCCGGTAGGGCGGCTTATCCGGCGCGCTAAAATTGAGGTCAAAGAAGGTCTAACTTACCTGAGCAATCCTTATCCGAAATCGGAGTTCATTCGCTCGAGTGATCCGAATTTCCGCGTGGTGAATGCGAACACGGCCCCGGATGGCACGCTTTATCTGGTGGATATGTATCGCGGCATCATCCAGGAGGGGAATTGGACCAAGGAAGGAAGCTATCTGCGGGGAGCGATCCAGGCCAATGAACTGGATAAGAACATAGCGCACGGCCGCATCTGGCGCGTGGCGCACAAGGATTTCAAACCCGGTCCACAGCCGCGGATGTACGATGAAAGCCCGGCGCAATTGGTGGCGCATCTCTCTCATCCGAATGGCTGGTGGCGTGATACGGCCAAGATGCTCATGATCTTGCGCGGTGAGAAATCAGTTGTGCCCGCCTTGGTGAAACTGGTCAAGGAAAGCGCCGATCCGTTGACCCGGATCACCGCCCTATGGACTTTGGAAGGATTGGATTCTTTGAGTCCTGAACTCGTGCGGGAAAAACTGAAGGATAACAACCCTCAGGTTCGTGCCTCTGCCATCCGAGCCAGCGAAACGCTCTACAAAGCGGGAGAGAAATCCTTGGCACAAGACGTCATCGCCTTGCTCAAAGATAAGGCCCCCTCGGTCGCGATTCAGACATTGGGCACTGCGAAATTGATGAATTACCCCGATGCCAAGGCGATGATCCAGGCGAGCGCTTTGGGCACGAACTCTTCAGCTGGCCTGCGGGAGATCGCCATGCAGATGATGGCACCGACCCGTTCTTGGGGACGCGAATTTTCGGCAGAACAGAAGAAGCTTCTGGAGCATGGGGATGACATCTTCAAAGAGTTGTGCTTCGCCTGCCACAATCCTGATGGCAAAGGTACACCCATCGATGGTAAACCCGGTCTGACGCTGGCTCCGCCATTGGCTGGCTCACGCACGGTCAACGGACACAAGGATGGGCTCATCCTCGTCCTGCTCAAGGGCATGGCCGGTCCGATCAGTGGCAAGGTGTATGAAGCGCAAATGGTCCCGATGGAGAGCAATAACGACGAATGGATCGCGGCCATCGCCTCGTACGTGCGCAATAGTTTCGGCAACCGTTCAAGCACGGTGACCCCGCAAGATGTGGCCCGCTTGCGTGCCGCTTCCAAATTACGCACCGAGCCGTGGACGGTGGAGGAGTTGCATTCGGTGCTACCCCAAGCACCTTTGGCCGGACGTAACCAATGGAAACTCACGGCGAGCCTGAATCCTGAGCATTTGAAGAATGCGCTCGATGGTAACCCTTCGACTCGCTGGGACACCAAGTCGTTCCAAAAACCGGGTATGTGGTTTG
The DNA here is from genome assembly GCA_030834415.1 of Verrucomicrobiota bacterium. Lineage (GTDB taxonomy): Bacteria > Verrucomicrobiota > Verrucomicrobiia > Limisphaerales > JAEYXS01 > JAEYXS01. The sequence continues at coordinate 13,728 of JAURFH010000038.1, read as the reverse complement.
AGGTAGAGTTGCCCAAGGAGACGGCGATTGCGGGGTTGTTGCTTGATACTTCTGGCTCTGGAAACGATTATCCGCGCGGTTATGATGTGCAGTTGTCAAACGATGGCAAAACTTGGGGTAGTCCGATCATTTCCGGCAAGGGGACAAACGCAGTGACCGAGATACAGTTTCCTCCAACCAAGACCCGCTTCATCCGTATCACTCAGACGGGCTCGGCCAAAGGCAACTTCTGGAGCATCCACGAACTGGACATCTTGGAGCCGCCAAGCCAGAAGACGATCAAGGCCACAGAAGCCAAAAATAAAGTCAGCTTCGAGTGAATCCTGAACGGGGGAATCCTAGCTGAACAATACGGACACCGGTTTGCCACCATCAGTGATCGGGACTGGGCGGGTGCTGTCGTAAAGTTCCTTGCCGGAATTTATGCCTAGTGCGGCACAAATCGTCGCGTGATAATCCGGCATCGTCACCGGGTTCGTCAGCACTTTCTTGGATAGCTCGTCGGATTCGCCATACGCGCGGCCATGATTCAATCCACCACCAGCCATCACGAGGCTGAAGCACTTGGATTGATGTCCGCGTCCGCCCCCGGCATCGAACTCCGGCGGGCGCCCAAATTCCGTGCCCACCACGACAAGCGTCTTGTCCAGCATCTTGCGCTGTTCCAAGTCCGTAACCAGCGTGGCAAGTGCGCGATCCAATTCCTGGATCAGCAGATATTGATTAAGCTGTCCGGCATTGTGTGTGTCCCAACCGGTGCCGTTGATGAAGTTCAAGTTGTGTGACACCTCGACAAAGCGCACCCCAGCCTCGACCAATCTTCTTGCCAGCAAACAACGTTGACCGAACTCACCGCCATACTTGTTCCGTAGATCGGCCTTTTCATCCTTCAAATGGAACAAGCGCATGAAATCCGGTCCGCCTAGCTTCAGGCTCTGCTCTATCACTTCGTTGTATTGGCGGGTTGCGGCATCATCAGGTGCAGAGCTGCGGACTTCTGCGAGCAATTGTTCCCGCCGGGCTTGACGCACACTGTCCACACCGGAATGCCGCACAAAACCGTTCGGGCCTGCTTCCGTATCCGTGAGATAGAGGTAGCCGTGCTTTGGCCCTAAGAATCCCGGATCACGTGAAGCGTTCGGATAACCGATCAAAACATAAGCCGGTGTAGTAGGGGAGGTCTGTCCTAGCTCATGCGACACGATGCTCCCGATGCTCGGGTAGCGGATGGTCTCACTAAACTTCCGTGCCGTGTGCACAAAGTGTGTTGCCGTCGCATGTTCATCCACCGTGTCGTGAGTACACGTGCGTAGCAGGGTGAGCCGGTCCATAATCTTCGCGACATTTGGCAGATGCTCTGTCACTTGCACTCCCGGCACTACGGTGGGGATGACATCGTAGTAAGTGCCGGCTTGTTTCGTCTTCGGATTGCCGCGCTTCTTGGGGTCGAACGTATCCACCTGCGCCATGCCGCCGCCGAGCCACATGAAGATGCAATGCTCGGCTTTGCCTTTCGGAAAATTCTGCGCCGATGACGCCATCAATCCGGGCAGCATGTTCATCGCTGCCGCCGCTGCCGCAGTGCGGCCGCCGAGCGCGAGGAATTCCCGGCGGGACAAGTTGTTGTTCATTCCGTGCATCATGGTTCTTAAGGGATATAAATCGTTTCCGGCGAGTTCAGCAAGGCCCACAGAAAATCTTCCATGCGCATGCGCCAGTCAGCGTTCAGTCTTACCGTGGGGGCCGGGCCTTCACGTGCTTCCACTTCTTCGACCTGACGAAGTACATTTGCCTGGGCTACGATGTGATTGGCCCAGCTGATGTAAGGTTTGGGTTCACTGGGGATGAGCGGCGCGGTCATTGCCAAGATCCGCTGCTCATAGCCTGGCTTGAGTAAAGCCACAAACCTCGTGCACTCATGGTCGTTCGGTTGGCGGCCCAGCACGCGCAGGTAAACTTCTTCCACGAGTTTTTCTACGGATTGCTTTTTCAGCGCCAATTCCGTCATGCCGGAATCTTCGGAGAGACGGGTGAGCCAGAGGCTGGCTGTTCCGTTGGCCAATAGTGCGGGCTGCAATGGATTTGATTCTTTGTTGCGTACGGAGATGGGTTCCTGCCGGTTGCCTTCCCAGCCAAAAGCCGTCATCAGTTCCGTGATGACTTGGGCGCGTGGCAGGTTCAGGCTGGGCCGATCGCGATCATTTGCCGTGTAAACGAACTGCCAGGCGCGGCGTGGTTCGCCGAAATTTAAAGCCAGCTTTGGTGTGCGTCCGCTGTCCAGATCGATGCACAATAGGCCAGTATCAAAATCTTTCCCATACGCTGAGAAGAGTGCGTCCACCAATTGCTCGGCACTGAGCCGACGTTTCAGTGGGGCGGCATAGAGTCGGTTAGCATCCGTATCGGTGTGAGCCTTCCGTTGATACGCCTGCGAGTTCATGATGAGCCGGGCGAGATGCTTCAGGTCGTAACCATGGCTCACGAATTCCGCTGCCAGCCACTTCAGCAGTTCCGGGTGCGTTGGCTTCGCGTTCTCCCAGTCGTGCAAGGGTTCCACGATTCCGCGACCGAAGTAGGTGTACCAAACCCGGTTCACGAGCACTTGCGCGAAGCGTTCATTCTGCGGTGTGGTGATCAATGCCGCCAGTCGCGTACGGGTATCTGCGTCAGTAGGGATGAATCCCGGCGGCAGTTCCTCATCCATCAGGTTTTTTAACGTCCACTCTGGATCCAGCTTGTCACCGGGCTTGAGCGAGATCTGGATGAGCGGTTTGCGGGTGGTGAATTTATCCAGCGATACTACGCTTGTTTTGGGCACTGATACCGGCTTCTCGGCCAGCATAGCGGCAAGATGGAAGAGGTCCGCCTGCTTGCTGCTATGATACGGGGCATCGTGACAACGGGCGCACTTCATCTCCGTGGCCAGCAGCGCCGAGCTGATGATGCCCGCCTTGGCGGCCATCGGGGAATCGTTCAACGCTGCGAGCTCAAATCCCGCCGGCCCACCATTGTAGGCACCACCTTCCATGCGGATCAGTTCCGTGACGAACATATCCATCGGCTTGTTGTCGCGGAAAGATTCATAGATCCACCAACGGAAGGGGCCGGTGTTGTTCAGGGTGGCGTTGACCAGATTCGGATTCTCCGCCAGCAAGTCCTGCCAGAAACCTACCCAGTGATCGGCCCAACGATTGTCAGCCAGTAACCGTTCGATCAATCGCGCACGCTTGTCTTTGCGCTTATCCGCCGTGAATGCGCGGATTTCGTCCGCTGTCGGGAACAGGCCGATGGTATCCAACGTTGCTTTGCGGATGAATTCGAGATCGCTCGTCAATGGTGTGATGACGAGGTTTTCGACCGGTTGTTCCTCCGGCCAAACCGCACCTTCTTTCACCCAGCGGCTGAGCACTTCGATTTCCGCTGTGGTCAGGCGGTCGCCTTTGGGCGGCATGATTTCGTCCTCATCAGCTGGATGTAGGCGACGGATGATCTCACTTTGCTCCGGTTTTCCGGGCACAATACCCGGCTCTTCCGATTTGCCGCCTTTGAGCATCGCCATTCGCGAATCCAATTTGAGCCCGGCCTTGGGCTTGCCGCTATGGCAGGTCAGGCAATTTTTTTCGAGCAGCGGCAACACATCGCGATGAAACTGCACCGTACCGTGCTGTGCCTTGCTGCTGGCTTCGGCACGTTGGATGCGAGCATTGATGAATTCATCCACCGCATTGTTCGCCGGTTGATCTGTCTTTGGTGGCTGAGGTGCTGGATGGGCTAGCACATATTCACGCGCAACTTCATGGCGCATGGCCCAGTAATCTGCATGTTCCGCCCGGGTGGCCGCGCGTCGCTCGGATTCCAAGGCGTCATATGCTGCCTCCCGGCTTAGGCGATACTTGACCCAGCCGGCATCCGTAAGTGGCGTGTCCAGTTTGGGTGAGAGGATATGGAATTGATTGGCACCCGCTTTGGAGATGGCGACCAGCGTCTCGCCTGGTTCCACGCGGATCAAGTCCTTGCCGCGTTTGCCGCCCAGCAATGTCTCGAATTGAAAGGTCTGTTTCTTGCCCGTTGCGGTGAATTCTACAAGCGTCTCGTAATCTCCGGGTCCGCGCTGCCGCGTGAACGTTCCGAGACTCAGGAAATTCGTCCGCACAGGGTCAGAACCATCCTCGATCGCCTTGGGGAAGGGGAGTTCTGCCGCCATCTTGCCATCGACCAGCAATCTGGCACCACTCCGAGCCCGCAGCAGCAAATCATACTTGCCAACCGGAAGCTTAAAGCTCGCGCTCGCCCGCACCAGCAGGGGACCGCTCCGGTCTGTCCGTACACCTGTGGAGGTGTATTGCCACGGCACATGAAAGAAAACAAACGCAGGTTCCTTGTAAGTATCGGCCACTTCCGTGAGTTCATTCGTAGGCCACGCCCGATTATCTGGTACCCCGGCAGTGAGGACTTCTACCTGCAACAAATCGGCAGCACGGGCAGATACGCTGAAGTTCCCACTCAACACGACCAGCAGGAAAACTCCAACTGCACGACGCAAACTCGCAATCGCATTCAATACCGGCATGTGACTGAAGCTAAGACTTCCCATAATTCTTGGTGACCACAGCAGTGTAATTGCAGATTTCCATCCGTCACGACCGCAATGGTGGGAGCTTCTACTAACACTTTTGGGTAATCTCCGACGAAAAGGCAGGTAATTGCTGACCTGCTGATAGTAGCTTGGATCAGCATTCAAGGCCGGCTCTGTCTTCTATAACTTGTTCTTTAATAGTGGGTTATGTTTAATTTTTCTCTTCCAGCGTTTCCTTGGCTTTTTCCTCGAGATAATTTTTTGCCGTCATGCAGCGCCCGTAATACTTCTCGAAAGTTTGTAGGAATTCAGCGCCATCGCCCGGGAAGTCTTTGTATTTGATCTTCAGGCTGTGCTTCTTCATTTCCTCCTCGTGCTTGTATTCGATCGTAAGCTGCTGCCCGCCCAATCCATCTTCCAGCCGGCAGGCCGTGATGGTGTTGAGGTATAGGGCCACATCCCAATCGGACATGTTCAGCTTCTCGTAGTCCAAGGTGGCGATGACCATCTTCTTGGAGGTGAATTGCACTTCCGGGAAGAACTTCACCACATGCCGGATCTCGGCTTCACCTTCCGGCTTGAATCGCCAGGCCAGCGTTATCTGGTGAGCTTTTTGGAATTCGTCCTCAAACGCTTTCCACTGGGCGGCCTCCATCTCCGCCGCACCGATGATGGTTGAGAACCAGGTGTTATTCGAGGCGGGCAGGGGTTCGTCGTATTTCAACGCCGCCTTGATCTCGTAGCCCATGCTTTGCAGACGGCTTTGCAGGGGAGGATGCGTGTCAAAAGGATGTGGCGTGCTCGCTTCGTCCAGTTCGCTGCCTTGCACGCTTTCGTTCATGAATTTGGGAAACCCGTGCTCGATCCGTTGGAAAACATCCATCTTTTCCATGCTTTCATCCGTCTCGAAGAGTTTGCTTTGCACCTTGAAACGGTATTTGCAGTAAGCGGCAATCTTCACCAACGAGCGCGCGATGTCGCCGGGTGAGGTGAGCTCGGAACCGATCCGGTCCGCCCGGAATTCCCGCTCCCGGCTCTGCTTGCTCAGCGCCATCTGATACATGTTCCAGAAAAAGAACATGAAGTGAAACACTGGCTTGGACAGGCCACCTTGATAGAGCGCCTCCAGATAGTGACCGTATTTGCCCAACAACGGGGAGATGCGTTTCGAGTAGATCGTATCCTCACCGCTGAAGTGGGCCAGCTCATGCGCCAGCACGGCATCCGCCTCGCTGCGGGTAAGGGTCTTGAGCAGTGAGAGGCTGGCGAACAGTGTCCTTCCATTGTAGATTTCGCCGCCGACTTTCACTTGGTGCTCGGTCACGAAAAAGTTGTCATCGATGCCCACAAAGATCTGGTCCGGTGGTGCGATGTTTAGACGGTTGGCCATGTCCGTTACCCGTTGCCAGAGTTCCGGTGCATCCGTTTTCTTCAACAGGGTTCCTTCGAATTCCCAAAATTCCGGCAGCTTGCGGAAGATGGCCGCGACCAGCAGACAGATCGCCCCGATGGCCAATACTCCGATGATGACAATCAGTTTCGGGACATAGATGTTCATCCAGAAGGCGGTGACCCAATAGGAAAGGGCTACCGCGAGGACGCTTTGCCCGATCACCTGGACCACGGCGAAACCTCGCAACACATTCCAGCCCACGCGCAGGTTCCAATACATCGCGTTTTGAGAATTACCGGCAAATCTCAATCCCGCCCCGATAGCTACCATGGCCCCTATGGCGGTGAGCAGGCAGGTCCAGGCAATCCGCTTCATCCAGCGAAAGACCGCATAGCTGTTCTTCGCTTCGGAGAAAGCAGATTGCAGTTCTTGTAGTTCCGGATCGCTTGAGGCCATGACCTTGGAGGCTTCCAGTGTCTCTGCGAATTGGGTCGCCTTGGCGCGTTTCTCCGGGGTGAGCGTCGTATCACTATCGACTTGTGCACGGATGCTTTCACGGATTTGGGCGTCATAGTCCGCCTCCACATGATCGAAAAACCACAGGCCAAATCCGGGGATGAGAAAGGCGACCAACACCGGTAGAAGATAAGACTTAAGAAAACCTGCCTGTGAAGAATCAGTTTTTGCGGCCATAATGTCTCCGTGTTTTCGGGCTAAACGTCTCCCTGACGATATGTGAATTGCGGAGATATTATTTTTGCCTTCACCGGTCGGCAAGTTCGCATTTCAACCTTCTTATGCCCTATCCCTTGACAATGCGCGCGTCCTCCGTGAACCATCCTTTGCAGATTCCCGTTATGAAATACTTTGCTCTCTATCTGGTCGCGTGTCTTTTCACCGTTTCTCTTCATGCCGATGACGCTGCCATCGCTCAACAGCTTCAGGCCCTTGGCGGCAAGGTCACGATCAAGGATGGCATTGCCACGCAAGTCACCTTCAATGATTGCTCCAAGCTGGCAGAACCGGAGTTCCGTGCCATCGGGCAGTTGAAGAAGCTTAAGAGCCTCACACTTTACAATAAATGCGGCGGTCTGAATGACAGCACCATCCATCACATTGCCGGGCTTACGGAGCTGGAGTTTCTGGGCACGGACCGTATTGATGTCACGGACGAGGGGCTTAAGCATCTGGCGAAGCTTAAGAACCTCCGCACGGCCTCTTTCTTTCACACATCATTTGGCAAGAAGGGCTTCACTGGTGTCGGCTTTGGTTATCTGAAAGATTGTCCTAAGCTGGAGCGGATGACCGTTGCTGGCATCTCCATGGGGGATGAGGGCTTTGCTGCCATCGCCACGATCACTCAGCTCAAGGATTTCTCCACGTGGCACACGTATCAGACGGAAGCTGGTAATGCCGAGATCGCGAAGCTCCCGAACTTGAAAACGCTTAAGGTTGGCCAGCGCCTGCCACGTGCCGGGGCCAAAGCTCCCAGCCTGAGCGATGCCTCGCTGCCCACCCTCGCCAAGATCAAATCCTTGGAGAATCTCAAGATCGGTGAAGCGCGGTTCACGGCGGATGCAATCCTGGCGTTGAAGAGTTTGCCTAACCTGAAGCAGTTGACCATTTATGGCGCGTTCATCTCCGATGAAGATGTGGCGAAAGTCCGCAAAGAGATGGCCGGCGTGAAGGTGGTTCTGGAGCCTTTGACCGAGGATCAACGCAAGAAACTTGAGATGTATCTCAAGGAATGAGCGGAGCAGGGAGTTTAGCTTAGACGGATCACGGCAAGCACTACGAGCAGCAGTAGCCCGCCGAGCCCTAACAGCATCACCACGCAGCCTTTGTTTGCCTTTGCGGTGAACTTCTCGGGAGATTGCAGTCGCAGCGCATCCTCGATCTTTTCCACCGCTTCCTTGGATTCTTTCAGTCCGAGATTCGTGCCGTCACGATACAGCTTGATGGCTTCGATCTTGTTCCCCTTGAATAGCGCCTCCTTGATCCAGTTCACGCGCTCAGGTTGAAGCGTGGCTGGTATCGGAGAGCTTGTGCTTGCTGCGGGGGAGAACCGGCTGTGCAATGCCGCCAGCGTGACACCCTCATCAATCATTTCCACCGCCTCCTTCGCATCGGCCAGACCGGCACCGGTGTATTCGCGATAGAGCTTGATGGCGTCGATCTTGTTCCCGGCGCGCATGGTCTCGCGCACAGTCGCAAACTGGGTGGCGTTGATCTGAGTATGCATGGCGGCAAGCCTGTTTCAGGCTGAGGGCAGCTTACCAGCCCCGTAGCTAACGGCACTTACAATTTCATGCGGATTTTGTGATGCCGCTAACTGGATTTAGCTTGTTCCACGCCAGTCACGATTCGCGATCCGCGCTTGTAGGTGAAGTATGAGTAAGCCCACTGAAACATCACGGCGACCTTGTTGCGAAAGCCGATCAGGAAGAGCAGGTGGATGAACAGCCACATGAGCCATGCCATGAAGCCGGTCACTTCCAAATTCCCCGCCTTGGCTACTGCGGCCGAGCGTCCGATGGTGGCCATGGAACCTTTGTCCCAATACTTGAAGACTGCCCGTTTCTCTGACGGCTGTACGCCGTCACGCAAATCCTCCTCGATGACTCCGGCGACGAAGTCTCCCATTTGGATGGCTGCCGGACAAACACCCGGCACCACCTTGCCGTTCCCATCTACCAAGAAAGCGATATCGCCGATGGCGAACACTTCGGGATACTCGGGGATGCTGCAATCCGGCTTCACTTTGATGCGACCGCCTCGATCCAGCTCCACACCCAGTTTCTTGGTTAATGGGCTGCCACCGACGCCTGCTGCCCAGATGATGTTCTCAGTTTCGATACGTCCATCCTCCAGCTCCACGACACCTTGCGTGATGTTTTTCACCTTGGTGTTCAACCGCACCTCCACGCCCATCTCCACCAGTTTCTTTCGGGCATTCTCACCGAGTTCCTCAGGGAACTGCGTCAGTAATCGTGGTGCTGCTTCGATGAGCACCACGCGTGCTTCTGTCGGGTCACAATGCCGGAAATCATCCCGCAATACGTGATTGGCCAGCTCGGCGAAAGCCCCGGCCAGTTCCACTCCGGTCGGGCCACCGCCTACGACAACTACGGTGAGTAGTCGGTCGTGCTCGGCCTTGTCCGGCTCATTCTCAGCCCGCTCAAATGCCAGCAGCACTTCCCGCCGGATGCGCAAGGCATCATCGAGCGACTTCAATCCCGGCGCATGTTCTTCCCACTCCGGATGACCGAAATAACTCGTCACTCCGCCCAGACCGATCACGAGGTAATCGTAGTCCAGCGTTTTCTTCTCCAGCACCACCTGACGTTCCTTGAGTTTAATGTCTTTCACGGAGTCCATCAGCACCGTGACATTTTCTTTTTCGGATAGTATGGAGCGGATGGGTTGGGCGATCTCGGGCGCGGACAGGCCCGCTGTCGCCACCTGATACAGCAGCGGCTGGAACAGATGGTGATTCGTGCGGTCAACGAGGGTGATGCGCGCGTCTGGCAGGGCGAACTTCTGGCAGAAGGTCAACCCACCGAAACCGGAGCCCAGAACTACGATGTGCGGACGTCGAGTCTCCATAACGCCTAAACTGTCTGATGCTTCGCAAGATATAGCAAATTCGATGTTTTCATGGGGTTATAAGCCGGAGTTTTGCTGGTGCATAAGCTGGCCATGGGCAAGTCATTGCAGGGTTGTCCTAGGTCGATTCAAGGCTTACGATTTCTTTATGCAACCACCCAGCCGTCGCAAATTTCTGGCGTCTCTCATAGGCGGGATTTCGTATGGAGCTTTGTGCGATCCGCTGGCGCGCGCGGCTTCTGCGGAAAGAAACTACCGCCAACAGCTTGATGTCCTCAGCTCCGGGTTCGACAAGAAGACGTGCTGGGTGCATCCGCGGGCCGGTGCGATTCCCGGCAAGTTGCCCAAGGTGGTGCTCACGATGCAGAAGCTGGAGCTCACCGGCAGCGATGTGTTCCATCCGCTGAACGACATGCGCTCGGATGACTTGGGTAAGACCTGGTCCCAGCCGGTAGAACATGCTGACACTTTGGGACGCCGCGATGAACCTGATGGCGTCATCGTGGGGATCTGTGATTTCACGCCCAAGTGGCATGCGAAGAGCAAAACCCTGCTCGGCATCGGTCATACGGTGCGCTATCAGCACAACAAGGTGATGGCTAATCGTAAGCGCGAGACGCCGTATTCCATCTACGATGAGAGATCCCGCACGTGGACGCCTTGGGTAACAATGTCCATGCCTGAGGGCGGCAAGTTCTATAACTCGGGTGCGGGTTGTGTGCAGCGGGTAGACCTGACGAATGGCGATATCCTCTTACCCATCTACTTTAAATCACTTGAGGCCAAGCAATACTCCACCACCGTCTTGCGCTGTCGTTTTGATGGCAAGACATTGAGTTATGTCGAGAACGGGAGCGAGTTGATGGTGCCGATTGATCGTGGGCTCTATGAACCTTCGCTCACGAAATTCTCGGATCGTTATTTCCTAACCATGCGGAATGACAAGGCAGGTTACGTGGCGGTGAGCAAGGATGGTTTGCAGTTCAACGAGCCAAGGCAATGGACCTTCGATGATGGTTCTGAGTTGGGGAACTACAACACGCAACAGCATTGGGTCTCGCATAGTGATGCGCTGTATCTGGTCTATACCCGGCGTGGCGCGAATAACGACCATGTGATGCGGCATCGTGCGCCTCTGTTCATCGCGCAGGTGGATACGGAGAAACTGCAGGTCATCCGGGCTACTGAACTGGTGTTGGTGCCAGAAAAGGGGGCCAGGTTGGGGAACTTCGGAGTGGTCGAGGTCAATGAGCACGAGACCTGGGTGACGGTGGCTGAATGGATGCAAACGAAACCACCAAAACCATCCGACTATACCATCCCTATGAAATACGGAGCGGATAACCGTGTCTATGCCGCCCGCATCCAGTGGGCTAAGCCCAATCGGGACTGGAACAAGGTGTGAGTTTACTTCGGCAGCCAACCGCCGATGGCCTGTAGAGGTTCAAGCGTGCCAGCCTTGCTCACCCAGACGGCAATGGCGAGTTTCTCTGCCCTTTGTTTCATTTCATCTGAAAGTTCGATCTCTGCGATTAGGGCTCCGTCTTTGGGGGATAGCGCGACTTGCTTGAGTTTCAGAGCCACGAAGTCATGCCCCAGCTTACGGCCGCGGTTCTCACCGGCTTTGACATCGGAACTGATTCCAGCACCCAGCAATGCAATCGTGGCCTCATATCTGGCTGAGACTGTTCCTGTTGGCTGAAACTTGATCTGCCAGTGTTTGTGGTCAGAGGATGTCATCCCCAGCACGCCACCTTGGTGTTGGCCTTGAGATATAGCCGGATCATTACCATGCCAATCCCGCCACTCGCGCCCATTCAAGACCATGCCGGGAGTGTAGACAGTATCTGCACGCCATGCCTTGGCGTAGGCGCGCTGGCGTTCCGTAAATTCCTTCTGGGCCAGATCATCTTTCCAGCCCAAGTAATCCCAATAAGTGACGTGATATGCCACCGGCACGACTTCGCGCCAAAGGGCAGGGGAGTCTTTGAGTTTGGAAAGCCACGCATCCGCAGGTGGGCAACTGCTGCAGCCTTCTGAAGTGAACAGTTCGACCAAGGCTACGCGTTTCTCTGTGCTCTTGAACTGTATCGGCTCAGCCGCAGTGATGATACCGCCGACTAATGTCATGGCCATCAAGCAGGCCAATAGTTTCGGGATTCGTCTGGCGTTTTTCTGTGCGGTGTGCATCACTTGCACTTCATAGGAGGAAGCAAGCGGTGGATTATTCCGTGAGAAAACTTGCTGCAGTCACTATGGTTTTGCCGCTGAGCCGTAACAATCGGTAGCGGCTTCAACTTTGGCGGTCTGGACTTCTTTAGTGGAAGATTGCTGTTTCGTTTTGTCGTCCGTGGAGCCGACCTTTTTGGGTAAGCCGGGAACCAGACTGGGATCATACTTGGCACCGGCAGAGACCTGGATCACCGTCATACGGATTTTGGTGGGGAAGAATTTTTTATGGTCCGGACGCTTGTGCGCGTGACCGCTACCACCGCTATTATCCTTCATCACCAGGTCCATCCGTTTGATGCCTTCCGTCCAAACAATCCCTTCGTTCTGCCAGAAGGACTTCATGGAGACATCCTTTTCGTAAATACCTTTTTCCTTATACACGTCCGTTCCCGTGCAGCCGTAACCATTGCCCTGACCTTTGTTCGGGATGTAGCAGATGCTCCACGTGGTCGGTTCGCTGCCAGCCGGTTTCTCCAGAACTTCCGTGCGGATGTGCACCGTCCCATTGCGATAATCCACCGGGGCGGTCCAATCTACCGGACGTTTGGGATTCAAGACCGGTTCCTTGACGTAGTAGTGCGAGGGGCTGGGCTTGGAATTATCCGCGTCCTCTTTCGTGAAAGTGAAGGTGACGTCAAAGAGGACGAATTGGGCGGCGGAGCCAGTGGTGATCGATGACAGCAGTAATGCTGCGACTAACGCAAAAAAATATTTCTCAAAATGGCGCATCTCCGCAACTTGCGCCGGACCACACCGGTTGTCCAGTGGCTTCTGGTCGTGTGCTTGAGTTGTTAGGCAAGACCTAAGCGATGAGATTCTTTACCACATTGCCGAACACATCGGTGAGCCGGTAATCGCGTCCGCCATGGCGATAGGTCAGTTGCGTGTGGTCAAAGCCTAAGAGGTGCAGGATGGTGGCATGAAAGTCGTGCACGTGAACTTTGTTTTCTGTCACGGTGGAGGCGATCTCATCTGTGCCGCCGTAGGCTAGTCCGCCTTTGACGCCGCCACCGGCCAGCCATGAGGAAAAGCAGGCGCTGTGATGGCCGCGGCCTTTGGTGCCATCCACACCGGGGGTGCGACCAAACTCGGTGGTCCAGACCACCAGCGTATCCTCTAATAATCCGCGTGCTTTCAGATCGCGTAACAGACCGGCGATCGGCAGGTCGATGTTCTTCGCGTGCACCGCATGCTCAGCCATATCGCCGTGTTGATCCCAGTTCTTGCTGCTGCTGCCGTCCACGATCTCGATGAAACGCACACCCCGTTCGGCGAGACGGCGGGAGACGAGGCATTGCCAGCCGAAACCTTCGTTGTCGCCGCGCTTCAGGCCATACATCGCGAGGGTGGCGTCACTTTCTTTGTTCAGATCAAACGCCTCGGTCGCTTCCGTCTGCATATGGAAGGCCGTTTCAAACGTGCGGATGCGGGCGGCGAGGTCGGTATCCGCCGTGCGCGTGCTGAGATGCCGGTTGTTGAGCACATCGGCCAGACCGAGTTCCAGCTCTTGCAAGCCTTGCTGATGGGTGCGTCGATCCAAATCTACAATCGGTTCCTTGCCGCCGACCACCCGCACGCCTTGATGATAGGCTGGCAGGAAGTCGTTGTTGAAAATCTGGGTGCCAGCATAAGGCATCTGCGGTGCCAGCGCGACGAAGGAGGGCAGATTGCTGTTCATCGTGCCCAAACCGTAACTGACCCACGAGCCGATGCTGGGCCGTGAGAAAAAGAACGAGCCGGTGTGCATGCCTAGGGTCGCATTGGCATGCTCGTTGTCATCGCCCTTCATGGAGCGGATGAGGCAGATGTCATCCATGCACTCGCGCAAATGAGGGAAGAGATCGCTGACCATCGTCCCGCACTTGCCGCCGGGCCGGAATTCCCAGCCGGGCTTCAGGATGACACGTTGTTGATTGGAGAG
>JAURFH010000387.1 GCA_030834415.1 Verrucomicrobiota bacterium | reverse complement strand
CGCTGCGGGTCAGCTCGGCGAGCGGGTGATGGGCGACGGGTTCGCGCTTGTCGAGAAAGTAGGGGATGTGGTGGCGGCTGAAGATGCGCTGGATGGCATCCTGATAGCCCTCGATGCCGCGCAGGAGCACGGCAATATCACGATAGCGGCCGCCACTACGCACATGCTGGTGGATGGTGCGGGCGGCGTAAAGCACCTCGGCTTCGGCATCGAAGCACTGGACGAGCCGCACCCAGTCGCCGGTGAACTGCCATTCCTGCGGGTCGGTCCAATTCGCCTCCAAGTGGAAGAGCGAGGGGGATTCGGTGAAGCGGCTTTGGGCGCGGTTGCGGGTGAGGCAATCCGTCTGCACGTCGATGCCAGCCTCGGCCTCCAGACGGTTGCGGCAGCGGCGATAGGTCTGGGCCACGACGGACCATTGCGAGAGCCAGGTGGCGGATTCCTTCGGCTCGCCATCGAGACAGAAGGCGAGCGTGGCGTGTTCGCACAGGGGGAGAAAAGTCGCGAGGAGATGCAGCTCTTGCGGGGTCATCTCGGCGAAGCCATCCATCCAGAGGCCGCCGAGCTGGAAGGTGCCGCCGGATTCGCGGGCGCTCTTTTTCAAGGCGTCCGAAGCCATGTCCAGCAGGGCGCTGACATCATTCAGATTATGGTCCTTCAGCCACGCGATATAGGCGCGCAGGATGATGCCGATGTCGTGGAGCTTGTCGCCGAGACGGCCTTCGGCAGGGACTTGCGCCGCGAGTTCGGCCAGCTTGGCGGGCGAGAGGCGGTGTTGCTGCACCTCGCGCAGGAGCAAACTGAGCTGTTGCGCGAAACCGGGCAGGCGCGCGGTGGAGCGGAAGATCTTCAGCTCCGATTGATGGCGGGCCAGGACGGCGCGAAGGACCATGACGCGACCTTCTTCCGAAAGGATGCGCGGTGGGGTCTCGCCGAGTTCGCGCAGAATGAAGTCGGCAAGGCGATCAAAGGCGACGATCTGGAGGCGGGTGTAACCGGCAAGATCGGGATCGGCGAGCAACTGGCGTTCGAGCTGGAAGGTGGCCTGTTTCGGGGCAAGCAACAGCAAGGGCGGACCTTCGGGCCTAGCCGAAAGCTCCGCCCGGATCTCCGCGAGGCAGCGGAACGTTTTGCCGCTGCCCGCCGGGCCGAGAAGGAAGTTTGCTTGCAACGGGGATAGTTAAGCCACAGTCGGACCCAGGGGAAAGACTAGTTATGAGTTTTACGATATCACTTTCTGCTGCAAACGATACTTTCAACAACAGCGAGTTATCTTACTAGCGGATGGCAGTCTAGAGGCAAAAGGCGGCATGCTGGAGGGAGCGAAAGTCATGACGGGGGGGTGCATTTGTGAGTCAAATATCAACGCCAGAAGGAGCAAACTGATTACCTCCAAACAGTCTTCCCGGTGAGTTGTGCTTACAGGTCTAATTTATGAGCAAAATCGACGAGTACGAGCGGCGTTCTGGAAATGTTTGACAGAGCAATCCTCCTTTGTTTTAGATTAAAAAAATCAACAAAAACTATTTAATTTAAATAATATTTTATTAGATGTCTTTTTGGGATTTAGATATTGTAAGCCACTTATAGAAGATGTTCTTACTGAGTTAAAAGATAAGGGTTATGAAAAAATATTAATTTTGCCACTTTATCCACA
>JAURFH010000386.1 GCA_030834415.1 Verrucomicrobiota bacterium | reverse complement strand
CGAGCATCGCGGGCGGGGGTACGGATCAACTTACGATTGTGTTGGTGGACCAGTATGGGAACACGCTGACGGGCTTCAGCGGGGATAAGGTGTTGACGTTCAGCGGACCGGGCACGTCAGCCGGTGGGAATGTGCCGACAGTGACGGACAAGAACGGGACGCCGGTGAATGTGGGGAGCCCGACGACAATCAGCTTTGTGAACGGGGTCAGCACGGCGGGCGGGTTGCTGACGGGCTACAAGGCCGAGAGTTCGACGGTGGGAGCCAGTGACGGGACCTACTCGACGTCCACGACAGGTGGGAGCGGAGCGGCCTTGACGGTGACGGTGGGGGCGGCGAACGCCTACCGGATCAGTGCCGCCAGCGGGACGCCGACGGCGGGAACGACCGATGCTTTGACGATCACGCAAGTGGACCAATACGGGAACACGGTGACGGGCTTTAGTGGTGATGCGGCGTTGACGTTCAGCGGGTTGGCGACGTCGACCGGAGGGAATGTGCCGACGGTGACGGACAAGACGGGGGCAGCCATTGATTTGGGCAGTGCGACGACGATCACGTTTGCGAACGGGGTGGCGACGGTGGGGGGCACGTTGGTGGCGTATAAGGCGGAGACGGCAACGTTGCACGTGACGGACGGGACGTTGTCCTCGACGGATTTGGGCGGGACGGGGGCAACCTTGACTATCAGCAGTGCTGTGGCGGGTGCCTACCGGATTGTGGTCGCCAGTGCGACGCCAGCGGCGGGCGCGACTGATGTGCTGACGATCACACAAGTGGACCAATACGGGAACACGGTGACGGGTTTGACGGGGGATGTGTCCCTGACGTTCAGCGGGTTGGCGACCTCGACCGGAGGGAATGTGCCGACGGTGACGGACAAGACGGGGACGCCGGTGAACTTGGGCAGTGCGACGACGATCACGTTCACGGGTGGCGTGGCGACGGCGGGTGGCACGTTGGTGGCGTATGCGGCGGAGACGGCGACCTTGGATGTGACGGACGGGACACGGTCCTCGACGGACACAGGCGGGACGGGAGCAACGTTGACCATCAGCGGTGGGGTGGTCAGCGGTTACCGGATCACGGCGGCGAGTGCGACGCCATCTGCCGGTGCGAGCGATGTGCTGACGATCACGCAAGTGGATCAATACGGTAACACGGTGACAGGCTTTAACGGCGATGTGCCGCTGACCTTCAGCGGACTGGCGACCTCCACCTCGGGGAATGTGCCGACGGTGACGGACAAGACGGGGACGCCGGTGAACTTGGGCAGTGCGACGATGATCACGTTCACGGGTGGTGTGGGGACGGTGGGCGGCACGTTGGTGGCGTATGCGGCGGAGACGGCGACGTTGCAGGTGACGGACGGGACCTATTCGACAGCGACGACGGGTGGCAGTGGGGCGACGCTGACGGTGAGCGCGTTGGCGGTGAGCAAGCTCGGGTTCGCGACGCCGCCGGACAAGGTGGAGATCAACACGGCGTTCGCGCAACAGCCGGTGGTGCAGACACAGGATATTTACGGCAATCCCTCCACAACTGGTTTGGCCGCCAGCCTGAATGTGACGTTGACGCTGACTTCGGGCAGCGGGACGTTGACGGGCACGGTGACGCTGGACATCGGGACGGGAGCGGGGAACGGGACGGTGACGTATACGAACCTGCAACTGGACACGGCGGGCCCGGCGCGGCAGTTAACGGCGTCGGCGACGGGATTGACGAGCGGATTGAGCAGCCTGTTTGACGTGTGGACGGTGTATATGGCGTCGGGGGATGTGATCGTGGCGGACCGGGGACCGTACTTCAGCACGGGGACGATCCTGATCTCGCGGTTGGCGGACCCGACGACGGCGGTGCTGATCACGTCGA
>JAURFH010000385.1:1521-1883 GCA_030834415.1 Verrucomicrobiota bacterium | reverse complement strand
ATGGCGGCACTCGCGGCGGGCCAGCCGCTGACGGAAGCATTGAGCCTGATCGATGCGCGAGGGGAATTGAAATGGCGGTTCCAGCAGGCGGCTGAGGGAGGAACTCGGTTTGAAACAGCTCTTGCCGGTTGGTGCAACGCTTTGCAAGCGCGGGCCGACCAATTGCAACAGACGGGGATGCAAATCCTTTCCGTCGGTTTGTTACTCATCAACGCGCTCTTTGTCGGGCTGATCGTCTTCGATCTTTTTCGCGTGCTTATCCAGATCACTGAACAGGCTTTGGAATGAGGCTGAAACCATTTAGTCTAACATCCCGCCAACTCACCTTGAACTCACGACGATCGGGCGAGCAAGGATTGTTG
>JAURFH010000385.1:0-1511 GCA_030834415.1 Verrucomicrobiota bacterium | reverse complement strand
ATGGCGGAATTGTACGCCGCGCTGGCAATCTTTTCGATGCTGGTCCTGACAGTCGCGGTGCCTTTGGCGATGGACCAGTCCATGGTCCGGAAGATGACGACAAGGGCAGTGGCGATGGAGATCGTGGACGGTGAGATTGAATTATTGGCGGCGGGTATTGGGCGCAATTACAAGGAAGGCGAACAGGATTACGTGGTGGCTTGTGACTCGGCCAAAAGCCTGCCACCGGGGAGATTTGTGCTGCGGGTGGATGCCCGTAGCGTCAGACTGGAATGGCGGGAAAAGACCCACGATGGCCGGGAAATCGTTCGTGTGGAAAGAGAGTTCAGGAGGCAGCCATGAGGCTTCTGGGACGACCATCAAATCGCCGCGGTATCTCGCTGGTGGAAATGCTGGTTTACATCGCATGCCTGACGATCTTTCTGTCGGTCATCTCGATGGCCATGTGGCGGCTGTGGACTTCTCATGCGCTGCTCAATGAACGCGCCAACGGATTGATGAAAATCCTGAATTCCGGAGAGCTCTGGCGTGATGATGTGAGAGGGTCGGAATCGGTGCCTTTATTGCAGCAGGTAAACGGATATGAAGTGGTTCTGCTGGAACGCAACGGGCGCAAATTTGACTATCGGGTCGTAGATGGTGAGTTGCGTCGCGTGGAGAACGGACGGGCGGAGATTCTCGCCAAGAACATTGTCTCCTCCAAGATGATGGCAGAAACCAGAAATGAGTTGATCTATCTGAGATGGGAAGTGGAGGTCAGGCTGACTGGTGCCAGCGGCAAAACACAGGCTTTCACCTTTATGGCGGTGCCCTTTGCGCAACGGGAAAAACGATGAGAATCAATCGAAAACCTCCAGCCCGACAACAAGCCATAGCCTTGGTGGCAGTCATGGTCTTGGGCAGTATGCTGACCCTGGTGTTGCTGGCCGGCAGCAACCGGACCTCGGCGCTGAAACAAGAATTGAAAATGCTGGAAACCAAACAGAAGGTGCGGCTTGAGAAAGCGAGGGTTTTAGTGAATACAAACCGGATAAATCATGGACAAAGTCCGCGTCATTGAAAGTTCCTTGAGGTGTTTTGTTTGGAGCTGGTTTTCCTTGATACCCATCTTGGGATTGATGCCTAGCTGTATGGCTGTATCCGAGTATTTACAGGCCAAACGACTGAGTGAGGGACAATGGAATCCAGCACGGAAATACCTGCAGGCAGGTCTCTGGCTGGCGATCATCGGCGGGTTGGTCAGTGGAGCTGTGGGATTGATTTTCACCGGAGTGATCTTAAGAAAGATCGCTGATGGCTCGATTTCACCTTTCGACTTCTTCCACTAGTCACTATTGCAGCCAGCTCTTGGGCAAACCTTGAGTGAGCGGGGAATTGAACTTTTTGTAATGCTTGAAGGCCACCCGCAGGTTCTCCCTGGTGCTCACACTGATGTCCTGGAGCAGGGCCATGAGTTCTTCGTGTTCTTGGGGCGGGATTTCCAAAGCCAGCATGGCGTCGCGGGACCATTG
>JAURFH010000384.1 GCA_030834415.1 Verrucomicrobiota bacterium | reverse complement strand
CAAACAAACAAAACCTGCCACCAAGGCGTAACCTATCTCCATGCCTGCTATCGTCACCTATGTCTTGGCCCCATACCGGCAGTCTGCTGTGTCGCCGACTGGCAGTCGGCAGAGCTTGGCCGGCTTTCTATTACTCCTCCTGCTGACCGTCGCCACTCCTCGGCTCACCGCTGCGGATTTGCCCGCCGCTTTACGCGCCATGCCCTTGGTGGAGTCCGCCACTGAGATCAATGAGCAGAACTTCGCACCGCTGATGTTGCGGTCCTTTCAATCGAATGCCGTGGTGAAAGGCATCGTGCTCATGCCGGGCGCCACGGATGAGTTCTATTTCTTCCATCGCGCCACGACGAAGCTCACTGCCGCTGACAACAACCTGCTCGCGGCCATCACGGCCTTGACGAATCACACGCGCATCCGCGTTTTGCATCGGCCACCATTGCTCTTGCTGCACACAGAGGAAGATCAGCTTGTCCCCGCGATCAAGGTGAAGAGCGAGGAGGTGGTCGAGTTGCTAAAAGCCACTCCCTTCTTCCCGCACGCGCTCTACGATGATCGCGATTGGAATTACCTGCGCCCGCTGCTCATGGAGCGTGTGGATGCGACCTTCTGGCCACCGCAGGATTCGCCCGATTCGTGGCATTTCTACCGCCATTCCTTCTCAGGATGGGATCTCAATTGCTGGGAGACACTCGAAGCCATGGCCTTCGCCGGTAAAACTTCCTTCACCGTCTCCAAGACTTTCTTCAAAGGCCGGCCTAAGCTGACTTTTGTGCCTGATGCGCGGCTGAAAAAGTGAGCCGGATCATCCTTTTGACCACTTGGCACGGAACCTTCCGACACCTTCCCGTCACAAACTGGTCCTATTCGACCAGTTTCATTTTTAGAGGTGGTCAAAAAGTAACACCCTGTTTTTGATGGACTAGTCTATTTGCGACACTTCGTGTGTAACTCATTGGAAATCAATGATTCTAGAGGTTGGTACGGCCTGTGCTATGGAGGATAACCATGATGGCAATACCACATTCTGACAACCGGAATGAAGTATTCACTCCCGCCGTTCGCACCATTTCGGTGCGCGCGAAAAGGCCCATCTCACATCCCACCCCCGACGTCGGGCTTTTACCGGCGTTCTTCTAAAACGTTGAGTTGTTGCCTGGCGGCTGGCGAAAGCCGGCCGCCAGTTTCTTCTTCAGAAAATCGTTCGCGGCGTATAGTGCCGGGCGCATCCGCGCACTGCCCCCGATAGTCAGTTGCCGTGGAAAGCACGGTAATGTTCCACCACCCTCGCCCCTCAGAGGGGAGAGGGCCGGGGTGAGGGGTGTAGGGTTCTCCCATTCTCATTGCTTCACTCGCTTCGAGAGCAGTGTCAAGATACGCCCCGTAATGCCTTGCGTAAGAAAAAATTGTCGCGTCAAAATCTATCCTGATGCATCATAGGGCCATAACCCTATGCGGAACGCGAAGACTTTGCTCCTTGGGCTTCTTGGCATTCTAGGTTTTGGCATCCAAAGCTATGCTGGAGAAGCGGATATTCACCTGCCCAATCTTCAAGAGGTCGTTTTCCCGTTGCCCGGTTTTCAGTTGGGAGGCATGACCATCCTCTATGGCGGGCTGGTCATCTGCGCGCTCGCCACCATCTATGGGTGGATCCAATACCAGCAGATCGCCGCGTTGCCCGTCCATCCCCGCATGCGCGATGTCTCGAATATCATCTGGGAGACGTGCAAGACCTACCTGTTCCAACAAGGCCGCTTCCTCTCTATGCTCTGGCTCCTTATCGCCGGCTGCATGATTTACTATTTCTACTTCCTGCAACATCAGCCGCTGGGCTCCATGCTTCTCATTCTGCTCTCATCCATCCTGGGCATCTTGGGTTCTTATGGTGTGGCTTGGTTCGGTATCCGTATCAATACCGTGGCGAACA
>JAURFH010000383.1 GCA_030834415.1 Verrucomicrobiota bacterium | reverse complement strand
CTCGATTTCGACGCCGAGGATTGGCGCAGTGCCAGGTCGGCCACCTGCGCCGATTTCGCCGTGCCTCGTGACCTTTTGAACGACGCCGAAAACGACTAGGGGCGCGCGGTTTCCCGCACGCCTTCGCATTTTATTCCCCAAAGATCAGTGACCGAGAATCTGGCTCAGGAAGAGCTTGGTCCGGTCGTTTTGCGGGTTATTGAAGAACGCTTCAGGCTCGTTCTGTTCGACGATCTGGCCTTGATCCATAAAGATCACGCGGTTGGCGACCTGACGGGCAAAGCCCATCTCATGGGTCACGCAGATCATCGTCATGCCCTCTTCCGCCAGCTCGATCATGGTGTCGAGCACTTCCTTGATCATCTCGGGATCGAGCGCCGAGGTCGGCTCGTCGAACAACATGATGCGCGGCTTCATGCAAAGCGAACGGGCGATGGCCACACGCTGCTGCTGGCCGCCCGAAAGCTGGCCGGGGTATTTGTGGGCCTGCTCGGGGATCTTAACCTTTTCGAGATACTGCATCGCGATCTCTTCAGCCTCGCGCTTGGGCGTTTTGCGGACCCAGATCGGCGCGAGCGTGCAGTTCTCGAGGATCGTCAGATGCGGGAAAAGGTTGAAGTGCTGAAAGCACATCCCGACCTCAGACCGGATCTTGTCGATGTGCTTGAGGTCCGAAGACAGCTCTGTTCCATCCACGATGATCGTGCCGGCCTGATGCTCTTCCAAACGGTTGATGCACCGGATCAGCGTTGACTTACCCGAGCCCGAGGGTCCGCAGATAACGATCCGTTCGCCACGGTTCACGGTGAGGTTGATGTCACGCAGGACGTGGAAGGTTCCATACCACTTGTTCATGTTTGTGATCTGGATCGCGATCTCATCCGTCACCTTCATGTGGCTGCGGTCGATTTCGCGGTCGATAGCGAGTTCAGACATGAAAAGTCTCCCTTAACGATGTTCACGCTGGAGCTTTTTCTCCAGGTAAAGTGAGTAGCGGCCCATGCTGAAGCAGAAGATGAAGAACATCAGGCCGATAAAGATGAAAAGCTCCCAATAGATGCCCTGCCAATCGGTTGAGGCCCGGATCGCGCCGGCAAGGCCGATGGGATCGAGAAGACCGATAAACACCACCAGCGTCGTATCTTTGAAAAGACCGATGAAGGTGTTGACGATGCCGGGGATCGAGATCTTGAGAGCCTGCGGCAGGATGATCAGCCGCATGGATTTCCAATAGTCGAGGCCCAGCGCGTCGGCGGCTTCATACTGACCCTTGGGCAGGGCGGCGAGGCCGCCGCGAACCACCTCGGCGATATAGGCCGCCGAGAAGAGGGTCACCATGATGATCACGCGCAGCATCAGGTCAAAGTTCGTGCCGGGTGGCAGGAAGTAGTTGAGCAAGAGCGAGGCGGTGAAGAGCCAGACGATCAGCGGCACGCCACGGATCACCTCGATAAAGCCCACCGATACTTTGTTGATCAGGAACAGGTTCGACTGACGACCCAGCGCCAGCAAAACCCCCAGCGGAAGCGACAAAGCGATACCGGCGATGCCGATGATCACCGATAGGGTGAATCCGCCGAATTCCTTGGATTGCACCTTAGGCAATTCTATCGGGATCGCACCGCTGAGCACATCTGCGACCGCACCGTGGACAAACATCCAGTAGACGATCGGAGCGGCAATTGCGGCAAGCATAGCCAGAAGGTTAGATCTCGTCGCTGCAACCACCCGAAAAGCGACCGCGCCCGCAACAAATCCAAGTGCGACCGATGCAGGCACCCAGATCGATCCGCCCCAAAGGAGCCAGAAGAGGACGAAGGGCGCTGCCATCGAACCGAGAAGCAGCTTGCGCGGGAGTGCCGTAAACAGGATTGGCATGATCGAGGCCAGGAACAGCACAAGCGCCAGAACCGGGCGCCAGTAGGCGTCTCTGGGGTAGAAGCCAAAGAGAAGTTGCTGCCAGCGATCTGAGATGACCGCAAAACAGGCTGCTGAAGCGCCCTCTCCTATGGTCGC
>JAURFH010000382.1 GCA_030834415.1 Verrucomicrobiota bacterium | reverse complement strand
TTGATACCAGTGCCACGGAATCCGTCTTATATTGAACGTCTCTTGAACACAGAATTGGAGTTCTGGAATCGTGTCCAACGAAACGCCTAGCCATGCACCGCATCGAACCGCTTCTGCAAAGCCAGTCTCCAGATTACCATAATCTTTTGCCTAAAACTCCCCCCCTACCAAGTACTAGCTGGCATTTAAGCCCCCATTCCCTCCCCCATTCTGCCGATTGCCATAAATTGCCCTCGGCGTAGCATTCTGCTACATAAGTCATATGACCCAAGCGCGTTGCCTGCTCGCTTTGCTGCTTGCCCTGATCGGGCCGGGAGTCGCCACGGTTATTGCCCAATCGCCTGATTGGGGAGAAATCTTGGGTCCACGGCAAGGCAAACTCCCCGCGCCGGGCGGTTATAAAGTGCAGTGGCGTACT
Organism: Verrucomicrobiota bacterium; assembly: GCA_030834415.1. Taxonomy (GTDB): domain Bacteria; phylum Verrucomicrobiota; class Verrucomicrobiia; order Limisphaerales; family JAEYXS01; genus JAEYXS01. The sequence goes on along the minus strand of JAURFH010000382.1, from coordinate 1,732 downwards.
GACTTGTATGCCGCCATGGAAGAGGCCAAGAAGGAGAATCGCCCGCTCTTCGTCACGTTCCGTTGTCTGCCGTGCAAGCAGTGTTCCGCCTTTGATAAAGAGGTGCTGGAGGGCGGCACGGACCTTGATCCGATCTTGCTGAAGTTCATCACGGTGCGCATCACGGATGCCACGATGATCGATTTCCGCATCTTCCCGGTGGAGGGTTATCAGGACCTGGATCTCTCGTGGTGGGGCTGGGTGTTGTCGCCGGAGGGCAGTGTTTATTCGGTCTATGGCGGGCGGGATAATGTCTCGGATGCCACGCGCATCTCCAAGCCGTCACTGATCCGCACCTTGGAATCCGCGCTCGCCTGGCACAGTGATCCGCGCCGGGAGAAATGGAATCTGGACCGGCCCAAGCCCGATATGTCCCAGCCGCTGAGCAATGCCAAGACGCTGCCGGGATTTGCGTCTTGGGATGCCAGACGTCCGGCACGGGAGAAACAGAATGCCAATTGCATCCATTGCCATCAGGTGGCGGATATCCTGCGGACGGCGTCGATCGATGCGAAGACTTTCGACAAGCGAAAGGATGTGCAGGTCTGGCCCTTGCCGGAGAATGTGGGCATCGAAGTGGAGCGGGACCATGGGTTGCTCGTGAAGCAGGTGAAGGCCAATAGTCCGGCCGCGAAAGCGGGTATCCAGAAGGGTGATATCCTCGGCGTGGCGGAGAATCAGGTGCTGTTCAGTCAGGCAGATTTTCGCGGTGTGTTGCATCGCGGTCCGAGAGGCGCTGGTGAGATCAACGTGGTGTGGTTGCGGAGCGGCCAGCCCATGACAGGCACGCTGGAGGTGGAGCACGGCTGGCGTCGCACGGAGCTGGACTGGCGCATCTCCATCTCGCAAGGCGTCATCGGTGCCGGACCGACGTTCTTCCCCCTGAAAGTTTCATCGGGCAAGCGGAAGCAACTGGGCATCCATCCCAAGTCCATGGCGGTGCAGCCCTTCATGGGCACGGCCACGGATCGCGCCGCGTATCTGGCCGGCCTACGCTCCAAGCACGTCGTCACCTCGGTCAATGGCATGAGCCCGGACTTGGATGGCCGCGCGTTTCTGGTCTGGTTCCGCTTGAAGTTCAATCCCGGCGACAAGGTCAACATGGGTTACCGCGACGAAGCCGGCCTGCCGCAGATGGCGACCTTCACCCTGCCCGCGCGGGAAGAATAGTGGTCTAGTCCTTGCGGGTTGATTGCTCGCGATAATTATCGCCCTCGCGCGTGATGAGGAAAACTTCCACGGCATCACGCTTGGCGATTTCCAACCCGCGCTTCGCTCCCAAGACAATCATCGCCGTAGCCCACCCATCCGCCATCAGGCAGCTCTCATGGATCACCGTGGCTGAAGCCACTTGTTGCTCAGCGGGCCAGCCAGTGCGCGGATCGATGATGTGATGATAGCGTTTGCCATTGATCTCACGAAAGTTCCGGTCATCGCCTGAAGTGGCCAGACATTGATTGCGCAGCCTGACCACGCGCTGGATGCGTTCCCCGTTGGAACCCGGCTGCTCGATTCCCACCGGCCACCCCTGCCCGGCGGGACCATCACCCACCGCGGCAAATTCACCACCCATATCCACGAGGAAATTGGTACCGCCAAGCTGCGACAACCTCGCCTTCGCCAAGTCCGCCGCCAACCCCATAGCGACCGCACTCACATCAATGGATGTGTAGGGGCGCAGCTTGCGCACAGC
>JAURFH010000381.1 GCA_030834415.1 Verrucomicrobiota bacterium | reverse complement strand
GGATACGCTTGAAGAAGTTTACGAGCCCTACCTCATCATGGAGGGCTATTTGAACCGCACTCCACAAGGGCGCGTGGTCACGGAGTTGGGATATAAACGGCTGGGGCTGAAAGCCATCAACAGCGGTCAATCGCGGTTGTTGTGATGATCGGACTCGTTCGTTGAGAATGGTTTCGTTTTCACCGGTTACGGCCAAGTGACATTTTCTCAAGCGGCTTTCTTCCTTATTGTCACTTGAAAGCCGCCCGGCAGGATACTCCCACGACCGGTAGCCCATGGCATGAGCACGTCCGATAACACGCCCGCCACCACACCTCCAACGGAGGTGACGCCGCCGCGTGCCCCGACGTTTTGGGAAGCCTTTCGCTTCTGGCTCAAGCTTGGCTTCATCAGCTTCGGCGGACCCGGCGGCCAGATCGCCATCATGCATGCGGAACTCGTGGAGAAACGCCGCTGGATCAGCGACCGCCGGTTCCTGCACGCGCTGAACTACTGCATGCTGCTCCCCGGCCCTGAGGCGCAACAGCTCGCCACTTACATCGGCTGGCTGCTGCATCGCACTTGGGGCGGTATCGTCGCGGGTGGCCTGTTCGTGCTGCCTTCCATGTTCATCCTTTGGGCACTGAGCTTTGTCTATGTGCAGTATGGCAACGTTCCTTGGATCGCGGCCGTCTTTTACGGATTGAAACCCGCCGTGCTCGCCATCGTGATGGCTGCCGTCATCCGCATCGGGCAGAAGATTCTGAAGAACGGCGTCATGTGGGGTTTGGCCGCGTTCGCCTTCATCGCCCTGTTCTTCCTGCATGTGCCATTCCCGCTCGTCATCGTGACCGCTGCTGCCGTTGGTTATCTCGGCGGCAAATATTGGCGGGACAAATTCCTCATCCTTGGCGAGTCCAAGAGCAACTCCAAGACCGGCCAATCCATCCTCCATGATGACGCCACTATTCCTGAGCATACCCAGCCGTCGCTTATCCGTGCTGCAAAAGTCTGCGCTGTGTGCATCACTCTCTGGTGGCTGCCCGTGTTGCTCGCAGGTCTCACGCTCGGCTGGGATCACACGCTCTTTCGTCAGGGTCTGTTCTTCAGCAAGGCCGCGCTGGTCACCTTTGGCGGCGCGTATGCCGTGCTGCCCTACGTCTCGCAACAGGCCGTGGAGAATTACCACTGGCTTACGGGTGGTCAGATGCTTGACGGCCTCGGTCTTGCGGAGACGACGCCCGGTCCGCTTGTCATGGTGCTGCAATTCGTCGGCTTCCTCGGTGGCTGGAACCAACCTGGAGCTCTGCCGCCGTTGATTGGTGCCACGCTCGGCGCCTTCCTCACCACCTGGGTGACCTTCATTCCATGCTTCCTCTGGATATTCCTCGGCGCGCCCTACATCGAACGTCTCCGCGGCCACGAACACCTCACTACGGCGCTCTCTGCTGTGACTGCCGCCGTAGTCGGCGTCATCCTCAATCTCGCCGTGTGGTTCGGCTTGCATGTCCTCTTCCCCGGCGAACAAACCGTGGACTGGTTCGCCGTCGTCGTGAGCCTCACAGCCTTCATCGGAATGGTGAAGTGGAAATGGGATATCATCCCGGTCGTGCTAGGCGCGGGCGCACTCGGTGTGATCTACAAGTTGTTGCTCGGCAGCTAACGGAGCGTGCCCGTCTCGGGCACAGCAACATCCCTGAGCAAAGTCAGCTCACTTTCGCAAAGCACCTCCATCTCCCATGCTCGCGTCAGCGAGCCCAGATTCATAGCGACGGGTATTCAACCCGTCGTCCGCGATTCGCAATCCCCGCGTCGCGTAGCGACGCAAGCATCCTGCGCGACATGTTCTCCCTTCGCTACGCGACGGAGCCCTCTCAAATAGAAACGGCGGCTTGAAAAGCCGCCGCTATGAATCTTTCATGCCTGACGGCATGCAGGATTTGAAATGCTCAGCAATCCCCTAACGGAATCAGCCCGCATGTTTTCTGACCCTACTTCTTCCCATGCTGATGCTGTGCGTGCTCTTCTCCTTCAGCGGAAGCCGTGAGCTTCACCTGTGGGTTTGCCAGCAAGTATCCATCCACATCTTTCGTCACCACCATCTGACCCCACATGATGGTCCAGTGGCCGGGATAGGTGCAGACATATTCATAAACACCTTCTTTGGTCGGCGCGGTCAGCTTGAGTGTCTCGCGCATGCCGGGCTCAAGCAGTTTGGTGGCGGCGAGGATGTCGCCATCCTTC
>JAURFH010000380.1 GCA_030834415.1 Verrucomicrobiota bacterium | reverse complement strand
GATCGAAGCGAGCGAAGCCAGGATGGTAAGCTGGTGCGTGCGAGAACCTTCGACAAAGGTCATTTCATCTCCCGATGCATTTGCGGATGAAGCTATGAAGTTGGTCAATGAAAGGGTGACCGTGCTGTCTTGAAGTAGCGGCGAGCCGGTGAATTGGACGGGAATCGTCAGTAACGATGGATAATCGCCGGGGGGCAAGGGATTCGAAGCGGTGTTGATGAGCACCGTTCTTTCGTTGTTCTGCGTGAGTTGCCACAATGGATCAGATTGGAAAGGCTGGGTCAGGGCCACGGCGCCAATCGTCAGAAAAGAGGCACTTGCTTGGAGGTCAAACTGCAATCCCTGCAGCGAATCAGTCCCTGGAAAGGATATTTCGAGGGCGAGTGTATGGTCGCCGGACGACGGGGTCCAGGTGCTCTCGGATGTCGCAAACCCAAAGGAAGTAACGACATCGCCCGGGTTTGAGGGCGCGGCAACTCGGATATCGTCCAAACGCATGTTGGCGCTACCGCCTGTTCCGCCGCGGCCATCGAACTGCAAATAGACATCGGTCTCGCCTAACAATGGAGCGCCAAGGGTGAGCTCGACGTATTCGTAGGCGCTGGCCGCGGCGGGAAGCCCACCCGTCGACACGACGTGTGGAAACGTGCTACCTCCATCAATCGAAAATCGTACCAGTAAGGAATCGGCGGGGTAGGAAGAGGTCCGTCTAGCATAATAGGACAGCGTGGCGCTGGCCCGACCCGATAAATCGATGGGTCCCAATAGGATAGAACCGGGCGTGGTGCCGGTGTGAACAATATTGTTGCCGCCCGATCCAGGGGATTCAGAGGAGATGGATGTTTTCCAAGTCGTGTTATCGGCCGTAACCGATGCAGGAAGGTCGGGAGCGGTGACGCCATCAAACATCTCGAGCAATAGGTTGGTGGTTTGCCCGGAAGCAATGCCAGCAACGGCGAGGCTTAGCATGAAGGCGACGACGAGTCGGAGGAGAACTCCGACATACCGTAATAGAAGGCGGCGCTGGGATATATAATTTTGGGAGCCGCGCGATGGTAGGCGGCCTTGTGGGCTATTGAATTGGGGTCCTCTGGGTACTGCTGGTACAGCTAGGTTCATGACATCCTCTGCTCTGGTTCATTATCTCACGGTCACGAGATATAGAGGAGGGTCGTTGTGGGAATCGAACGGGCTTGTCTGAAAATTTTATTGGGTAGTGGTGGTGGGACCAGAAGGCATTGGGACATGGTTCATAAAAAAGAGCGGCGGCGCCCAATGGGCGCCGCCGCTCGTCTGTCAGCTAATCAAAGGGGGCGGGGGGTTAAGCACCCGCCAAAATCCTTAACCTTTGGCCGTCCTTTGATTCAGCATTCACTAGGACCTATTGGAGTCGCCGAGTGTTGGGCGGCTCGAAAGCGTGTGTTGGCTTAGCCTTGGCGCTGGTTGGATTAACCTAGGCGTTGGCCGGGGTTTCCTTGGCCGTTGCCACCTTGACCGGGACGTCCACCAGGTCCGCCCATTCCTGGACCACCCTGACCGGGGCCTTTCTGGCCTGGACCGCCTTTCTTCATCCGGGAGGCAAGGGCGTTATGGATCAGTGTGATCTCATACTGCGTGACGTCGAGGATGCTGGCGAGCTCGGCTTGATGCGCGTCGCGCAGTGCTTCAACTGCAGCAATGACTTCTTCGCGATCGGCGCCCAATTCAACCAGGGCTTCGATGGCAGCGCGGTCTTCGGCGCCAGAGGAATGCAATTGGTCGAGCGCAGCCACCTGGTCGGTCGATAGGCCTAGCACTTCGATCATCACCAATTTGCTGGCCTCCCGATTCGCATCGCGTTCGCCTTCCATTTCTGCGCGTCTGGCTTCGGCTTCTGCCTTCAATTCGGCGAGCGCCGTTTTTTGTTCATCCGTAAGTAGCGCTTCGACTTCACCACGAACCGCTTCATGGATGGTTTCGAGAGCCGCTTTGATCTCTGCACGAGAAAGCGTGTCTTTTTGCTCGAGAACGGCTTCGATCTGCGGTTTATAGGCCTCGCGAATGGCAGCTATCTGCTCCTGTTGCGCATCGGTAAGGTCGATGCGAGTTAAGCCAGGACCGCCTTGGCCCGCTTGACCACCATGCCCGCCTTGACCCGCGCGCATTCCTGGACCACCTTGGCCAGATCGTTGACCGTGCACGCCTTGCCCACCCGAACCGGAACCAGCGCGCTCTTTGCGGCCGGCTTCTTCA
>JAURFH010000379.1 GCA_030834415.1 Verrucomicrobiota bacterium | reverse complement strand
TATTTTTATTAAAATTATTAATGTGTTTTTCTAAAATAGTGTTATTTTCAATATAAAAAATAGATTTAATATTATTATTATTAAAATCATCAATGATATTTATTTGATTATCAAAATCAAGTGTTTCAAAAGATTGAAATAAATAAATATTGAAATATCTCTCTACTACTCCAAGGCCCATGCACTTGGCGTTGAAAGATGAAAGATTGAAGTTGGTTCTGGCTGTTGCCATTCGAGCCGCTTTGACTTCCCCGCAGACGTAACAGCAACGGACATGAGGGAGCCGCACCAGCCCTGACCCGGCGGTGCCTGGGCTCCTCCAGGTCGCATGAACAAGTTGGCAAGAGCGCTTGTTCGCACCTTTGGAGGACTTCCCCGATGCATCACCAACACAACGCCACACCCTGCGCCATCTTGGCGCTCGACCTGGGCACCACCACGGGCTGGGCTTTGAGCCTGCCGGATCACTCGGTTACCCACGGCTTTGTCAGCTTTAAACCCCAACGCTTTGAAGGTGGTGGCATGCGCTACCTGCGCTTTCGCCGCTGGCTTGATGAGGTTCTGGCTACGACGGCCCCGAGCAGCGGCGTGTCTGGGCTGGACGCTATCTATTTCGAGGAGGTGCGGCGTCACCTCGGAGTCGATGCCGCTCATGCCTACGGTGGCTTTTTGGCAACCCTGACCAGCTGGTGTGAGCACCAAAAAATCCCGTACCAGGGCGTTCCCGTGGGCACGATCAAGCGGCATGTCACCGGCAAGGGTAATGCGGGAAAGTCGGAGATGGTCTCGGCCATGCGCGCCCGTGGCTACCTGGTGGCCGATGACAACGAGGCTGACGCCTTGGCTGTCTTGGTCTGGGCATTGGCGCAGGGCAACGGGCGCTCTGCGGGAGGTGCCCGTCATGGCTAAAAAACCGGTCACACAACCGCTGGAGCACGGCAGCGTCGTTCGCCTGGCCGGTGGTCGGCTTGCTGAGTGGAACAGCCTTTCCGAAGAGGGCACGAGCTACCGAACGGAGCACTTCCGCTGCATCGACTCCCTTGGCATCTTGCTGCGCAATGGCTCGATCACTCCGCAAATGCACGATGCGGGTCAGGACTTCAACCGAACCTTTGTCTTTGCCCAGATGGACCCGGCCGGCGCTCCGCCGTTGACCCGCATTCCGGGTGGGCAGTGGAAGGACAGCATGACCGAGCGGGTGGTGTGGGCGCGCAAACGCATGCATGAGGCACTCGACGCAGTGGGAGGGATCAGCAGTCCAGGCGGGTGCGCTGTCTGGCATGTGGCCGGCTTGGGTCGCAGTGTCAAAGAGTGGTCCGCTCTGGAGGGATGGAATGGTCGAACGCTCAATCAGTACGAGGCAAAAGGCATCCTGGTCGGCGCGCTGGCGGTGCTCGCAGTTCACTACGGATATTCACGCTGAAAGTGCTTGACCGATATATATCGATGAGATACGATTCAGCTAATCACTCAAATCACGCCCGCCCAGTTCATCTCGGTGGGCGTTTTGTTTTCCGCCCTTCAAACCCGCCCCATGCACCCAGGTGCTGCGAGGCGGGTTTTTCATTTCAGGTCCTCATGCAGCCCATCAAACTCGAATACCGCGCGGTCGACTCGTTGATTCCGTATGCGCGCAATGCCAAGCAGCATTCCGACGCACAGGTGGCTCAGATCGCCGCGAGCATTCGTGAATTCGGCTGGGGAGCACCGATCCTGATTGACGGATCCAACAATGTCATTGCGGGCCATGGACGCCTGCTGGCTGCTCGAAAGCTCGGTCTCGCAGAGGTGCCCGTTGTACCCATGGAGCACCTGACTGATACCCAGCGCCGCGCCTTGATCCTTGCCGACAACAAGATCGGTGAGAACGCTTCTTGGGAAGACGAACTGCTGGGCATCGAGTTGTCCGAGCTGAAGGATGCGGGCTTTGATCTGGGTCTGACTGGCTTTTCCACCGAGGAGTGGGAGGCGTTGATTGCAGGCGAAGAGCAGAGCCAAGAAGGCTTGACGGATGAGGATGCCGTACCTGAGGTCGCAGAAAACCCGATCTCCAAACCCGGTGACATCTGGGTGCTTGGCGAGCACAAGCTCATTTGCGGCGATGCGACCAAGGCCGATGGTGGAACTATTCAAGTCAAAGATGTGGCGGAGATCGTAGCGGAGAGGTTGAAAGTTTAGGTTCTGTTGACAATTGTGGCACAATAGTGAGATGACAAATAGCAAAATTCGTGACGACCAATG
>JAURFH010000378.1 GCA_030834415.1 Verrucomicrobiota bacterium | reverse complement strand
TCTGCCACCTTCGTCTCGGGGATCACGATCATCCCGATATCTTTCTTCGCCACGCCGTAAGGATACTTGATATCCGGGTCCACCTTCAGGGCCAGATCACTGAGATCACCCGAGGCATACCACAGCGCCAGTGAAGCCTTCATCGCTTCATCTTGCGGCACGACTTCCTGCGCTTGGGCGAACCCAAGGGCCGCCGTTAAAGTCGCGATCAGCAAAAACGTCTTCTTCATAAACTGTCTTGGTTGGTTTGGTTTCACACCGTCAATCACCGGCTTCGATATAGGTAACGCCTGAAACTCTTGCTGGTTACGAAGAATCTGATGCTGGTAGGGCTCGCTGTCCTCAGCGGGCCGCCGCCGAAGCCCGAACCGCCCCATCCTCCCAGTCTTGATAACGTCCGCAGTTTCCACCTCCCTCGCCCCTTAACGGGGAGAGGGTCGGGGTGAGGGGTGAGACAGCCTAAAGCACCCGGGAATCAATAACCTTTTCTACGTCGCCTTTTACTTCTTCCGCGGCTGCACCTTAAGCAGATCGATCGTCACATCCGATTCCTTCGGCTTCATCTTGGCAAATTCCTCCTTTTGCTCCGTCGTCAGTTCCTTGTCCAAGTCCGCCACCAGCTTGTTGATGATCTCAGTGGTACGCCCCACCGTCTCCCCCTGCACCACCTTCATCTCATCCACCGCCTCATCGATCAGTGTCTGGATTTTAACACGTTGCTTGGGCGCCAACTGCAACTTTGCATCGATCGCCTGCATCGCCCGCTCGTTCCACTGTTCCGGATTATGCTTCGCCCGCATATCCCGTCTCGCTTTCTGATAACCGAACTTGGCCCCCGCCAGCCCGCTCACCCCCACGATGGCCAGCAAGCACACGATGATTTTCCAATGTCGCAACAGGCTCATAACATCCAAAATTCATCCACCACGATCTCTTCCACCGCCGGCCGGTCCAACTGGCTGTCATCCGAATCCGCCCGTGTTTCCAGCACGAAACTGCACGCCAACACCACGATGACCACCGCCAGCGTCCGCCAGCCCAGCGCCACCCACACCGCCTCGATCGACGCCGTCTGCTTCGCCCAAGCCCGCGCCAACACCCGCGTCACCAGCGCATCGGATAACTCCGGCACAGGCTCCCCGGCCCCTTCTTGGGACCGCTTCGCGCATTCTTTCCAACGTTCATCAAACGCACTCATAAATTCTTTTCCCCATACAATTTCTCGGCGATCTGCCGCAGCTTCCGCCGCGCGCGGAACGCCCGTATCTTCACCAAAGGCCCATTCCAGCCTGTAAGCTGGCAGACTTCCGCCACGGACTTCTGTTCCAAATCCACCAGCGTGATCACCAGCCGGTCTTCCGGCGCCAACTGCTCAAGCAACCGCCCCACGATGACCCGCGTCTCTTCCGGCGCCGTCTCCGGACAGGCCGCGTCATCCGCCACCATGAACTCCAGCCACGCCATCTCGCCTTCCGAGAGGTCCGCCCACCGCGTCTCCGGCCGCCGCTTCTCGGACCGCAAGGCATCCAGACACGTCCGCACCGCCACCCGCGCCACCCAATGCTCAAAAGGCGCGCCCTCGCGCACCTCATATTGTTCCAGCTTCTGGAACATCTTCACCAAGATATCCTGCAACAGGTCTTCTTCCGGCATCCGCCCCGGCCGATGCGACCGCACGATGCGCATCAGCAACGGGTGCACGTGCGCAACCAGTTGCCGGGCAGCATCTTCGTCCTGCCTCCGCACCCGTTCCAGACAGGTCGTGATGTCAAATGTCCCGCCCGCGCTCATTCCAACCAACGTCGCCCTAACATGTTAAACGCCATGGAGGTCTGTCCGGTTACAACCGGCCTGCAATTTCATGGAACCCTAACAGCCTAGGAAAAACTGGCCATAATGCGCCAACAAAACAAAAAGGCGGCTGAGGCCCAAACCTCAACCGCCTTTCTTTGATTTCTGCCGGTCGCCTACTGGCAAGACTCGCAGGTCCCGCCATTCCGCATGGCCTCGATGGAGCACGCCAACTTCTCTGCCTCACTGACGTCCTTACGCGGCTTGGCTTCTTCATTTGCCGCCGGTTTGCGATCCCGGTTCGCGCTGTCGATGGCGCTCTTGTTCAACGTGCGAAGATAATACGTCGTCTTCAGACCCCGTTCCCACGCCTCGCGATACATGAAGCTCGCCGCCCGCGCATCCGGCTCGGCCAGCCACAAGTTCGTGCTCTGTGCCTGGTCGATCCATTTCTGCCGCACCGCCGCGCATTGCAGGATCC
>JAURFH010000037.1 GCA_030834415.1 Verrucomicrobiota bacterium | reverse complement strand
ATGCGTTTGCCACGACGTTCATCTTTTTCCAATGGATGCCCATCGTGTTCTTCCCTCTGATCCTAGTGCAGGCTTACGGGCATAATCCGGCGATACCGTACAGCACCTTTTCCTGGATATGGCGGCGGCAGATGCGACAGAAGGCCACGCCAGAGCGGGGTACATTAAACGCGTCCTTCCCATACTTCGCGGTGACCTTGTTTTGCACCTCCTTGGTCAATGAGCGTGATCCGTTGTTCTATCTGGGCCTCAGTATCTTGGTTGTTTTCGCGCTAGCAGCCATCCGGCCCAAACGTTTTTCACGGATACTCTGGTTGCCGTTGGCATTGTCCGTGGTGGTCTTGGGCTATGGTGGCCATGTGGGGCTGCAAAAGCTGCAAGGCGCGGTGGAGACGAACTTCTCGCAGTGGCTCTCGAAGATGCTCAACCGTAACTCGAATCCCTACGAGAGTCGCACGGCGATCGGGCGATTGGGCCGATTGAAGCTATCAGGTGAAGTGGTCATGCGGGTGGAAGTGCAGGGCTCGCCGGTGGAGCTGTTGCGTGAGGCCAGTTACGATACGTTCATCAGCCCTTCATGGATCGCGAGCCGGGTGAAATTTGAAGACGCCGTCTCAGAAAATGAAGCGACCACCTGGCCGCTGATACCGGAGAAGGAGATCACCGGAACGGCTATAGTCTCCACGTATTTTCCACGAGGCCGAGGTATGCTGTGCTCTCCGAATGGAGTGGGGACGATCGACAAGCTGCTGGCGGCCCAGATGGAGACAAACTATTACGGAGGCATCCGGGTGTCCAATGCCACGGCGTTTGCACGCTACCAAGCGAAGCATGGGCCGGGAGTGACGATCGATTCACCACCGGTCGATGCGGACAGAGCCATCATCGAGAATGAGCAAGAGGTGATCAGGCAGGTCATTGCCGAGACGGGTTTGAAGAAAGAGGATTCGCTATCCAAGAAGCTCATGACTTTACAGCAATTCTTCGTGGAGAAATTTCGTTACGATACGTGGCAAGGGCCGGTGGACAAGAGCAAGCGGCAGACGATGCTGGGGCATTTCCTCATGGAGACACGGGCGGGGCATTGTGAGTACTTCGCCACGGCTACGGTATTGCTCCTGCGTGAGCTAGATGTGCCGGCGCGTTATGCAGTGGGTTTTGCGGTGCAAGAAGCTGATGGGCCGCCCAATCACTTCGTGGTGCGCGAACGTCACGGTCACGCTTGGGTGTTGTATTACGATGAGTTGGCCAAGGTCTGGAAGGATTTCGATACTACGCCGCCGGATTGGTTCGGCATCGAGGAAAAGAAGAACGCCTCAATCTTCGAGCCGATCAAAGACATGTGGTCCAAGTTCCGCTTCCAGATATCCGAGTGGCGCTGGCTGACGGACCGCGAGAAATTGCGGCGGAACATGATATGGGTGCTGCTGGTGTTGATCAGCCTGCTGGCATGGCGATTGGTGCGGCGCAGTCGCATCAAACGCACTGGAGGCGGCGATGGCGATGCAGGCAAACCGATCGATTGGCCGGGGCTGGATTCGGAATTTTACGCAGTGGAGCAAAAGCTCGCCGCGATGGGGTTGGATCGATTGGAAGGCGAGAACCTTAGCCAGTGGCTGAGGCGGGTAGGGGAATTGAAACCTGAAGTGGTCAAGGAGTTGCCGCAATTAGTGCAGTTGCATTACCGCTATCGTTTCGACCCGGCGGGCTTAAACGGTGAGGAGCGGAAGTTGTTGAAGGAGGGGGTAAGCGGTTGGCTGGAGGCGCAGAAGCTTAGTGCGAAAGCGGGTTAGGTAGCTATGCCCGCCGGAAACTTGCGGGAAGCTGTTCCAACAGTATTCGCCGCAGCGATGAAACATTTCCGACGGGCATGTGGGCTCCCCACCCAAAAGAAATTCTGCAGAGGACCGGCTGGTGGCGGTAGTCACTAGTCCCTTTGTACGGCCCCGAGGTCGGTTGGAAGTTCACCGGCACGGTCAAACGACGTCCACCCAGACGGCGCTTGAAGGTGCCGGTTCCAGCCGCGTTCCTCTGCAGGAAGATGGTCATGATATTGGTCCTGAAAAATCAGTGTGTTTGCGGGATGACAGGCAAGGTGCCCGGGCCATGATGCCTATGATTGGGTTTATGCCAGCGATCGCGCGTCAATGCGTAGGCGATGCCGCTGGCGAAGAACAGGAACGCGCCCAGCACCACGAGATAGCCGGTGGGCGTGATGCGCAGGACTTCAATGGCGTGGTTGATGGCTATGGTGGAGATGTTCACCGCGGCGGCCATGGGCAAGGCTTTGGTGGCCCAATGGCCTTGAAACTGCCGGGCCAGCACATAGACGGCCACGATGAACATGCTCGCGAGGCTTATCATCATGGCGGCATCCAAGCCAGCGATGGAGCCCCAACGGAATGAGTGCAAGGGCAGGGCAATGGCTAAGGCTTTCCAGACGGCGTTGCCAAACGTGGTGCGTTCGCCCGTCCAGAAAAGGCTGTGTGCCAATCCAAAGAGCAACGCGTTTTGCATGGCCAGTTGCTCCGCGTAATCGAAGTGAGAGAACAGATATTGGGAGCCGAAACCCACGATGACCGCACCCCCTATAGCCCCGCGATGGGTGCGGGTACGGCACGCTTGCACGAACACATAAGCTCCGATGGCCAGCAGGATTATTTTCTCCCGGCTGAAATCAGGGATGAATTGATAGCCGAGGTTGTGCGGCATCGCGGCGATCAAGGCGGTCAGCGAGGCGATCAGGAATTCCCTCGCCGTTTCGTTACGTTGAGTGAAGGCCTGCCAGGCGAATGCGGCACAGTTGATTGCCGTCAAGGTGAGGAACAATCCGGTGCCATATTGGACCGCTGGAATCGTTGCCAACACAGGAAGTATTAGTGTCCGCGCGCGCCAATATTCAGAGTTTTGCAGGAAGCTGGTCAGGCGAAGATTGAAGACCCAAGCAAATGCACAAAGCATGGGTGCCAGTGACGCGATACGGAAGCGGATGCCGTCCAGATAATCCACGGAACGCAAGTGGGCTGAGGTCGCGAGTATCCAGAGAATGGCCGCTGCGTAAGGAGTCCAGCGCTGCGCATACGAGCGATTCAGCAGGTTTTTGCCCATGGGAAAAGCGAACAGGCTCAGGAATAGGAAAGGCATGAACCAGCGCCAGAGCAACGGACTAAGCTGGGTCCATGCCTGGCTGTCCTCGCCGATCACCGAACGGAAATGCAGCGGTAAGATGAGATTAGTCAGCAGTAACACCACGCCCAGAGCCATGGCGGTAGTGGGCAATTGCAAGGGTCGCAAGTAGAGCTTGAGACTGCTGAAGCGTAGTGCCGTGAAAATCGTGGCGGCGGCACAGAGCGTGCCGGTCCAGACCGCGCGGTTCTCCATCATGGACGCCTGGCTGATGAGGATGAACGGGATGAACACGAACATGTTCTCCAGCCAGAAGAGCAGGGCCGTATCGTGTAACAGCAGTCGTCGCGAGAGGAATAGGGCGGTCAGGACGAGCAGCAGTTCATAGATCTGCAGTGCGCTGAAATTGAAGGCGAGTTGGGATTGCTCCTGTCCGAGCATTTGTGGGTCCACGGAGACCATGTAGATGCCCTGTAGCATGAAGAGGGCGCTCAGGAGGAAGAAGGGATTGCTATCGATGACCAGGCTCAGAATTTTACGCCAGGGAATGTTCGTGAAGAGATCGCTCAAACTATGGTGGCGCTCCAGCCAATGATCTTGCGCTTCGGGAATGGCAGGAGGAGGTGTTGGTTGAGTGAGGTTTGGGGTGGATGAGGCAGGCTCTGAACCTTTCTGCGAACCGTCTGAAGGGGAGTTTTCAGCGTTCATAGGGTATTCCTTGGTTGGTTGTTGAATAATCAAATACTATCATTGAATATCATTGTAAATACTTTTCTCTCAAAATTTGTTAAAATCATGATTTTGGCCTAACTAATTGATTTTGAGTGATTAACAGAGGTTTTGTGTTGGGAAGCTTTCAGTGGATTGAAAAATCTGAGTTGCTTTTCTGTAAGATGTGAGAGTATTTGAGAATCAATGAGCACACCTGCAGATGTCTCCAGTCCGCAATGGTTCTCCATTAAGGAAGCCGCCGAATACCTCTCCATCAGTGAGCCGACGCTCTATCGGTGGATGCAAGACGGCAAGATCACGTATCGCAAGGTGGGTGATTCCACGCGCTTCTTGAAGGAGGACCTGGACTCCGTGGTGGAAGTGCACCCGAGTGCGAAGGAACTGGTGAAGGTGGAGCTCACGTGCCCGGCCTGCAATCACGACGAGATGGTCGAGGGGCGGATGGAAAGCACCGGCCGCAGCTATTTCGTGCCGAAGAAGACGAAATTCTGGACGCTCAAGGATAGTAACGTGGAGACCCGCGCCCGCATGTGCAGCCGTTGTGGCTACCTGATGCTGTTCGGTGATGTTGCGAAGCTCGAGGCGCTTATCGAGCACAAGGAGAAGATGGAGGCGGCTGAGACAGCGAAGAAGGGAAAGTCGGATTAATCGTGCAGAACGCAATGAGCGTTTAATCAAGAGGCCGGTATATGCAGACCGGGACAAAAGAGATAGGAGTAATTCTGGCGGTGGTTCTGCTGGCAGGGCTGGTTACGGCAGTCTTGATAGTTGATCCATCAATCGGCTCGCGCAGGGGATGTGGTCACGTGGATGAGAGGTTTCGAAGTGTCTCAGGGTTTTGCGACTGGGTGACGGGGACGACACATTGCTGCGTTGGAGGACAATTGGTTGCCGATTTAAAAATGTTTTATTTGGCGCAATACATGTTTGAAAACGATTACCGCCGATTCGCGAAAGATGTGATGGAATTGCAGTCCTACTTGGGTGGGCAGATGCCAAACAGACACGGAACATTGCAGTATTCGATCAAGATGAACCAATGGTCGGTCTCGGTTAATAAGGCCGGTCAGCTGCCGGGCTATTATCAGCTTGTGAACAATAGAATATATTTTGACGAATCTCGACCAGCGACGACCAATGACCTTTGTCTAAAAGAAATAGAACTTCATTAATATTTGCACAGGGGGGACGGAATGCTCGGTTTGTTTACGCTACTGCTGGTGGCCATGGCCGCGACACTATGCGGTTACCGCATCGCGCGGGGATGGTCGCAGAGCTGGCGGATGACGGGCGTGATGATGTTTCTCCTTTCCGGGGTGGCTTTCTTTCAATGGGCGTACGATGCGGTCGTCTTGGTATCGCTGTTCCCGCCGGTAATGCTGCCGTTTGCCATCGAGTGGCAGGTGCCGTTGGTAGCCCTTAGCGCCGGTATCTTTCTACGGGATACAAAATTGCCTTTCTCCCGTCGACTGGTGCTCGGTTTGTTGCTGGTGATCGTTTCGTTGCTGCCGGTCGTGCGGATGGTAACGGGAGTCATGCCGCTCAGCCGGAATGTTTGGAATGGGGAAGTGTGTCGGCAGACCAATCCCGCCACCTGCAGCGCAGCGGCCGCTGCGACCTTGTTGAAACGTCACGGCATCACAACGAGTGAGGCGGAGATGATTGCCCTTTGCTTCACACGCAAAGACGGAACCTCCGTGGGTGGTCTGCTACGTGGGGTGGAGGCGAAAGCCAAACCCAGCGGGAAAGAGGTGAAGGTGGCCTCGCTGAAGCTGGCGGACTTAAAAGATACATCTCAGCTCCCCACGATTCTCATCGTGAGTCTGCGACAGGAGGTGGCCGACCGGGAACTGCGCTACGAAAACCAATGGGGATGGGCGGTGGGGTTGAGCCATGCGGTGGTGCTATTCGGTTTCACGGGCGAGGGGAATCCCATCATCGGCGATCCTTCGGTGGGCAAAGAAGTGTGGAATATCAAAGGGCTGGAGGAGTTGTGGACGGGGACGGCGGTGTGGCTGGAGTAAAACCGGCAGTTTGGGATTATCGGAGATGCGGTGACTGCTTCAGCGCGCCTAATGAGCGTGAGGTTCGGCGTTGCGGAAGCGGGAAGGGGAACGCTATTCTGGTCGCAACATTTCCCGAATTAATTTTATGAGCCACGCGCCCCGCCGTTCCAGCCGCCGCCAGTTTTTGCATCAGACCACGACCGGGCTGGGTGCGGCAGCCTTGCTTTCTACGCAGCTCACTAAGGCACAGGAAGTGCGTCCGCTGTTCATCGAGGGCTATGCGGGGCAGGTGAGTTACGTGGCGGGCGAGGAGGTGACGTTTCACGTATCCACCAGTGCGGCGACGTTCACGCTGGAGATCGCGCGGCTGGGGGCGAAGACGGAGGTCGTGCTGACAAAGAATGGCGTGGCGGGGAAAGAGTATCCGGTGCCGGACAATGCCTCCTCCCATGGTTGCGCATGGCCGGTGGCGTTCACGGTGAAGATCCCGATGACATGGCACAGCGGTTACTACACGGTGAACTTGCGGGCCACGGATAATGGCGGCAAGTTCGTGCAACGGGGCAAGCGCCAGGCGGAGGCGAGTTGCTTTTTTGTGGTGCGTCCCACGGTGCCCGGTCGTGATGCAAAGATGCTGCTGCAACTCGCGACGAACACTTACAATGCGTACAACAACTGGGGCGGCTTCAGCCTCTACGCCTATAATGGGCGGGGTGGAAATCAGGGGCACCGCGTCTCCTTTCAGCGGCCACCCTCCAGCCAATTCACGCGGTGGGAACTGCCCTTTGTGCGATGGGCGGAGCGCAACGGGTATCAGCTCGATTACGCGGTGAATTCCGACCTCGAGTTCCACCCGGAACTGCTCGCGGCCTACAAGGTCGTGTTGAGCGTGGGGCACGATGAGTATTGGTCTGCACCCATGCGGGACAATTTGGAGAAGTACATCGGTGCCGGTGGGAACGTCGCCTTCTTCAGCGGCAATACGTGTTGCTGGCAGGTGCGCAGCGAGGAGGGCGGGCGGGCGTTGACAAGCTGGAAACAGAATTACGGGCAGGACCCGGTTTTCCCCTCAGGCGATCATAAGCTGTTGACCTCGCTCTGGAGCCATCATCTGGTGAAACGGCCGGAGAACCAGTTGACGGGTGTGGGTTTCCTCTATGGCGGTTACCGCAAGAGCCATGGACAGTTCATGGAGGAACCAGCGGAATACACCGTGCATCAGCCGGAACACTGGATTTTCTCGGGCACGGGAATGAAGCGTGGGGACAAATTCGGCGACAAGGATACCATCGTGGGTTACGAGTGCGATGGCTGCGAACTGTTGTGGCAGGATGGGGTGCCGAGCCCGACATATCAGGACGGCACGCCGAAGAGTTTTACATTGCTCGCGAGTTGCCCGGCGAAGTGGCATCCGGATGATTGTGAATGGTATGATCGCTGGGAGAAAGGACGCGTGGGCAATGCGTGTCTCGGTGTCTATACCCGCGGCGGCACGGTGGTCACCTGCGGTTCAACCGATTGGGCGCACGGTCTGCAGGGCGGTGATAAGATCGTGGAACGCGTGACGAAGAATGTTTTGGAGCGGCTGGGGAAGTGATTTAGCCCGGAACCGGGCTGATGCATTGCCAGGCGCGTCAAGGCAGGACACTTGACGACGGGGGCTTCTGCACGCACTTTTCACGTTACTTGGCTGCCCGTCCTTCGAGGTTACGAACGGTGGCCGACCCGATTGGCACCGTTGCTTCAACTCCCGCCGCGCAGGGCCTGTGTGAGCGTGTGGAGTCGGGCGGCGCATTGTCTTTAGTCGGTGTGGCGGATGCGGCGATGCCTTTTGTGGCGGCGATGCTTCACCGGCAATTCCCCACCAGAACACTGGTGGTGGTCACGGAATCGCTGAAGGTTCAGGAGCAATTCCAGCAGGATTACGAGACTTGGGGGAAAGCGCAAGACAAGTCAGGGCGGACGCTCTTTTATCCGGCGTGGGAGATTTTGCCGAATGAGGAGAAGCTGCCGCATGCGGATGTGATCAGTGATCGGCTGGAAACGCTGGTGGCTTTGCGGCGGCACGTGGCTGGAACCGAAGCACCGGTGGTGATGACGAATATCACGGCCCTGCTGCAACGCACCTTGGCGGCGCGCCAACTGGAGGCATGCACGCGAGCCTTCAAGCGCGTGGATTCCATTGATCCGCTGGACCTCATCGAGTGGCTGGAAGAGCAGGGGTATGAGCCGGAAGCGCAGGTGACGCAGCGCGGAGATATCGCCTTGCGCGGCGGCATCGTGGATGTCTATCCGCTCACGAGTCCGTGGCCCGTGCGCTTGGAATTTTTCGGCAATGAGCTGGAGTCATTGCGTTACTTTGATCCTACCACACAGATTTCGCGGGAGGAGATTTCGGAGATCGTGCTGCCGCCCGGTGGTGAGCTGGGCATCATGAAGCGGCTGGTGCGGGATGGCGCGAATCTAGCGGAGAGTATCGCGACGTTCTTTGATCAGTTACCTGGGGAACCGATCGTGTTGCTGGCGAATCCGGTGGAGTTGCTGGCGCACGGCGAGAGTTATGTGAAGGAGTTGAGCGCGGACAATCCGTTCTTCCTGAACATGGCGGAATGGGAAACTCGCTTGCAACGCGCGGCCAAAAGCATCGTGTGCTTTGGCGAGGAGTTGCCTTTGTCATTCACGGGTGACGTCGCGCAGGTCACGTTGCCGCTGGAGAGTTTGGAGACGTATCGGCCTTTGGGGGATCGCCCGCCGGAGACACACATCGCGGAGGCACAACGCCGGGATTTCTTCGGGCAGTTGCATCGCTGGCAACGGCAGAGTTACGCAGTGCATGTGGTGTGCAATAACGAGGGAGAGAGTCAGCGCTTCAAAGAGATCTGGGCGGAGTATGGACTGGGCGAGATGGAGGGTGTGAGCATCGAGCACGGAGCGCTCTCACGCGGTTTCCTGAGTGATGAGGCAAAGCTCGCAGTGGTGACGGATGCGGAGATATTCGGTCGCTACAAGGTGCAACGGCCGCGCCGGATGAAATCGCCGCATGCCACCGTGGCGCGTTCGGCCATGGAGATCAATTTCACGGAGCTGGAGTATGGCGACTACGTGGTGCATCTGCAGCACGGCATCGGGCGTTACCTTGGCTTGCAAGTGCTGCCTATCAGCAGCGGGCGCAAACGTCCGGGCGAAGAACCAGCTCCGGAGGCGATGCAGGAATGCCTGGTGATCGAATACGGCGCGAGCACGACGGATCAGGCGCCACCGAAACTTTATGTGCCGGTCACGGAGGCGCATCTGGTCGGCAAATACGTTGGAGCAGGCAAGGCGCGTCCGCAGTTGAATAACCTGGGCGGCAATCGCTGGGCGAAGGCGAAGGAACAGGCGCAACGGGCGGTGAAGGATCTGGCGAGCGAGTTGCTCGCCATTCAGGCAGCGCGGGCTTCGCAGCCGGGCTATGCGTTTGCGGCGGATACACCGTGGCAACGAGAGTTCGAGGGTTCGTTCCTCTATGAAGAGACGGTGGATCAGGTGCGGGCGATCGATGCCTCCAAGAAGGACATGGAGGCACCGAAGCCGATGGACCGGCTGATCTGTGGCGACGTGGGTTTTGGCAAGACGGAGGTGGCCATCCGCGCGGCGTTCAAGGCGGTGATGGCGGGCAAACAGGTGGCCATCATGGTGCCGACGACGGTGCTCGCGCAGCAGCATTATCGCACCTTCCGTGAGCGCATGGCGGATTATCCGGTGAAGGTGGAACTGCTCTCGCGGTTCCGCACGAAACGCGAGCAGGCCAAGGTGATCGAGGAACTGGCGAGCGGTGCAGTAGATATCGTGGTGGGGACGCATCGGGTGGTGCAGAGCGACATCGTTTTCAAGGATCTCGGACTGGTGGTGGTGGATGAGGAGCAGCGTTTTGGCGTGATGCACAAGGAGAAGTTCAAGCTCATGCGCAAGTTGGTGGATGTGCTGACGTTGAGTGCGACCCCGATTCCGCGCACGTTGCATCTCGCGCTGACGGGCGCGCGGGATATGAGCACCATCGAGACGCCGCCGCATGATCGTCTGCCGGTGGAGACGGTGGTGACGCAGTATGATGAGCGCGTGATCCGGGATGCCATCCTGCGCGAGATGCAGCGGGATGGACAGGTGTTCTTCCTGCACAATCGCGTGGCGACCATCGATATGATGGCGGTGAAGCTGCGGGCGTTGGTGCCGGATGCACGCATCGTGGTAGGCCACGGGCAGATGGATGCAGATGATCTGGAAGAGGTGATGACGAAGTTCGTGAATGGCGAGGCGGATGTGCTGCTCTCCACGACGATCATCGAGAGCGGCTTGGATATTCCGAACGCGAACACGATCATCATCGACCGCGCGGACCGATTCGGCTTGAGCGAGCTGTATCAATTGCGCGGGCGCGTGGGGCGTTACAAGCATCAGGCGTATGCGTATCTGTTGATACCGCGGCATGCGTCGCTGTTGAGTGATGCGCGCAAGCGGATGAGCGCGATCAAGCAGTACTCGAAGCTGGGCAGCGGGTTTAAGATCGCGATGCGGGACTTGGAGATCCGTGGCGCGGGCAATCTGCTGGGCGCACAACAGAGCGGGCACATCACGGCGGTGGGGTTTGAGCTGTATTGCCAGTTACTGAAGCAAAGTGTGTCCGCGCTGAAAGGCGAGAAGGTGAAGCCGCGTGTGGAGGTGCCGGTGCGGTTGGATTTCCTGGATACGAATCCGAAGGCGGAGGCGGTGACGAGTGCCGATGATGACGGGGAAGTTTCGGAGGAAGAGGAGAAGCCCAAGAAAGGGAAGGTGGTGGAGATCGTCAAACCCGGTCTGACGCAGGCGTGTATTCCGCTGAGTTACATCCCGGAGGCGCAGCAGCGCGTGGATATGTATCGGAAGATCGCGCAGGTGACGGAGTATGGGGAGCTGGAGGCGGTGCGGAAGGAGTTGCGGGATCGCTTCGGGAAATTGCCGGAGGCGATGGATCTGTTGTTGCGGGTATCCGAACTGAAGGTGATGGCGGTGGAGCGGAAGATATCCGCGATCGAGGCGAAGGAGGGCAAGCTGATGATCACGCGGAACAATGATTTCATCATGCTCGGCGGGAAGTTCCCACGCCTGATGAAGAAGGCGGCCTCTGCGAAGGTGAATGAGATCAAGAAGCTGCTGTTGGCGATCTGAGCCGGTTGCACCGGCGGGCCAATGGACAACAAAAAAGGCCGCGTGGTTCACGCGGCCTTTTGGAAATGCACTTTTATCCCACGAACTTCTTGGCGGCGATGGTGGCGTTGTGGCCGCCGAAGCCGAAGGAGTTGTTCAGGATGGCGTCGATCTTCATCTCGCGAGCACCAGTGGACACATAGTCGAGATCGCACTCGGGGTCCTGGTTCACGATGTTGATGGTCGGCGGGGCGATCTGCGTTTGCAGCGCCTTGGCACACAGGGCCATCTCAGTGGCACCAGCAGCGCCGAGCATATGACCAGTCGCACCCTTGGTGGAACTCACCGCGAGTTTCTTGGCGTGTTCGCCGAAGGTGCTCTTGATGGCTTGCGTCTCGCAGATGTCGCCTTGGGGCGTCGAGGTGCCGTGGGCGTTGACGTAGGAAATATCAGTGGCGTTCAGTCCGCCGGAGCGGAGGGCCATCTTCATGCAGCGCGCGGCACCTTCGCCTTCGGGCGAGGGGGCGGTCATGTGATTGGCATCTGCCGTGTTGCCGTAGCCGACGATCTCGCAATAGATACGGGCACCGCGGGCCTTGGCGTGCTCCAGCTCCTCGAGGACGAGGACGGCACCGCCTTCACCCATCACGAAGCCGTCGCGATCCTTGTCGAACGGACGGGAGGCGTGCTGCGGATCATCGTTGCGGGTGCTCAGGGCACGCATCGCGCAGAAGCCGCTGATGCCGAGGGGGACAACGGTCGCTTCCGCACCACCGGCGAAGATGACGCTGGCATCGCCCATCTTGATGGTGCGCCAGGCTTCACCCAAAGCGTGAGTGGAGGTCGCGCAGGCGGAGCAGGTGGCGACGTTCGGACCGCGCAGCTTGTAATACATCGAGAACAGGCCGGAGGCCATGTTCAGGATGAGCATGGGGATCATGAACGGCGACACGCGACCGGGGCCGCGGTTCAGTAAAATCTTGTGCTGCTCTTCCGTGGTGGAGAGACCGCCGATGCCGGAGCCGATCATGGCGCCCACTTCGTCGCGGTTGCACTTGTCTAGGTCCAGCCCGGAATCCTGCAAGGCGCGCCAGCCGGCATAGACGCCCATCTGCACGAAGCGATCCGCGCGACGGATCTCTTTCGGGGAGGGGAAAGCCGGGATGGGGTCGAAGTTCTTCACTTCGGCGGCGATCTGACAATCGTAGCCGGTCGTATCGAACTGGGTGATCTTATCGACGCCGCATTGGCCGGCGATGATGTTTTGCCAGAAGGTTTCGATTTCGTGACCGAGGGGAGTGACAACTCCCAAACCGGTGACGACGACCCGACGTTCTTGCCAGTTAGCAGCCATAGTTAAAAAAAAGGGGCAGCGCGCGAAGATAAGCTTCCGGCTGCCCCAAAATCCGTTGAGGAATTACTTGCGGGTTTCCTCGATGTACTTGATCACGTCGCCGACGCTCTGGAGCTTCTCGGCTTCGTCGTCAGGGATTTCCTGGCCGAATTCTTCTTCCAGCGCCATGACGAGTTCGACGGTGTCGAGCGAGTCCGCGCCGAGGTCTTCGATGAACTTGGCTTCAGGAGTGACCTGGTCTGCATTCACACCAAGCTGTTCAACGATGATGTCGCGAATCTTTTCTTCAATCGATTTTTCGGCTGCCATGATTTCTTAAGTTAATTGTTGGGTTGTGTCTAAGCGTTGGTAAACAGAGCGTCAAGCCCTGAATCGTTAAATTCTTCCAGCCTTTGGCCGCCTTTTTTAGGGCGACTTTTTGGTTCTCGTCCAGTGTTCTTTTTTGTGGTGGTCAAACTACATCACCATGCCGCCGTCCACGGTCAGCACCTGGCCGGTCACATAGCGGGCTCCCGGACTCGCCAGATAAAGCGCCGCAGCCGCAATATCCTCGGTAGAACCGAGCATGCCAAGCGGAACTTGCTTCAAGATTACGGCCTTCTGTTCCTCGTTCAGCACGGCAGTCATGTCCGTCTCGATGAAGCCGGGTGCCAAGGCGTTCACCGTGACCCCACGGGAAGCGAGTTCGCGGGCGCAAGACTTGGTGAAGCCGATGAGGCCCGCCTTGCTCGCGGAGTAATTGCACTGACCGGCATTGCCGATTAGGCCGATAACCGAGGCGACGTTGATGATCCGGCCAGAGCGTTGCTTGAGGAAAGAGCGGGTGAACGCCTTGGTGACATTGAAGGCGCCCTTGAGGTTCGTGTTCAGCACGGCATCCCAATCCGCATCGCTCATGCGCATGAGGAGACCATCGCGGGTGACCCCGGCATTGTTCACGAGGATGTCCACCTTGCCGGCGTCCTTCAGGATCTGCTCGACGGCAGCGGTGACGGCGACGGAATCAGAGACGTCCAGAGCGACCGCCCAAGCCTTGCGGCCAAGCGCACGGACTTCAGCAGCGACTTTCTCGGAATTCTCCTGCGTGCGGGAAACGCAGACGACATCTGCACCCTCGGCGGCAAATTTAAGCGCGATGGCCCGGCCGATACCACGACCGGCTCCGGTGACGACAGCAACTTGATTGGTCAGTTGACTCATGAGATGGACAGTTTGGCCGGGAAGGGGGGTGGTTTGTCAACACGAAGCGAAGGGCTTGACCGGCTCTGCAAAAGCTTGTCTTCTAGGAATTTCCCGGGTGCCGTTCGCAAAAACCTGAAGCCAAACAGATTCTCCAAACCCGCACGAGGTCTGTTCCGGAACGGTTGATCTGATTGCGATATATGAAACCAAAGCGTTTTGTTTCCCTGCAGTTCAGCATGGCCGCGGCATTTGCGGCGACCGTGATCGTCACTTCAACCTTCATCGGTATGTCCACATTTTTTGCGGCCCGGTCTTTCATCCGTGAAAGCATACGACTGCGCTTGGAGGATATTGCCACGCTGGCAGCCATGCATGTGAATTTGCAAGAGGCGGCAAAGATCCACACACGGGAAGACGAAAAACTGGAGGAGTATGCCAGCCTCAAGGCCTATCTCGAGCGGGTTAGAAGGATCAATCCTGAGATCCGTTTTACGTACCTTTACCGGGTGGATGATGCTGGCAATGTCTTCTGCGTGGTGGAAAATGAGCCCGTGGGTTCTCCGGATATGAGTCATACCGGTGACCCTTATCCCGATGCCACTCCGCTGACGCGTCAAGTGTACCGGCCCGGCGCTAAAGCAGAATCCGAAAAAGATTTCTGGACCGATCAATGGGGTGTCTATCTTTCCTCCTACATACCGGTGGTCGATGCCTCCGGAAAAGTCGAATGCGGTTTGGGAATCGATATGTCCGCCAAGGCAGTGCAGGATTTTGAACGGCGTTTCCTATACAAGCTTTTGGGGCTGGCGGTCTTGGCCGGAATCATCGTCCTTTTGGGCAGCCTGTGGTATTCCCGACGCATCAGCCGGCCTTTGCTGTCTCTAGCTTCCGACTTGAGCAACGTACAGAGACTGGAACTCGATCACCGGATACAAATCCACTCCTCGGTCAGGGAGGTCTTGGTGATGCGTGATGCCATCCAGACCATGAAGCAGAGCTTACGCTCGTTCCGTAAATATGTGCCTGCGGACCTGGTCACCGACCTGATCACACTTGGTCAGGAAGCCCGATTGAGTGTCGAGAAGCGCGAGGTCACGATTTTCTTCTCTGATATCGCCAATTTCACCTCTCTCTCGGAAAAAATGCCGCCTGACCAGCTGGTTGATAACCTTGCCGTCTATTTCGATGGGATGACCCGCTCCATCATCGAAAACAAAGGCAACGTGGACAAATACATCGGTGATGGAATCATGGCATTTTGGGGTGCTCCCCGCCAATTGGCAGATCACGCCGTGCAAGCCTGCCTTGCGGCCATTCAATGCCGGGACTTTGCGGAGAAGCTGGCAGCCAGGCAGAAGACCGATGGTCAACCGGAGATGCACACCCGTATCGGCTTGAATACAGGGCCGGCGATCATCGGTAATATCGGCTATGATGCGCGGCTGAACTATACCGCTATGGGAGATATGGTGAATCTGGGCAGCCGGCTGGAGGCACTGAACAAGTATTATGGAACACAGATCCTCATCAGTGAAAGTACCCGTGAGCTGGCGAAGAATATTGTGGAAACGCGCTTTATTGACATCGTCGCGGTGAAGGGCAAATCCATCCCGGTGCGGATCTACGAGTTGATTTGTGTCCGTGGCGGGCTGACTGAAGCCAAGTCCGCTATGATTGCCGGATATGAGCAGGCTATGGAACTTTACCTCGCCCGGAAGTTCACTGAAGCTGTGGAAGCTTTTGATAAACTAGCACGGGAATATCCCCAAGATATCGCGAGCTCCATCTTGTTTGATCGAAGCCGCAGCTTTGTGATCAACCCGCCTCCGGCTGACTGGCAGGGAGAGTTTATAATGAAGAGCAAGTAGCGATCTTTTACGGCCGCTTCATCTTCGACTGCATGGCAAGCCGCTCGGCTTCGGCTTTGCGCTTGATCCAGATATGCCAGCTACGCTCGAAAGCAGTGAGCCCGCCCGGCCAGTTCTTATCCACCGCCATCATGAATTCAGCTTCCGGCTTCTCACCTTTCTCCACATCTTCGGAACGCAGAAGTTGGGTGAGGAACTGTTGCGCATTGGGATGCGACATGAAGAAATCGAAGATCGAATACCCGACCACATATCCCATGCCGATGTTACCACCGAACATCTTCTCCCAATCCTCATAATTCTCGGTGGCCAGCTAATCGCGGAACTGAGGCAACCGTCGCTCATCCACCCTCATGGCAAGGGCCTGCCAGCGGCGGGAACGATCTAACTGCTGTTGCGAACCATTGGCCCAAGTCGGTTGACCGAACCAGTCGGCACTGCCTTCATTCATCCAAAGCGGCACTTGCAGGAGAAAGGCGTGGGTCACCGCATGCGCACTCTCATGCAAGACGGTCGAGAGCAGGCGAGCAGCAGCGTCTTGCCGCCAAGTCACCACTTGGACCAACGAAGTGGCGATGATGCCGGTCTGGATATTGTAGCTGCTCTGGGAGAGCGTGTAACCGAGAAGTTGCGGGACCACGGTCTTGCCGTTCTTGGCGGAGTAGGCCCGGTATTGCTCGTAGCTCGGGAAAACGTAGTAAGTGATCTTGAAGCTTTCCGGCGCCTTTCGCCCGAAAGCAGATTCATGCCGCCCGATCAGTTTCTTCAGCTCATAATGGATCGCATAATCCATCCCGCTGGTGACTTGGTATCCTGTCTTGGCGTAGTGGACTTCATAAGCGGAAACTGCTGAAGAACCAAAGAGAACCGCCAACAAGAGCAGCAGCAATGAACGGACAGAGGCAGCATCAGTCGGCAGACCTGAAAATCTGTGGCTCCTGAGGTTCATTGAGGCTGGAGTTTCGCGTTTGAATAATGATTTTCCAAGTCAATTAACTTGGCGGCGCTGACAGTTTTTTTATGCTGACGCATGATCTGCAGAAAAGACAAAGCGTGCAACGGATGATCCATTGCACGCTTTCTAATTGTTTTTCCAAAGACTAGGCGGACAAAGCCTTTACCGTGTTCTCCAAGCTGGCGGCATCGGCCACATTCAGGACCTGGGCCGTCTTGTCGATGCGCTTCATGAAGCCGGTCAAGGCGGTGCCGGGTCCGAGTTCGATGAATCGGGTATAGCCTTGGCTGAGCAGATAACGGATGGATTCTTCCCAGCGCACCGAGGAGGTCACTTGGTCCACCAGCAACTGATGGATCTCGGCGGGCTCGCCATGAGGCAACGCGCGCACATTGCCGATGACCGGCACGGCTGGACGGTTGATGGGGATCTGGGCGAGGGCATCGCGCAGCTTTGTCTGGGCGCTGGCCATCAACGGCGAGTGATACGCACCGGCGACCGTCAACGGGATGGCACGCTTGGCGCCCTTGGCCTTGGCGAGTTCACAAGCTTGATTGATCTTGTCCGCCGGGCCCGAGATGACGAGCTGGCCGGGGCAGTTCAGGTTGGCGAGGACGACTCCTGCTTTGGTGCAGGCCTCACGGGTCGGGCCTTCATCCAAACCGATGATGGCGGCCATACCACCTTGGGTGGCTTCGCAGGCTTCCTGCATAAAGCGGCCACGTTGTTGGACTACTTTCAGGCCATCTTCAAAACTGATGACACCCGCGGCGGCGAGGGCAGTGAATTCACCGAGGGAAAGTCCGGCGGCGGCGTCGAACTTCAGCGTCGGCACTTTTTCTTTCAAGAGTTGCAGCGCCACCCAGCTCACCAGATAGATGCCCGGTTGGGCGTTTTCCGTCTTGGTCAGTTCGGCTTCGGGTCCGTTGAAACAGATATTGGTGAGATCATATCCCAGCACGGAATTGGCTTTCTCAAACAAAGCCTTGGCGGTGGGAAACTGTTCGGCCAGGTCCTTGCCCATGCCCACGGCTTGCGCACCCTGTCCGGCAAATAACAATGCAGTCTTGCTCATAATCGATAGGGTGCAAACTAAACACCAATCAGGCTGGTAGGGGAAGAGCGTATTTTGGAGGGACAGGGAGAGATGGACATTGTGGCGAAAATTGGCGAGACGTTAGCTTGATATAAAATGAATTTTGATGACAGTATCCCCGTCAAGATTTTGAGAGACTTAGGAGGGAATGAGATACCTATGAAAACCAGATTTTATGCAGCGTGGATGGGATTGTTTGGGGCAATCGTAATGATGGCTTGGCTTGCAGGAGGGGGAGCCGGGTTGGCGCAGAACGTGAGCCAGCCAAATATCATGTTCGTCTCATCCAAGGAACAAGTGCGCAGGTATTGCATCACGAACTTGTTTCAAGGCGGTGCGGTCAAACAAGTGGCGTCTCCCGCTGTCCCGCTGAAAACCGGTTCCAATCCGGATCTTTATGCGATCGTGATGAACCAGCAGCCGGATGGCAGCGTTTCGCAAGCACTGTTGCTGACCTGCGACCGCAAGAGTCGCTTCTCCGATTACGACCAGTTGATCATCAAAGATGGCAAGACGTTGCCGATTAAGCATGTCTCCGAGAATGAGCTCGGCGGTCGCAAGACGCGGGTTTACATGATCCCCATCTCGGATGCCTCTTATGTCAAGTGGGCAGAGTATGGGGTGACCATGCTGTTCAAGGGGAAGTCCGGTGAGTTGACGTTGAACATCCCGGAGTTCGTCTTTGCCGGGTTGGAGGAACAGTTTACGGCGATGGTGGGTGGGCAGAGCGCCAAAGCGGCCAAGATGGAGGTGGCCAGCAATCCGCAGTCAGCGCCTGAACCCAAAGCGATGGCCAAGGAGGCTCCAGCAGTCGTTTCCGCTACTCAGACAGCGGCAGCAACACCTGCCAATGAGCAGGCCAAACCGGAGCAGAAAACTGCTGCCCCCGCCAAGCAGACGGCAACATCACCTTTTTTGCGCAGCGGATCGATCGGCCGACAAGCAACCGCAAAAAAGACTGATGAGCAGCCCGGAGATGAGCTTCAATTGCCCAAACTGACCGGTGAAGGATTGATCGGGCAGGAATTCCTGTTCTTGCCATTGTCACCCGAGCTGCACGCAAAAGGGTATGTGTTGCCGGTGGTCGGTAAAGGTGGTGCTGATACGCTCAAGCTGTCTTATGAGCAACACGTAGGCAGGACGTTGCAGGTCAAATCATACGCCTCCTATGAAAAATATCATGCGACCAAGTATGGTGAAGGCAAACTGAGCAAATCGGATGCCTTCATGTTCCGTGGGGGATCTGTCTACGAGACGGTGATCAAGGAGACCGGCCAGTCGGTGGATATTGTGGTCGATATATTGGGCGCGAAGCCGCCCTGGAAATACATGGCCCTGAAACGTGATCTTGAATTCGCGCAAGCCAAGCTGGTCGGGAAAAAATACTGGCTGAACACCACCACCCTGTATGGCTACGATGCGGAAAAGGACAAACTGCAGAAATACGCAGCGCCTAAGTGGGGAGTGGTAGAAGTGACGGAGGTCGTGTTGGGAACGGACATCAATCCGGTGCGCTTGATCTTTAAGTATGCGGGCGATCAGGAATATTTTTTGGATGTCGAGGTGAGTCCCAAGAATGATACGGGAGTAGGTGAGGATTTCTTTGGCTTTGCCGCCGTCAGTGTGCCCTTGAAGAAAATGCTGCTGACGACTGATCCGCGGGAAAAATACAAATGGCCGACGGATGTGATGGCGCTGGTGACCCGAAACCAGATCAAGGTCGGGTTAACCGAAGAGCAGGTAAAGATCGCTTGGGGAGAGCCAAACTCGGTCTCGCATACGTTAGTGGAGGATATCAAAGTGACCTATTGGCACTATGAGGGCAGCAAGTTGGTCGCTTTTGAGGGCGGGAAGGTCCGCACTATTATCGATAACTGATAAACGGCACTCAGTAATCTACCCGGATCCGGTAGAACCGTTTGGTGTCGCCAGCGGTGTCTGTCACAGACATGTCATTGCCGGTTCCCGTGGGGGTGGCCAAGGTTTGCCAGACCGGCGGGAAGACAGTGGTGTATTCCACGCGATTGACCATATCTTTTACGCTGCGCCATTGGATCACTTTTCCCGTGCCCGGGAGGTCGGTGATACGGACGTTTAAGAGGGTAATGTCCACATAAACCAAGTCGTCGTAGGTAAGATTGCCTGTAGTGTAACGAGTGGCAGGTAGTTCGGTGAAAGGCTGACTGCCGAGGGAATAACGCCAAATTTTTTGCGGTGAAGTGGAGGAAAAGGAGGCGAGCACATCGAATCCACGGATGGTACGGCCAAAAACGGTGAAGCCACCATCTACTGTATCAAGGCCAGAATTGTTGCCGAGATTGATGAACCATTGTGACGTGGCAGAATTGACCTGACCACCGACTCGGGCCATGGCGATGGTTCCGTTGGTGTTGCTGAAGGTACGGCCGACAGCATACTCGTTAATGATTTGAGGACCCGTGCTGATGTAGGCCAGTGAGGGCGAAGTCTCACGATTCGAGACATAAGTCAGACCGCCTTGGATGACAAAATTCGGCACGAACCGGTGGATGATCATGTCGTTCGTGTAACCCGTTTTCACATAGTAGAGGAAATTGGTCACCGTAACGGGCTTGTCGTCGTCGTAGAGCTCGATCTCGATATCCCCGATCGTGGTGCGAAATTGCACGAAGGTGCCGGCATGAAGAGCGGAGAACGGCAGCAATGCCGCCAGCAACATCAAGGCGGTTCTCAAAAACATATCGGCGAAGATAATTGAGGAGGTGCCGCGGAAGTCAAACCTGCATTTGGCCTGCATATTTTAGGGTAATCGAAAATCCTATCGACAGAATGTCGTGGCAAGATGAGATTAATCACGGCCAAGTGAGCGTGAACATGAGTGTTCCTCTCGAAATCGATCCAATACCTGAATCGCCAGATTTACCGACCTTGGGCGGTAATGATGGTCCCATCGTGCAAATCGATAATCCAGGTGGTGATGGGGAAGATATTCCGACCGACTCAAACGACGGTGGAATGGTGGTGGTCCCTCCGCCACCCCTAACGCAGATTCCTCAAGATGGTCTGCTGATCTGGCCTAATGGTAACTTTGTTAACGCCATCTACTATCAGAACTACGGTAACCAACTAGGGGAGCCCTTTCTTCTGGGAGTCCGTCTCGAGGACTTGGATTTTGAATATTCAGTGGTCTCTCAGCTGGTCATCGAATCATACCCCGGTCTGGTGCATTTAGGCGATGTCCCGCTTTCTTTGGCAAATCCGCAACCAGGCACTTTGGGTTACTTTATGGTGCCGGAACCGTCCACCCATGCATTCTTGATGATCGGTGTGGCCGCAGGATGGCTGGGGGTGCGCCTTAAGCGAAGCCGTCGAGTCGCGTAAGCTCGACGGCTGCCGCTGTCAGATTTTTCAAAGCCCGGCGTTGCTAGGCCAAGTCGGACAATGCCTGCTCAGCATCTCCGAAGTGCTCCATCTTCACGCCCATGCGATCCATCATCGCCATGTGCAGGCGGCAGAGCTTGCGGTTCTGGTCCTTGCTGTAGTCCAACAGGCGACCACCCTTGATGGTGCCACCACCACCGCCCGCCAGCACGATGGGCAACTGCCGTGAGTCATGCGCGTTGCCGTCGTAGAGGCTGGAGCAGAACATCACCATGCTGTTGTCCAACAATGTGCGTTCGCCTTCATTTGTGGCCTGCATCTTCTGCAGCGCCTCGCTCCACAGCTTGATGTGATACTCGTTCGCCTTCTGATACATCGTCAACCGCTCGGCATCATTTGAATGGTGAGACAACTCATGCAAGCCTCCCTTAATGCTGCCGAGGAACCCGAAGTTCATCTGCGAAAGGTCATTGTTCATCATCAACGTGGCCACGCGTGTGCGATCCATCTGGAAAGAAAGCACCATGATATCGAGCATGATCTTCAGATGCTCATCCGGCTTCGCTGGGATGCCGGCAGCGGGGCGGGGGAAGGTCGGCTTGGTGACGGAAGGCTGCCAGCCCTGACCGCCCGTTTCCTTCCTGCTGAACTGGTCGGCACGCTCGATGCGTTGCTCCAATTCACGCACGGAGGTGAGATACTCGTCCAGTTTATGCGCGTCGCGACGGCTGAGCTTGCCACGCAGGCTGCTTGCATCCGCCATCACCAGGTCCAGCACGCTCTTATCGCGCTTGCGCTGGCTGCCGTCATCGAACAGTTGGTCAAATGCCTGTTGCGGATAGATCTCTTTCGGAGCTGGTGTCGTCGGCGTGCTCCAAGAAACGTAGGCCGAATAAATGGAAGTGTAGCCACTGTCCGTGCTGTAACGCGGGCCTTCTGTGCCCAACACCAAGCTCGGCACGGGCGTATGTTTGCCGGTTTCACGCGCGATGATCTGGTCCATCGTGGTGCCGACTTCTACATCGGTCGTGGTCTGTTTCACCTTCAAGCCCGAGAGGATATTCATCTTCGGGTAGTGTCCGCCCGGACCCGCCACGGTGGAGGGATTCCACAGTCCTTTGCAAACGATCACCTTGTCCTTCACCGGCTCAAGCGGGCTCAAAGTCTTTAGAAACTCCATGCCGTTCGCGCCGTTCTGCGCTCCCCAATGATGCGGGTTCACACCATTGCCCATGAAGACAACGGCCATGCGCCGGGGGGCTTCATTAGAAAGGGCGGCATTGGCAGCCGGCACGGATTCGCCCCAAGCCCGGATGGATTCCAGCCACGGCAAGCCGAGAGCTACGCCGACGCCGCGAAGAAAGTGGCGGCGTGAGAAATTGTTCGATGCGTGCTTCATAATACTACTTTCGGTTCGGTTTCCAGTCGGTGCAAGTGAGTCTATTCATTCCGCCGGTTCTGGAACTGGCGGCTCTTGGCGATGGTGATCACGGCGGTCGAGAAATGGCCGTCGTTCTTCTTCAATGCTTCCTGCATCTGGGCGAGCAGCGGCTTGTCCGTCGGCAACACCTGGCGGCCGAGGGCAAAGCCCAGCAGCTTGCGGCAGAGCAGGGATTCAAACTGTCCTTCCTGCGTAGCCAGATAGTTGCGCAGGCCATTGAAGCCTTTGAACTCGGTGCCGTTCTTCATCTCGGCCGAGTCATCGACCGGCAGGTTGAAATCATCCAGCTTACGGACACGTCCGATAGGGTCGAAGCCTTCCAGCGCGAAGCCTAGTGGGTCGATCTTGTCGTGGCAGGATGAGCAGGCTTTGTCGGCGCGATGCTGTTCCAAACGGGCGCGCAAGGTGGCCGGCTTGGTGCCGCCTTCCTCCAGCTCAGGCACATTGCTGGGTGGGGGAGGCACGGGTGTGCCGAGGATGGATTGCAGCAGCCAATTGCCACGCACCACCGGGGTGGTGCGATGCGAGCGCGAGGTCTTGGTCAAGATGCTGCCCATGCCTAAGATGCCTCCACGCGGCATACCTGCCGTAGAGACCTTCTGGAACTCTTCGCTGTCCGCCCCTTTGAGCCCGTAGAATTTGGCGAGCTGGGCATTCGCAAAGGTGTAATCTGCCTGCAAGATCTCGCGCACCGGGCGGTCTTCCCGGATGATATAGTTGAAGAACTTCACCGGCTCCTCATACATGCTCTGGCGCAGTTCATCGGTGAACTCGGGGAACTTCTCTTTGTCCACCGCGCTATGGGTTGCGAACTGATTGAAGTCCAACCATTGCCCGGCAAATTCAGTGGCCAACGCGCCCGCTTTCGGATCACGCAGCATCCGCTTGATCTGTGCTTGCACAACCTCGGGTTTAACAAGGCTGCCATCGGCGGCGGCTTTGCGCAGGGCTTCGTCCGGCATGGAAGACCAGAGGAAGTAACTCAGGCGCGAGGCCAGTTGCCACGGGTTGAGCGGGTGTTCACCCGGCTCCAGTGCGGGCTCCACCTTGAAGAGAAACTTGGGCGAGACGAGCGTACGGACCATCACTTCCCGGGCGGAAGACTCCCGATCCAGCTCCCGCTTGCGGGCCTCATGATACAAGGTCGTCAGCTCCGTCTTCTCATCTTGCGTCAAGGCCCGACGCCAGACAGTGGCGGCGAATTGCAGCACTTGCTTCTCTAATTGCGTGTCCCATTCCTTCTCCATCTGCGGGGAGAGGCGGCTGCCGCGCACAAAGCGCCAATCTTCCAGCATCTCCTTCATGAGCTTGCTGTCAGCGGGCTTTATTAAAGCGGCGAGTTGATTATCGCTGAAATAGTAAACTCCGTATGAGCCGCCCTGACGCAGGTAATTGCGGGCGACCTCTTCCAACCGGCGATCGAAGATGTCCGGGAAGGCCGTCTTCATCACGCTGAACTCGCCCATCAGCTTGTTATGAGTGGGGGTCTGGCGTTTCCACACGGTCAACACGCCTTCGAAAACATTGGTCGGGTTGGGTGGAGCATCCGCCGTGGCCATCCACTGGGCCGAGGCAAAGTCAGATTCCGGACTGCGCAAGTCGAGCTTGCCCAATCCCTTGAAACGCAAAGCATCTTCGGGCAAGGGCAGGGTTACGATTGTCGGGGCTTTAACTGTGATCACCTCCGCCCCCGAGGGCTGGTTCAAGGGATGCTTGCCGAACAGGCTCAAGGCCGTTTCCAGTTTCGTGATGCGTGCTTTGATGGCGTCAGCATTCGCGACGCCATCTTTCTTCAAGGCCTGCTTGTCCTGTTCCAGTTGTTGTTTCAGCCAGAGGAAATACTTTTGTCCGCGCTGCTTGCCATCGAACTCCAAGTTGTAGAGCTGCACATAGTCACCCCGATTGCCGTCGGCCAAATCACCGACTGCGATCTGCACTTGAGCATGCCCTTTCACTTCCGTTTGTAAGCCGTAGGCATTCAGATGATCAGCATCCTGTTGCATACGCTGCACGCTGGCCCAGCCGCGTTTGGGATCATACCAGGCATGACGCTGCTGTTGGATCTCCGCCAAGGTTTTGCTGACAGCGGCGGGAACTTCCTTAGGGGCCTTGGCATCCGGTCCCGGCAGTTCGCGCCAAGGCACACGTGTCAGGTCCAGATAGCGGGACGCGGGTTGGGTGCTGTTCAAAAGCTTCCACCAGTTCTCGAGGAAGGCGGGTTGTAGTTGGTTATCCTTGGCCAGTTGCGCGAGGGAATTCGCACCGGTGAGTTCCTTGTGTTTGAACTTCCAGCACGCGAGCATGTAATCCGCTTCCCGCAGATTCTCGTCATCCTTCGGCAGGTAAGGGGCGGCCATCTTCTGATACCAGACATAGAGCGCCTGCTCGGCTTGCGCCCTCAGCTGATCCGGTCCGCGCAGCCCGATGCGTTGCTGATTGAAAGTGATGCCCGTGCCCGGCAAAACCGTGGCATGATCCACCAACTTGCGGGCGGCGGTCAGATATTTGTCCAGTTGTTGCGGGTTGACGAACAGCACATCGCCGGTGTTGGCGAAGCCCTCGCCGCCACCGCCATCCGGTTGGAATTCCTTGGCCAGCTGGTAATCGAAACCCGTCAGGTCACGGACAGTGTAATCATACTCGGCATTTGTCAGCCGACGCATGGTCACGGGACCAGGGTCACCAGCGTTGTCTTGGATGGCCAACTCGATGGAATGCCCCAGCCATTCCTGCAAGCGGGCGGTTTCCCGTTTCGAAAGCTGCGGTTTGTTGCTTGGCGGCATCTCGCCGCTGCTCAGCGCGGTCTGGACCCGGTTCCACAGCTCGAACTCCTTACTCACTTGCGGGTCGGCATCCAGGCGTTTCAGGTCCACTTCGCCTTTGGTCTTCGCGCCACCGTGGCAATCATAGCAATACTTCTCAAGCAAAGGCCGGGTCTTAGACCAGTCCGGAGTGCTGGCTGCTGAGCTTTGCTGTGGCAACAGGGAAAACGCACCAAAAGCCAAAAAAATCAGGGTTTTTCCCGCTCCTGACTGGCGCCTGTTCCCGGCGATGTTCACTTCAAAAAACATAATTGTCTCTGTCCAGTTAGACGTTTGAGTCACGCCTTGGCATCACGCTAATTCAAGATCGCCAGAGCTTTTCCTTAGGGCCGGCGGGCTTGAATTTTGAGCTGACCAATGTGCCCTAATTTGAAACCGAGCTGCAAGGCGCTTTGCTTGAAGATTTGCTCGCTTTGCCCGGCTGGAGAATGAGCTGGGAGAGTGATGCGTGTGGTTTAGTCTGATCGGGGTTTGGCAAAGCCGGTGCAGGGTGGATTTCCGCTTGCCACGCTCAAGCTTTCCGCCATATTACCCCGCACTTGATGCGTCCGCGAAAGCTGATGTGTCGACCATGGTGGATGGGGTCGTAGCTCAGTTGGTAGAGCGTCTCGTTCGCAATGAGAAGGTCAGGAGTTCAAGCCTCCTCGGCTCCACCATTCTTCCGCATTCTATTCCCATCTACTCCAATCCCTCGGATAGGGTCAGATACATATTCAGGATTTTTGCCTCAAATTCATCGATCGAGGCCCGGAGATCCATCAGGCTCTTGTCACGGTCGCGCTTGCTTGGGTCCCACCAGCCGGTCTGGTTGAAGTGATCGGCGGGGAAGGGAAACTGGATTTGCTCGACGGCCTTGGTGGCTCCATTCGGACCCTTCAATTCATTCGTCCAGAGCTGTGATTTCACTGAGACCATGCCGTCATTGTCGCCCTCGTGATTGTGGACGATATCCCAAGCCGGGCGAAGCGGGAGCAAGGTGTCTTTGCGAGGGGCGTGACTGGCA
>JAURFH010000377.1 GCA_030834415.1 Verrucomicrobiota bacterium | reverse complement strand
GAAAACCAGGTCGCCACCTTGTGGACCATGCAGAACGCTTTGCTGGACGACGTTCCGGTGGAGAAGGTCAAAGATTTCCAGGCCAAGCTGATTGACTTCTTGAGCACCCGCAAAGCGGCGCTCGTCGAGAAGATCCGCACGGAGAAGGCCATCAATGACGCGCTGGCAGCCGAATTGAAAGCGGCCGTCACCGAGTTCAAAGCGTCCTATCGCTAAGCAGTCCCGGTTTAAACGAACTTAACTAACCATGCCCAGCACGCGCGACATACGCCGACGGATCAAGTCGGTGAAGAATACGGCGCAGATCACCAAGGCGATGCAGATGGTGGCGTCGTCCAAGATGCGTAAAGCGCAGTTGGCTGCCATCGCGGGCCGGCCCTACGCCACGCTCATGAATGAGGTGCTGGCGGCAGTGAGTGAAGGCGCAGGCGAATTCAGCCACGCGTTGATGGAAGTGCGTCCGGTCAAGAAGCGGGCGTTGATCGTCATCAGCACGGACAAGGGTTTGTGCGGTGCCTTGAACTCCAACTTACTGCGTGAAGCGGGCAAGCTGGACAAGGATACCACGGTCTACATCACCGCCGGTCGCAAAGCCTCGCAATACATCGCCCGGACGAAGCGGAAACTGGCGGCGGAGTTCACCTACAAGGACTCCCCGGAATTCAGCGAGGCGCGCGCCATCTCCAAGTTCGCCCAGGAACTGTTCCTGAGCGGCGAAGTGGACCAGGTGGACGTGCTCTATACGAACTTCATCAACACGCTCGCCCAGAAGCCTGACATGCGCACGCTGCTCCCCATCGGTGAGATCAGCGAGTTGGAGGCCGATATGAGCGGTTCCAACGCCGAGAGCGGCAAGCTGAAGAAGAGCGAGCTGGAGTACCTGTTCGAGCCGAATGCCGGTGAGGTTTTCAGCAACTTGCTGCCGCACTACTTGAACTATCAGGTGTATCAATACCTGTTGGAAGCCAAGGCCTCCGAGCATAGCGCGCGGATGGTGGCGATGAAGAGCGCGACGGACAACGCGAAGCAACTTATCAAAGACCTTACGCTGGAATACAACAAACTGCGTCAGGCGAATATCACGAAAGAACTTTTGGAAATCACCAGCGCCGCGATGGCGATGGGCTAATTCTAGATCCGCATGAACAAAGGCAAAATCGTTCAAATCATCGGTCCCGTGGTGGACGTGGAGTTTGCTGGCACACTGCCGGCGATCTACAACGCGCTGACCATCAATTTCACTCCGCCCGGCGGCGAAGAGGTCAAGCTGACGCTCGAAGTGCAGCAGCACCTCGGCGACAACTGGGTCCGTGCCGTGGCCATGAGCACCACTGAAGGTCTCAAGCGCGGCATGGAAGTAACCGATGCCGGCGGCCCGATCTCCATGCCCGTGGGTGAGGGCGTGATGGGTCGCGTGTTCAACGTCACCGGTGACCCGGTGGATGAACAGGGCCCGGTGAAGGCGGACAAATACAATCCGATCCATCGCCAGGCTCCCGCGCTCGTGGACCAGTCCACCAGCCCGCAGATCCTGACCACCGGTATCAAAGTCATCGACCTCATCTGCCCGTTCTTGAAGGGTGGTAAAGTCGGTGCGTTCGGTGGTGCCGGTGTAGGCAAGACCGTCGTCATCATGGAGCTGATCAATAACATCGCGAAGCTGCACGGCGGTATCTCGATGTTCGCCGGCGTGGGTGAACGCACCCGTGAAGGTAACGATCTTTACAACGAGATGATCGAGTCCAACGTCATCAAGGTGCAGAAGGACGAGCACGGTCATCCGAAGAAGGATGACAACGGCATGCCGATCATCGAGCCCGGCTCCCGTATCGGACTGGTGTATGGCCAGATGAATGAGCCGCCGGGTGCCCGTCTGCGCGTGGCGCTGTCCGCTCTGGCCGTGACGGAATATTTCCGTGACGAAAAGAATCAGGACGTGCTGCTGTTCGTTGATAACGTGTTCCGTTTCTCGCAGGCCGGCTCGGAAGTGTCCGCGCTGCTGGGTCGCACACCGTCTGCGGTGGGTTACCAGCCGACGCTCGCCGCCGAGATGGGTAACTTGCAGGAACGTATCACCTCGACGAACAAGGGTTCCATCACGTCCTTCCAGGCCGTTTATGTGCCTGCGGATGACTTGACCGACCCCGCTCCGGCCACGACGTTCGCGCACTTGGATGCGACCATCGTGCTGGAACGTTCCATCGCCGAGTTGGGCATCTTCCCGGCTGTGGATCCGCTCGCCTCGAACTCCCGCGCGTTGACGCCGGACATCGTGG
>JAURFH010000376.1 GCA_030834415.1 Verrucomicrobiota bacterium | reverse complement strand
CTACATCACTGACGAACTCACCGACTACGCCGTGGACTGGCTGAACGGGCGTGACCTCAAGAAGCCCTTCATGATGTATCTCTCCCACAAAGCGGTTCATGCGGAATTCATTCCAGCCGACCGCCACAAAGGCCGCTACAAGGGCAAGCGTGCCCCCGTTCCTTCGGAAGTGACCAACAATGCCGACTACTACAAGGACAAACCCATGTGGCTGAAGAACCAGCGCAACAGTTGGCACGGCGTGGACTTCCCCTACCACAGTGATCTCAACATCGATGAATACTACCAGCGCTATTGCGAGACGTTGCTCGCCGTGGATGAGAGTGTCGGTCGCGTCATCGAGTGGTTGCGCAGCAAGAAGCTGCTGGACTCCACCCTCATCGTTTACATGGGTGACAACGGCTTCATGTTCGGCGAACACGGCCTCATCGACAAACGTGTGGCTTACGAGACCTCCATGCGCGTGCCCATGCTCATGTCCTGCCCCGAGCTGTTCCGCAAGGGCACCGTCATCGACAAGATGGTCGCGAACATCGACGTCGGCCCCACCTTCCTCGAAGTCGCCGGTCTGAAAGCCCCCGCTTACATGGATGGCTCCAGCTTCGTCGCCGTGGCGCAACAGAAGGAGGTCCCCTGGCGCGAGTTCTTCCTCTACACCTACTTCTGGGAACGCAATTTCCCGCAGACCCCCACGATGCACGCCTTGCGCGAAGACCAATACAAGTTCATCCGCTACTACGGCATCTGGGACACGGATGAACTCTACGACATCCGCTACGACCCCAAAGAGACGAAGAACCTCATCAACGATCCCGAGCACAAAGCCGTGGTCGCCCGCATGCGGAAGAAACTCTTCGAGGAACTCGAGAAGGCCGACGGCATGAACATCCCGCTCTTTCCTGATCGGGGCGGCTCACAAAATCTGCGCCGCAAAGCTGGCTCTGAAGCCGCTGACTTCCCTGACTTCTTGATGCGCAACAAGTCCGGGAAAGAATAACCTCTTCAACTCCGCCTGTCCTGGTCTTTCGAGATCAGGACAGGCCGGGCTTCCTATTTCGCCGTCGCTGCATCAGCCGCCCTCGGCGCATCTATGATCTCCACCAGCATCTTGGTCGATTTCACCGTCACCGGCTGCGTCGCATCCTGGCCGCCCACCTTCAATTTGACCTCCAGCGACATCGTGGTCGTCGAAGATACGAATTGTCCCTGCTCCGGGTTATAAACTACTTCCCCTTCCAGCTTCACATTCTCGAACTGCATCGCCGCCGCAGCGGGTGTCTTCCCCAGCTCGATCGTCGCCGTGCCGGAGTTCTTGATGATGGCACACCGTTTGCCATCCCGCTCCTCATACCCGCGCAAGGTCGATTGCACATTGAACTTCGCTACCGCTCCACTGATCGGCATGTCGAACTGATTGGTCCAAGTATCACCCGGCGCAACTGGCCGGTCTGGCAATCCCTCCGGCAACACACCCAAATGCTTGAGCTGCTCCTCGCTGAACTGCGCCTTGAGCAAACCGCTGGAGTTCTTGTCCAACCCCAGAGTCACTTTGCGCAATAAGTTGGAGACACCCTCCAACCGCTCGATCTTCCCGCTCGCATCCGTCACATAAGTGAACTTGTTCCCCGCGATCTTGCGGTTCAATTTGGCCAGCGCATTCGTGCGATCCGTCTTGGGATCGGAAGCCGAATCGAAACTCGCCGTCACACGCCCTCCCATATTGGCCTCGATCTTGTTCGCTACAAACTCCACCTCCATCACATGACCGCCCTCAGGCCGCTCACTCAAAATGGTTAACGCGAGATCACGCTTCACCGTATTCCCGGAATTCACCGGCGCTGGTTGGTTCGGCAACGTCATCGTGGCCTCCTGCACCGTCTCCTCCCTTGTGAGATAACACTTCCCCACCACCCACTTCGCCTTCAACTCGATCGGCGGCTCCTTCGGTGGCGGCGCTTCTGCTGGTGCTGCCTCAGCCACCGGATTGGCTGCGGCTGCGGGCGCAGGCGGTTTTTTATCACCACAACCCGCGAGCAACAACGCGCCGGTCAACCCACAAACGTGTAGCAACCAACCACGCCGGGCTAATGCGATCAAAGTGCCTCCAGTCATAACTGATGAGATAATGATGAGATAAGTTTGGTAAAAATGCGTTGGGTGTCCGCCTAAGAGCTATCACCCCCACCGCCCGCCGCAATGCTAAAAACACCGCAGTCAACCACCCCATCAGACCTATTCATCCCATACCCCCGTTCGTGTATTCCGCGTATTTCGCGGTTTATAATAGGCCCGTAGTGCAAATAATTGCCCTTGA
>JAURFH010000375.1 GCA_030834415.1 Verrucomicrobiota bacterium | reverse complement strand
CGGGATTCGTGGCGAAGACGCGGGTGTAACGCACTCCTTCGGCGGCAAGCCGGTCGAGGTTGGGTGTATGAACACCTTTGGCGCCGTAACAGCCGAGGTCATGGCTCAAGTTCTCACCGACCAACCAGAGGATATTGGGCAGGCGCGTTGGGGTGTCGACGGCAAAAGTTACATGGCTGAGCGACAGAAGGATGAACAGTAACAAGCGCGTAGTCATGGCATCTGCAACGATTGAAGGATTGTTGCTATCTGGGGTATAGGACAGGGCGAGATTGGGCAAGCTTCGTCTCGGTGGCAGGGAATTGCAAAAGCTACTCATAAGCTCCGTATCTTAGCTTTTACGGTTTGATTGCTTGGGGGCGGGTTTGCTGCCAAGGTAGTTGGAAATGAGTTCGTTACTGCCATGCATTGCGGTGACTATGGGCGATCCGGCCGGGGTTGGGCCGGAGATATGCCTGCGTCTGCTTGCGGAGCCGGAGATCGCACAGGTCTGTGTGCCGGTGGTGTTCGGTGATGCGGGTGTGCTGGCGCGGGTGGCTAAGGAGACGGGCTTACCTTTTAACGTGCCTTTGATTCAATCGAAGGATTGGGCGGAGGCTTCCAGGCAGGTGAGTGTGCCTTCGGTGTTGGATTGGCAGTTGGTGAAGGCGGAAGCAGTAGCCCCCGGGAAACTTTCATCGGCTTGCGGTGAGGCGGCGTATCAGTATGTGAACCGGGCGATCGATGCGGCGCTGGCGGGTGAGGTGCAAGGGGTGGCGACGGCTCCATTGAACAAGGAGGCGATGCATCTGGCCGGGCACAAGTATCCGGGGCATACAGAGATTTTCGCGGAACGCATGGGCGCGGAGAAGTCCTGCATGATGCAGTATTCGGAGGAGATCACTTGCAGTTTCGTGACGGTGCATTGCGGGTATCATGAAGTGCCGAAGCTCATCACCACGGCACGGATACTCGAGGTGATCGAATTGACGGCCAATGCGCTGCGACGGATCCGCGGGCGTGAACCGAAGTTGCTCGTCTGCGGACTGAATCCGCATGCGGGCGAGAATGGGCTTTTTGGTGAACGCGAGGAAGAGCGATTCATCGTGCCGGCCATCGAAGCGGGGCGGGCCAAGGGTATTCACCTCACGGGGCCGGTGCCGCCGGATACGGCCTTCACTCCGGCGCGGCGCAAGGAATTCGATGCGGTGGTGTGCATGTATCACGACCAGGGGCATATCCCGGTGAAGATGATCGCGTTCGAATCCGCCGTGAACACGACTTTGGGCCTGCCGGTGGTGCGGACGAGTGTGGATCACGGGACGGCGTTTGATATCGCGTGGCAGGGGAAGGCGAGTCCGGGGAGTCTTTTCTCGGCAGTAAGATTGGGGGCAAAGCTAGCCAAAGCACGGCCGGTTGCAACGGCTGGCCAATGATTTTGGAATAGCGAAACGAAGGGAGTTAGAGCCTCGTCACCTAGGCTGCTAAGAATGGAACTCGAGGCGTCAAGCCGCCTCAGGCGGAAAGCGAAGTCAAGCCTCCGCACTCCATAATGGGAGGTCGGACCGGTAAAAGTGTCTGTCTAGCCTTGGAGAGACCCTTGCCGCTTTTCCTTTCCACCCGTCGAAAACTTCGCTATCAGGATGCCGTGTATTTGGAATTCTACCGGCTGAAGGAACCACCCTTCACCATCACGCCAAATCCGCGTTTTGTGTTTTACAGCGCCAAGCACCGCGAGGCGTTTAATCACTTGCTTTACGGCATTCGCGAGCGGAAGGGGTTTGTCCAGCTCACCGGCGAGGTGGGCGCGGGCAAGACCACGATCTGCCGCGCCATGCTGGAGCAGCTTGGCGACGGGTATGCCACGGCGTTGATCTTGAACCCGGTGCTCGACTCCAACGGGTTGATGAAAGCCATCGCCATGGAGTTCGGCCTGGATGTAAAGGGGAAGGACAAGCTGGAGACGCTTTCCGCGATCAATGAGTTTCTGTTCGGCCTGGTGGAGAAGGAGATGGATGCGGTGCTCATCATCGATGAAGCGCAGGACCTCACGGATGAATTGCTGGAACAGGTGCGGCTGCTGTCCAATCTGGAGACGGATGACCGGAAGCTGTTGCAGATCGTGCTAATGGGGCAGCCGGAATTGCGTGACCGCCTGAATGCACATCGCTTGCGGCAACTGCGCCAGCGCATCACGGTGCGGTATCATATCAATCCGTTGACCCGCGCGGAGCTGGCCTCTTACATCCAGCATCGAATCCACGTGAGCGGTGGGAATGGAGCGCCGTATTTCACCACGGGTGCCATCTGGCGAATCCATCGTTACAGTAAGGGCATTCCGCGTCT
>JAURFH010000374.1 GCA_030834415.1 Verrucomicrobiota bacterium | reverse complement strand
ACCGATCAATGCATGGGATGAGCTGCTCGGGATGCCGTAGTACCACGTAGCCCAGTTCCAGAAGATGGCGCCAAACAGCGCCCCGAACACCACATAGGTGTCAACAAACCCAGGCAGAACAATACCCTTGCCCACGGTGGCAGCCACGCTGAGGTGGAAAACAAAAATCGCGGCAACATTAAAAAACGCTGCAAATACCACGGCCTGCCCAGGCCTGAGTACGCCAGTCGAGACGATAGTCGCTATCGAATTGGCCGCATCATGAAAGCCATTCATGAAG
Source organism: Verrucomicrobiota bacterium (assembly GCA_030834415.1). GTDB lineage: Bacteria > Verrucomicrobiota > Verrucomicrobiia > Limisphaerales > JAEYXS01 > JAEYXS01. The sequence goes on along the minus strand of JAURFH010000374.1, from coordinate 2,047 downwards.
TCGAAAACCAGTGCCAAGAGCACCAGAACGACTACAGCGGCGAGAGCGGTTTGTACGGGTTCCATACCCGGCAATCAGGACATATCCAAGATCACGCCCTCGACCAAATTGGCCACATCCTCACACCGATCGGTAATGTTCTCCAGCAACTCGTACATCGTCTTGAGCTTGATGACCTCGCGCACGTCAGGCTCTTGGCGAAACAAAATACTCATTGACTTTCGCATAACCCGGTCAGCATCACCCTCAAGTTTGTCGATTTCCTCGCAGGTTTTCAGAGCCGCCTCAGCCGCCGCAGGGTCCCCCGCCTGGCCGAGAAGGCCCACTGCATTGCGCACCCGCTCACAACAACGCACGCTAAGGTTGGTGAGCACCAAAATCTCATCGGTCATGTGGCGCACATCGTAGAGCGACATGGTCTCAGCGGTGTCCTGAATCAGGTCAGCCACATCATCCATGGTGTTGATCAGCCGATGAATCTGCTCCCGGTCAATCGGTGTGATGAAGGTCTTGTGGATCGCATGGTTCACAGCCAAAGTCACGCGGTCGGCGTCAGCCTCTGCATCATTGACCTCCTGGTGATACTTTTCACGCAGCTCGCGATCAGCGTAGTTTTGAACCAGGTTGGAGAACGCATGCGCTGCCGTCACGATGTGTTCGGCATGCTCCTTCAAGAGATCAAAGAACTGAGTGTCCCGCGGTAAGAATTTGCTGAAAAACACGCTCACTCCTGCATCGTTCAACCAGTAAACCGCCGTTGCCGGCAATCAAGCCACCGGCAAGGCGGATCCCTTGGGCGGGTTTATACCTTGGCAGCCGCTTCGGTGTAATCGCTTACCTGGTCGAAATTGAGGTATTTGTAGATCTCACCTTTGGATTCGGCCAGAACGCCCATATCGGCCATGTATTCCTGCCTGGTCGGAATACGGCCTAACTTGGAGCAAATAGCAGCCAGCTCGGCGCTACCCAGGTAAACATTGGTGTTTCTGCCCAGGCGGTTCGGGAAGTTTCGGGTGGACGTTGACATCACGGTGGCGCCTTCTTTGACTTGCGCCTGATTGCCCATGCACAAGCTGCAACCGGGCATCTCCATACGGGCACCGGCGGCACCCAGCACGCTGTAGTGCCCCTCTTCCGTCAGTTGGCGCGCATCCATCTTGGTCGGTGGTGCCATCCAGAGCTTGACCGGAATGTCACGCTTGTTCTCCAGAAGTCGAGAAGCTGCCCTGAAATGCCCGATATTGGTCATGCACGAACCGATGAACACTTCATCAATGACGGCGCCGGAAACTTCAGACAGGGTCTTCACATCGTCCGGATCGTTCGGGCAGGCGACGATCGGCTCGGTGATCTCGGCCAGGTCAATCTCAATCACCGCGGCGTACTCGGCGTCGGCATCCGCACGCAGCAACTGCGGATTGACCAACCACTCTTCCATGGCCTTGATGCGGCGGCGAATACTGCGCTCATCACCATAGCCAGACGAAATCATCCACTTGAGCATGGTCACGTTGCTGTTGATGTACTCGATGATCGGTTCTTTGTTCAGCTGCACGGTGCATCCACCCGCAGAGCGCTCGGCTGAGGCGTCACTCAGCTCAAACGCCTGTTCAACCTTCAATTCAGGCAGACCCTCGATCTCCAAGATACGACCAGAAAATACGTTTTTCTTGCCCTGTTTGGCCACCGTCAGCAATCCAGATTTGATGGCATACAGTGGAATCGCGTTAACCAAGTCACGCAAAGTCACCCCCGGTTGCATTTGCCCCTTGAAGCGCACCAGCACGCTCTCAGGCATGTCCAGGGGCATGACGCCAGTGGCCGCACCGAAGGCAACCAAGCCGGAGCCAGCCGGAAAACTGATGCCGATCGGAAAGCGGGTGTGGCTGTCCCCTCCAGTTCCAACCGTGTCAGGCAAGAGCATGCGATTGAGCCAACTGTGAATGATGCCGTCGCCAGGCCGCAGGAAGCCAGAGCTGATGCCGCTGTTCTTGGGCACCGGCACCATGTTGACCGGATAGGACGTGCGGAAGTCCGGGCCGTTGTC
>JAURFH010000373.1 GCA_030834415.1 Verrucomicrobiota bacterium | reverse complement strand
GAATCCGAATCCCCCAACGTGATTCTTGACGGGTACTACACCAGAACCTACTACGATACCGATGGGCCAAGAGAGGAACTGGAGGAACTGGTCACCCAAGCCGTAAGCCTCCAGATGGAGGACTACCCTCCGGCTGACTTTCGTGTTCGAGGATACGTCAAAAGATTCGAGATCGTGGAAGAAATCGAATTTGAAGACGAAGACATCATTTTCCGAAAGGAGACAGCCGATGACCCAGCCGACGAAGAACAAACCTACTGAAGCCCCCGTGAGTGCGGCAGCACAAGCCTGCTACTACCTCCGCACCTCCAGCGCCACGAACGTTGGTGGCGATTCCGACGTGCGGCAGAAGGCCGCCATCGACAAGTACGCCTTCCAGCAGGATCTCACGCTGGTGCGGGGGGCCTACGATGCTGCCGTCAGTGGCAGTGACCCGATCCATGAGCGTCCAGGGCTGACCGACCTGCTCGACTGGATGACCAAGAATCACGTCACCCTGCTGCTGGTGGAGGACTCCTCCCGCTTCAGCAGGGATCTGATGGTGCAGGAGATCGGACACCAGTACCTCAAGTCCCTCGGCATCCAACTGGTTCCGGTGGATTCCCCCGACTCCTTCACGGAGGACAGCGAGGACCCCACCCGCACTCTGATCCGCCATGTGCTAGGGGCGATCCGGCAGTTTGAGAAGACGCAGGTCGTACTGAAACTGAAGGGGGCCCGTCGGAGGGCACGGGGTTCCAGCGGCAAGCTAACCCGCGATGGCGTAGGCAAGTGCGAGGGGCGGATCTCCCTGGAGGAACGCTACCCCGGCATCACGGAGCGGATCTACCACCTCCGTGAGGAGCGCAAACTCAAGTGGGCGGTGATCCCCCCGCAACTCTGGGAGGAGGGATTCACCAGCGAGGTAGGCACACCGATCAGCATCAGCAGGCTCCACGCCCTGCACCGTGCGGCCTTGCGGCGCTAACCCCTGCGGGGCGGCGGCATGGCCAGCGTTAGGCGTGTAGTACATTCGTATAATCATTTTTACACGAAACGAAAACCCGCTAGGCCGCAGGAATACTGGTCTTCTTATTCTTTATATATTATATGTATACATATATATATATATATATATATTATTATTATTATTATTATTATTATAAACGCATACGCGAGGAGCCGTTGGAAAATAATCCAACACCACCCCCTCCAACCTACCTACCGCACATGCTTTCTATTTATGTATACATTTCCCGCTAGGCCAGACGGATACTGGGCTAGCGGGGAGTACATTTAATGGTATATGGTAATTACATGTAACGATTTAACATCGTTTTTTCCTATACAGCCTGTGTACATTCACAGCAAATCCACCACCCCTTTCGTATCGTCCGACGTAATCATCGCATAGTGCTTGAGCATCACCGCGACGGAATGCCCTGCAACGTTGGCGACCAGTTCCGCCCTGCCGCCGGACTCCAAGAGCATCTTGGTGATCCCTGCGGCACGAATCCCATGCAGGGGTTTTGGCCCGACGATCCCCAGTTCGGCGCAGCGCCGCCGGAACACTTGGGTCAGCGCCCACGCCGAAGCATACGCTGGATTCCCATGACCATCATCCAGCCACCACCTCTCCGCTGGTTTCCGTCTCTTCCGATCCGCCGCCACCAACTGCCGTAGGTGGAGGCCGATGGGGATGCGCCGTTGCTGTCTAGTCTTGACGGTCCAGTTCAGTTGGGGGACATCCTCAACCAGGATGATCCCCTCCTCCAGCCGCACGTTGGCTAGCGGCAGGGACCAGATCTCGCCGGATCGCATGACGGCGTACCTGGCCAGCCAGAAGATCCGCAGCCAGTCCTCGTTCCCCTTGTTCTGAAGTTCTTCTTCCAGTGCATCCAGTTGTTGAGTCGAGTAGATGCTGGGGTTGCGTTGGAACACCCTGCGTTTCTTGAGTCGGAGAGGTCGGGGCAGCAGGTTCTGATCGTAGAGCCAGTTGGCAAAGACCTGCAGGCTGCGTTGGTCCTTGGCGACGGTGGCATCGGAAGCGCCCTTGGAGAGCCGGACGTTGACGAAGCGGGTATTGGCTTCCGCATCAAAGAACTTGATGGAGTGATCCCCATTGATCTGGACCCAGAGGACGATGGCCCGTTTGTACTCAGTGAGGGTACGGGGGGCCAGCAGGTTTTCCAGGCTATCGATCCAGCGGGAGGCAGCGTTGGCAAAGAGGATGGGTTCGGCTTCTCCCCCTTGCTCCCCCAGCAGTTTCTTTCGGAGGGCGGCTTCCACCTGATGATAGGTGTAGTCCAGATCTTCCCGTGTGATGGACGGGTGGTCTTCGATGAGGTCCTTGACGGGGGGTCGTTTCCCCGGC
>JAURFH010000372.1 GCA_030834415.1 Verrucomicrobiota bacterium | reverse complement strand
AACCTTCCATCACCGCCTCGTCCAGTGTGCGTCCTTCGCTCCTCAGCTTGTTGATGAAGGAGATGATCACCAAGCCATTGAGCACCGCCACACCCGAGAGCGCGATGAAGCCGACGGCTGCTGAGATGGACAAAGGAATGTCCCGGAACCACAAGGCCAACACGCCGCCGACCAAGGCCAACGGCACACCGGTAAACACCAAGAAGGCATCACGGACATTGCCGAATGAGGTGTAGAGCAACAGGAAGATCAGCACCAGCGCAGTAGGCACAACGAGTTGCAATCGTTTCGCCGCCGAGATCATCTGCTCGAACTGACCTCCCCAGGCGAGCCAGTAACCGGACGGCAGTTCCGCCTGAGCGATCTGCGCCTGCGCCTCGTTCACAAAACTGCCGAGGTCACGGCCACGCACATTTGCCGTCACTACCACCCGACGTTTGCCGTTCTCGCGACTGATCTGATTGGGCCCCGGCTGCACCTGGATGGATGCCACTGCTTCCAACGGCACAAAGGCGGGGGTATTCATCTCTCCTCTCCGCACCGATGAACTCAGGCTGACCTTCTGGAGACCGCCATGCAGATTCGCTGACGGCAAAGGTATCGGGAGCCGACGGATCGCTTCCAGATCAGAACGCATCGACTCAGGGAGACGCACCTGGATATCGAACCGGCGATCTCCTTCGAAGACTTGCCCCACGGCCTTGCCACCCAAAGCCACTTCGATGATGTCCTGCACATCGGCCACGCTCAGACCATAACGCGCCATGGCTGGACGGTTCAGATCCACCGTCATCATCCGCAAGCCGGTGATCTGTTCCACTTTCACATCCGAGGCACCGGGTACCGCAGCCAGCAACTTGCTGATGTCTTCGCCGGTTTCCAGCAAGACATCCAGATCGTCACCAAAAACCTTCACGGCCACATCCGCCCGTACACCGGAGATAAGCTCGTTGAAGCGCATCTGGATGGGCTGGGTGAACTCGTAGTTGTTACCGGGAATCGCCAGCACCGCCTGTTCCAGTTCTGCTACCAGTTCTGCTTTTGATTTACGAGGATTGGGCCATTCCCGACGCGGTTTGAGCATCACAAAGCCGTCCGCCACACTGGGCGGCATCGGGTCCGTGGCGATCTCCGCGGTGCCGATCTTTGCGAAGACTTCTTTCACTTCGGGGAATTCTTGCAGGCGCTTCTCCAGCACGTGCTGCATCTGCACCGCTTGGGAGAGACTCGTACCCGGGATGCGCAAGGCATGCAGCGCTACATCCCCCTCATCTAGACTGGGGATGAATTCCCTTCCCAATTTGCCCGTGAGCAAGACTCCAAGCACCACCACAACACTGGCAGCAGTCGCCACCAGATAGCGGTTCGCCAAAGCCAAACGGAGCACGGGCGCATACGCCTGGCGCGCCCACACCAGCAGACGGTTTTCATGCTCCGCCACCTTGCCATTGATGAGCAGGGCGACCATCGCTGGAACGAATGTCACCGAGAGAATCATCGCTCCCACCAGCGCCATGATGACGGTGATGGCCATGGGATAGAACATCTTCCCCTCCACCCCGGTAAGCGTGAGGATGGGCAGATAAACGGTGATGATGATCAATTCACCGAACATCGTGGCGCGACGCACTTCGCGTGAACCTTCGAATACCACCTTGAATCGTTCCGCGCGCGTGAGCACCCGGCCCAGACGTTTCTGTTCCTCACCCAGACAACGCAGACAGTTCTCCACGATGATGACAGCACCATCCACGATGAGCCCGAAGTCTAAAGCGCCCAGACTCATCAAATTGCCGCTTACCTTCGTCTGCACCATTCCGGTGATGGTGAAGAGCATGGACAACGGGATGACCAGCGCCGTGATGATGGCCGCGCGAACATTGCCCAGAAGCAGGAAGAGCACCGCCATCACCAGCAACGCGCCTTCCAGTAGATTCTTCTTCACCGTCTCGATGGTGGCGTTCACCAGATCCGTGCGGTTGTAGATGGTATGTGCCACTGCTCCAGCGGGCAGGCTGCGGTTCACCTCCTGCAAGCGCTCATGCACGCGGGCAGAAACGGTCCGACTGTTCTCCCCCATGAGCATGAAGACCGTTCCCAACACGACCTCTTCCCCGTCCCGTGTCGCCGCACCCGTGCGCAACTCCTCGCCTAGGGCGATTTCAGCCACGTCTTGCATACGGACCGGCACTCCCTCGCGCGTCGCGAGCACCATCTCCCGGATGTCCGCCACTCCATCCACCTGACCGGGCACACGGATGAGGTATTGCTCACCACTGCGCTCGATATAGCCCGCTCCCACATTGCTGTTATTCCGCGCCAAGGTTTCCATCACGTCCCGGAAGGTGAATCCGTATGCCAGCAGCTTTGCCGGATCGGGTGTGACATGATACT
>JAURFH010000371.1 GCA_030834415.1 Verrucomicrobiota bacterium | reverse complement strand
AATTGGCGCACCAGCTTCGGCAGTTCCTCATGTATATGCTGCACCTTCTGCACGAAAGGCTGCCACGTAGCCGGTTCCGCCAGACGCATGTCCGCCTCTTTCTTCAAGTAAGCGGCGACACTTTCATGCACCGGCACACCAGCGGACTTGCGCCGGAACTGGAACAGGATGGACCCGCCGTGGATGGGGTAATACTCGATGCGTTCCAATTGGAACGGCGTATCCTTAAGCAACGCCTGCACCGAATGCACAGACACATACGAAAGATGCTCGTGGTAAACCGTGTCGTATTCCGCCTTCTCGAAAAAATCGACCAGGTAAGGCACTTCAAACCCCACCAACGTGCGCTCGTGCGTCAAGGTTTCGAGACCTTTCACCAAATCTTGCAAGTCATCGATATGCGCGAACACATGCCGGCCCAATATCACATCCGGGCTGCCCCATTCTTGGCGCACCTGTTCGGCGTTATGGGCATTGAAAAAGTCGGTCCAAGTCGGGATGCCGGATTGCTCCGCCAGTTCAGCGATATTACGGGCGGGTTCCACCCCGATGACATCGCAGCCCAATTCTTTGAACTTTTGCAGATACAAGCCCGTATTGCTGGCGATCTCCAAAACCTTGGGACGACCACTCACTCCCGCCGCATCCAACACGTGCCTCGCTTGTAGTGAAAGATGCTCATCCATCGTACGCGAAGTGGAGGTCACATAAGCATAGCGCGAGTAGAGCACACCCGGGTCCACCACTTCGGCCAGTTGCACCAAAGTGCAGTCCCGGCACAAACGCAGGCGCAAAGGCAGGAAAGTGCGGTAGCTGAAGACCTCTCCGGGGTCCAAAAAGTCATTGGCCAATGCCGTCTTGCCCAGATCGACAATCAGTTCCAGCCGGTCCGAACCACACGCCCGGCAATGGTTGCGTTCATGAATCATGTTGCGAGATAACGATACGGAGCCTGTCCCCTGTCGTCAGGGGAAATTTGAGCCGTGGGAGCCCCCGAATCCCGGGATAATCCCACCGTGTCAGTACAAAGCTGTTCAATGATATGCCCAAATAAACTCATCGAAGCGGCGAAAGTATGCGTGAGCGAACGGGAGATTCGAGGATTTTGTTTGGCCCATAACCACTTCCACTCCGGATCAAACACCCTGCTCTGGCCAGAGCGGCTGGCGCAGCATGGCTTCCATACCGGTTTTCCATGAACCCAACGGATGCCCCAGCAGTGCCGTCAGTTTGGCATTGCTCAACCAGCTGTAAGTTGACCGGCGGATGGTAGAGTTAAAAAAGGCCGTCGTCACCGGCTCTACGGATGGAGCCTCGATGATCACCCCCTGCTGTTTGGCGGCTGCCAATATTTCCTTAGTCCAATGAAACCGGCTTAGCCCCTCGTCATTGACCGCGTGATACAATCCGGCCGCCTGCTTTTGGATCATGGTGAATGTCCAGCTGGCCAGATCGCCTACATAGGTCGGAACTGCCAGCTGATCGGTGGTGGCCCGGATGGGCTTGCCCTCCAAGGCTTGGCGAATGATGGCATGGATATAAGAACGCTGGGGTCGGATAGGGTTGACGCCAAAGAGCCAGCTGGTGCGCAAGACCAGATGCCCTGCATCAGCCCCTAACACCGCCCTTTCCCCCGCCAGCTTACCAGCCGCATAGTGATTGATGGCGTTCGGCTGATCCAACTCGGTATATGGGGTTTTCTGTCCACCATCAAAGACATAGTCCGTCCCGTAATGGATGAGCCGGATGGACCGCTGGGCACACAATTTAGCCAGGTTCTCAGGCCCAGTGGCATTGATCGCCCACGAGAGATCACGCTCCATCTCGCATTTATCCACCAGATTATAGGCCGCCGTATTGATGACCACCATCGGCTTATGATGATCCAACTGACCGGCCATCTGCTCCGGGTTGAGCAGGTCGAACTCACCGCGCGTGAGGAAAACCAGCTCGAATCCGGCCGGATTCAAGGCTTTGATGGCTTGCGCCAAAAGGCCATCGCTACCGGTAATCAAAATTCGTTGGGGCATCTGACTGCTCATGTTTTGGACAGATTGCCAGACTCTGCGCTTGAATGCCAGTCGGCAGCCCAATTAGAAATACAGGCCGCGACCACGAAGTTCCTGCGGTCGACTCCCTATTGTGAGCACAGAAACCATTTATACTGCCGCGCTGGACTTGGTTGCCAGCTATCACGCAAAGCAACCCTTCAAAACCCACCTGGATGTCGGGGCGGGCAAAGGCAGGTTGATCGGTTTGGTCAAAGAACGCTTTGGCGTGGAATCTTCCGCCTGCGATTACACCGACACTCTCATGAAGCTGCCGGGGCAAAAGGTGGAGGTCGCCAACCTGAATCACGAAGGCTTGCCCTATCCTGACAACACCTTCGACCTCGTGACCGCCACCGAAGTCATCGAACACTTGGAGCACTACCGGGAGACTCTACGGGA
>JAURFH010000370.1 GCA_030834415.1 Verrucomicrobiota bacterium | reverse complement strand
GTGGATGAATTGAATCTCGACTGGCTCAAGCGGACCAAGGTTCCCAGCGGCATCAATCAAAGAGAATGCGGGTAGTGTCCACTTCCCCGAGGCGTGGTCGCATGTTGCGCTAAACCTCCACTGACCATCCGCCTCACTGAACCCGTTTGTGCAGCTCTGGTCACTCTCAAAGCCAACCAGCATCGGATCAAACCCGTCCGAATCACTGAGAGTGAGAAGTGCAGAGTATTCAAACGGGCCCTCTCCCAAAATTGCGACATCACTCCAGCTGGCGCCAGGAGCCGTGGTATCCACCACAAACTCCAGAGTTATGTCGCTATCTGGACCGACATTTCCCCATGAGTCCGCTAGCGAATTGGCTCTCAAAGACAGGACAACCTGTCCATCGGCGCAACCGAACAGGGCAACATAACTTTCAACCACCTCGTGATTTGTGCAGCCAACGGTCTCAAAAGCTGCTGGGTCCAAAACAATTTCATCGGAGATTTCAAAAACCGCCTCCACTTCGTCCGCCGCAATAAGTGCTGACTCAGTTATCCAGACAAACTCTGGAGGTGTGGCATCGAAAACCAGGCTCGCACGTGCCTCGATTACTGGGGCTGTAGCAGCTGACCCCAGACTGGCCGGGAGAAGTGTCAGTTGCACTTCCCCATCAGAACAACCCTGAACGGTGATCGACGCAGATGTCCCCTCAGATTCAATGAGATTTATTGCACACCCATCACCCAAAAGAGTTAGGTCCTCATTTCCAAGTCCAACTATTTCTTGACTGAGTTCCAAGGAGAATTTGGCGATGCTCGAATCAACCTGGACACCTGAGAAATTCAGTACCTGGGCTGGCAGTGAGTAGGTGATGATCAACGAGCCGTTGCCGGTTCCTACCCCTGCAAAGTGCTCAACATTTTGGGCGTACTGCGAATTCGTGTAGGACGAGCCACCGCCACCGCCACCGGCATCTGAGCAACAAGAGTCATCGTCGGCTCCGCCGCCGCCTCCGCCGTACCATCCGCCGCCTCCGCCGCCGCCACCTGCATTCCAACTGGTGCCCCCGACGCCGCCGCGACCAAAACTGCCCGCGGAGGCTGCCGAACCGCCATTTGAGTATCCGGGGCTTCCTCCACTGTTCTGACTACCTCCCGCGCCTCCACCGCCCTGACCCGAGCCTCCGGATTCAGCATTCAGGTTTCCTCCAGCGCCACCTGCTGCTCCCGCATAACCACCGGCACCGCCGCCTCCGCCGGCAACGACAATGCGATCTGACAGAGATGAGCCCGTCCGGATATCGCTCGCACCGCCACCGGAACCCTCGTTTCCACGATTTCCACCCGCGGCACCTCCGCCATTGAAGCCGCCACTGGCATTGGCCCCCTCTGAACCGGCACCACCTATGTAGATAAGGAGCGTCTCTGGAACCCCGCTCAGTGTGCCAGTCACACGTCCGCCGCCTCCGCCTCGACCTCCAGAGGCCCCGATAATGTCGAACTGAATGTTGGTCGCACCACTGGGAGGACTCCAGAGCTGAACATCTCCGGTGTAGGCAAAGACAATTTCGCAACTGTCACCCTCACAAACCGGTTCCGCACTAGCAGGCAAAGGTATGAGGAAGACATAGATTAGAAGTGTGATGAATGAGATGGCATGTTTTTTCATGCCGCAAAAGCTAAAACTCCCCGCAGTTTCCTGCAGGGAGTTTTCCACAGCCCCCTTTGAGGGCTAGTTGTTAGGCCATAGCCTTGCGCATATTCTCAGCGAGGGTTCCCATGAACTCCTCGGTAGTCTGCCACTTCTGGTCCTTACCGACTAGAGCGGCAAGGTCCTTGGTCATGTGGCCGGACTCGACGGTCTTGATGATCACGTCTTCGAGAGTCTGGGCAAACTGTGCAACCTCAGGGGTGCCATCTAGCTTGGCTCGGTGCATCAGACCGCGTGTCCAAGCGAAGATCGAGGCGATTGGGTTTGTGGAGGTCTTCTCGCCCTTCTGCCACTGGCGGTAGTGGCGGGTGACGGTGCCGTGGGCAGCTTCTGCGAGTGCCGACTTGCCGTCCGGGGTAGTCAGTACTGAGGTCATCAGTCCCAGCGACCCAAAGCCCTGAGCAACTGTGTCGGACTGCACGTCACCGTCGTAGTTCTTACATGCCCAGACATAGCCACCCTCCCACTTCAAAGAGGCCGCAACCATGTCATCGATGAGCCTGTGCTCATAGGTAAGTCCCGCACTCGCGAACTTGTCCGCGTACTCGGCGTCGAAAATCTCTTGGAAGGTGTCCTTGAAGGCGCCGTCGTAGGCCTTCAGGATGGTGTTCTTGGTTGACATGTAGACGGGGTATCCGCGGGATAGGCCGTAGTTGAATGATGCCCTAGCAAAGTCTCTGATCGAGTCAATGTAGTTATACATGCCCATGGCGACGCCGCCGTTCTCCGGGTACTCAGCAATCTGCATTGTCTGAGGCTCGGAGCCATCGGCTGGGGTCCAGGTCATG
>JAURFH010000369.1 GCA_030834415.1 Verrucomicrobiota bacterium | reverse complement strand
CAATGAAACTGAGTTCTCTGTTTTTGACAGGTGTGCTGTCGCTGGTGGCTTTGACCGGCTGGTCAGCGGATAACTGGCCGCAGTTCCGGGGACCGGCTGGCGATGGACATGCCGAGGCCAAAGGCTTGCCGACGAAATGGAGCGACACAGAGAACATCAAGTGGCAGACGGCCATCCACGGGCGCGGCTGGGGTTGCCCGGTCATTTGGGGGAACCAAGTGTGGGTGCCGACGGCGACGGAAGATGGCAAGCAGCTCTTCGCCGTGTGCCTGGACAAGAACACGGGCAAGATCGTGTTCGATCAAAAGCTGTTCGAGGTGGCAGCACCGCAGTTCGCGCACAAGTTCAACAGCTACGCTTCGCCCACACCGGTGATCGAGGATGGGCGGGTGTATATCACGTTCGGTTCGCCCGGCACGGCGTGCATTGACACGAAGACCTTCAAGGTGCTGTGGCAGCGGACGGACATCGAGTGCAACCATTTCCGCGGAGCCGGCTCTTCGCCCATCATCTACAAGGATCTGCTCATCATGAACTATGACGGGAGCGATCATCAGTTCGTGCTCGCGCTCAACAAAAAGACGGGCAAGACGGTGTGGGAGACCAAGCGCTCCATCGATTATCAAGATCTCGATGCCGAGGGTAAACCGCAGGCGGAGGGTGATTGGCGCAAGGCGTTCTCCACGCCGCACGTGGCGATGATCAACGGCAAGCCGGTGCTGCTGAGCATCGGGGCGAAGGCGTTTTATGCTTATGAACCGATGACGGGCAAGGAACTCTGGCGCGTGGAAGAGCGCGGCCAGCATTCCGCGAGCACGCGTCCGGTGGTGGGCAAGGACATGATCTTTTTCCCGACGGGTTTTGCGAAGGGGCAGCTCTTTGCGATGAAGGCGGATGTGAAAAAAGCTGTGCTCACGGCGGAAGATATGGTGTGGACGACGAAACGCAGTGCGCCGAACAAACCGTCGCTGTTGCTCGTAGGTGAGTTGCTGTTCTCAATCGACGACAGCGGCATCGCGACCTGCTACAATGCGAAGACGGGCGAGGTGTTCTGGAACGAACGCATCGGTGGAAATTTCTCGGCATCGCCGGTGTATGTGGATGGCCTGATCCTGTTCAGCAGTGAGCAGGGCAAGTGCACTTTGGTGGAGGCCAGCAAGACCTACAAGGTGGTGGCGGAGAATCAGCTGGGTGATGGCTTCATGGCCTCGCCGGCGGTTTCAGGGAACGCTTACTTTATGCGTTCACGCACGATGATGTATTGCATCGAGGCGAAGGGGCTGGCGGCGAAGTGATCGGGGCAGCTTAATCCGCCGCCTTGTCCACTTCGGGAGCTGCGGGTGCGGGCTTCTTGCGATAGAGCACCACGACATTGCCCACCTGCATGATGAGGTGGCTCTGGCTTTTTTCCACAAGCACGGGGGTCAGTTCCTTCTTCTGGTCCTTGAGGTCGGCGAACTTCACCTTCACCAGTTCGTGATGGGCGAACACTTCGTCGAGGCTGCGAAAAAAAGCATCCGTCAGCCCAGACTTGCCGATCTTGACCATCGGTTCGAGCTTTTGGGCGCGGGCTTTGAGGTCGCGCAAAATCGTGTTGGGCAGTTTATCCAATGCCATTAGACCGCGCAGACTGCCGGGGCAGGGGAGGCGTGTCAATGAGGGGAAACCGGTAGAATCCACCGGATCGCCTAACTAAGTGGGGCTGTTTGCAGGTTGTTCTTTCCTGCCAACATGCCGCAAGCCCCCGCGATATCCGCTCCGAGTGAGTAGCGGATGGTCACTTGAAACCCGCGTGCTTTCAGCTCCTTCGCAAAGGCCTGGATGCGTTCGCGCGGAGTCGGTTGCAATTGCGGCGAGGACGGGATGGCGTTGTAGGGGATGAGATTCACATGCACTGGCAGGCCGATGAGCCAATCGGCCAGTGCGTCCAGTTCGGCATCGCTGTCATTCACGCCATCAAGCATGGTGAATTCGACCATCAGCTCGCGGTCCGGTTGGGCTGCGGTCGTTGTTTGAGCCGCCGCTTTCAACGCTGTGAGGGAGTGTTTCAGGGCTTGAGGGATGATCTTTTCCCGGGTGGCTTTCACCGCACTATGCAGGCTCAAGGCGAGACCGATGCGCGGGAATTTCTCCACCAGCCGCACCATCGCATCCGGCACGCCCACGGTGGAGACCAGCAGTCGGCTTTCATCAAAGGCGAACCCTTGCGGCGAGCGCAGAACCTCCAGTGCTCCGTGCACCGCCTTTTCATTGTGAAATGGCTCGCCCATACCCATGAACACCACGTTGCGCACCTTGCGTTTCTCGGCGTGCAAGAGCTGGTTCGCCTGGATGACCTGATCGAGAATCTCCTCAGTGGTTAGGTTGCGTTTGAAGCCCAGTGCGCCGGTGGCGCAGAAAGCGCAAGCCGCCGCACAACCCGCTTGGGACGACACACATAGCGAGATCCGTCCCGTGGCGATCCGTAGGATGACTGTCTCGATCAAC
>JAURFH010000368.1 GCA_030834415.1 Verrucomicrobiota bacterium | reverse complement strand
ACGTGAAGAGGGAGCGGCCCACGCCGGGAACCTCTACGCTATCCCCCACGCCGTTGATGTTTTGCCAGCCTCCGATCTTCTCGGGCTGGCCGAAGCGGAAGCGCACCTTGTCCCCGTCGTACCAGCCGCCCTCGCCCGCATAGCGTGTCAGTTCGCGGTTGATGCCAGCCTTGGCACCTACTGAGCTGAGGCGGGGATTGGGGATGCCGTCAGCCACCTTTGCGCCTCTTCAAGAAGTCCTGCACGGTGCGGGACTCATAGATGCGGATGGCGGTCCACACGATGGTGAAAAGGGCGGCGATGGCCGGAAGGATACCCGCGAGGGTACCCACCACCGTGGCGACGCTGGCGGTATCCACGAGGGTCTTGGTGGACTCATCCATGGACGGATACCCACAGGAGGATGCCGAGGAGGAAGCCCACGCAGCACTCCGCCCTCTCGGTCCACTTGCCCCCGAGGGGCTTGTTGACCCAATAGGCCACCATAAAGAGGATGCCCCCGAGGGCATTGAGGAGGACCCACGGGTTGTGCCACGCGAGGGGCGCGAGGGAGATTGCCGCCACTGCCACCCCCCAGAGGGCAAGGTAGAAGTGGTCCCTTCCCTTCTCCGTGAGACCCATGGACTTGTCGAAGTAGGGGAGGGTCATCGCCGCGAAGACGAAGGGCCACAGCACCGCCAGCTTCCACTGGAGGTAGGCGAGGGGAGCCACGATGAGGAAACTGGTGACGATGCGCGTGATGCCCGTGCCCACGTGGCCACCCAGCATGCTGACGATCTGGTTGAGGGCCCCGCCGCGAAGACGCCAGCAGATACCACACCACACTGCATACAAGATAGGGATCATCGTGCCCTCGCATATTTAAATGGTGGAGAGATGCAGTAATTCATCGCTTTATTAATTAGCTCTGGGTCATGCTTTAACATCCCTATTGCTTGATTGCAAACGCCGCAAAGCAAGCCTCTAACTACGTTTGTAATATGACAATGATCAATTGCTAGACGCCTTCCCTCTTTCTCTTCGGTTTTACCGCATATAAAACATCCGCCACCTTGAATCTTCAGCATTGACTCGTAGTCTGACAAAGATATCCCATATACCCTTCGTATGATTGCGTCCCAGCGGTCAAGTCCAGACCAATTATGCGGCTTAAACATGTTGCAGTTTCTCGATTTAGAATTTCTGAATATTGCGCGAGATGTTTGAGAATGTAGCTCTCCACAATGATTGCACCTTACTTTCCATTTCCCCGGAACGCAAACATCTTCAACAACCCCGTTAGAGGTCACTTTGCCAATTAAATTAATTTTTGGTTTTCTAGATCTAATCATCGAGCGCGACTATACTTAAAGGGGTTTTCGGCAAATGCGGCGAAGATGTAGGTGACGCTACTGGAGTTCTTTTCTGCGTCCGTGGTTCTGAGCTTGAACCCGTTGGACAGGAAATCGACGTTCTGCGCCGTCCCAACGCCTTCGGCATCGGCGCTATTCGGCTTCAGCCGTGCGTTCACCACGTTGGACGGATTGCGCGCAGAATCCTGCACCGACCAGTTCTCTGCACCCGTGCTCTTTATGAGGACGTACCGAGGCCTGTGTCCGCAAAACACAAACGGCCCATCCGTCGAGCCGTTGCCGGTGTAGCTGCCGAACTTGGAGAAGCCTTCGATCTCGGACCAGAGGTAGGCGACTAGGGTATTTCCATTTGTGGTAAAGTTCACAAAGTTTCCAGTTGTGAACTGAGTTGATGTTGGCTCCGTATTGTTCCAAGCGCCGACTTGCGTTTGCGCGGCAGCCGTTTCATCTAGGCGAACATTCTTTGTTGCCCCCAGCGATGCGTGGTAAGTGAACCAGTTGTCTGCACTTGGGCTACGCTGCTTTGTTATGATGAACTTAGGAACCGCACCAAGAGAATGAGAGATGTTTCTTGGAGAGGTTCCATCAGCCGTCCAAGTCACGATATCGAAGCCCGGCGTGACGCCTTCCTTCCAAGCCCAGTCCACATAGGTGGCGGCGCTGGTGTTTAGCTGGGCCAACGCACCGACCGTGTAGCCGTTGCTGTTGAATGCTGTGAGGCCGGTGGTCTCTGTCGTCTCACCGGTCGTGGTGTTGCTTTCAAGCTGCTTCTGGACGCCTCGAACAGCATCGTAGAGGCCATGATCCGTTGCCGCGCTACGCGACTTGATCCACACGAGGTCCGGCTGGAACCCGAGAGAGGACACCGAAGCCGTCGCACCCGTGCCGGTACGCAGCGTCGCGTCCATGTAGAGGCTGCCCTTCTTGATGGCGGGCGTCGGGAGGTTGGCGGTGTTCAGCGCCCTGAAGCCGGTGGGCGGCGTGTAGCTGAATGGACGTTGGCCGAAGTTGAAATCGCCGATGCCGCCATTCTCAAAAGCTGCCGCGAACCGATACGGCCCCGTCAGTCCCGTGAAGGCAGCGTTTGTACCGGCAACAGGATCACCGCTGTTCTGTACGGTTCCGTTCTTGCTGAAATATAGCTTCCCGTT
>JAURFH010000036.1 GCA_030834415.1 Verrucomicrobiota bacterium | reverse complement strand
GTGCTGGTGGCGGCCTCTGGCGGAGTGGACTCCATGGTGCTGTTAGACATTCTGCGGCGTCTTGCGGGTGCGGAAGGTTTCTCTCTGGTCGTGGCGCACTTCAATCATCAATTGCGCGGACGGGCGAGTGATTTTGACGAGAAACTGGTTCAACAGTATTGCGCGCAGCATGACCTGCGATTCGTGAATGGCAGAGGTGATGTCAGGGCTTGGAGCAAGGAGAAGAAAATTTCTACAGAGATGGCGGCGCGGGAATTGCGCTTAAAGTTTTTGGCCGACACCGCCAAAGCGACGGGTTGTGATCGGATTGCTTTGGCGCATCATGCGGACGATCAGGTAGAGTTGTTTTTTATCCGTGTCTTTCGCGGCAGCGGTGGGGATGGTCTGGCGGGAATGGATTGGATTGGCGGATTACCACAGAGCAAAAAACTGAAGGTGATCCGTCCGCTTTTGGACGTTGAGAAAAACGTTTTGCTAGATCATGCGCTCCGGCACGAGGTGCCCTATCGCGAGGATGCGACCAATCGCAATACCGATATCATCCGCAACCGGGTGAGACGAAAGCTGATTCCTCAGATCGAGAGCTTATTCGGTCAAGCGGCCTTGCCGTCCATCCGGCGGACCATGGAGGTGATTGGCGCTGAAGCAATTTCGGTCGCGCAAGAAGCTGCCCGATGGTTGCAGGCATCAAAGCGGAAGGCCTTTGCGAAATTGCCTCTGGCAGTGCAACGGCAAGTGATTCAGCAGCAACTTTGGAAACTGTCCGTGGCGGAGTCTTTTGACCTGATCGAAGAGTTACGGGCTAAAACGGACAGTTGGATACAGGTAAATCCAGCGACTTTTTTACGCCGAACCTCAAGCGGCTTGTTGCAAATGCGCGGGCCGCTTAAGTCCGCATTCCTTGAGAATATTGCCATGCTCGACCTGTCGGGCAAACGGGGCGAAACCTGCTTTGGCTCTGTGTCATTTGCTTGGAGTAAAAGCCCAGCCCTCAAGAAATTCACTAAACCGAAACGCATTATCGGGTTGGAAGTGTTTGATGCGGAAAAGGTTGGGATTGATGTTAGGTTGCGTCACTGGCGGGCGGGCGACCGTTTTCAGCCTTTAGGGATGCCGAGGGCGGTAAAGTTACAGGATTGGTTTGTGAACCGGAAGGTGCCGATGGAGCGACGACGCCAATTGGTGGTCGCTGAGACGTCCGATGGGCGTATTTTTTGGGTGGAAGGCGAGCGGATCGGGGAGCAATTCAAACTCGACAAGGGTTCGCGGCAACGGTTGAAATGGCATTGGCAAGCCGTGAGTTCCCCGTAAGTGCTCGCGAATGAGTCCTCTAGGGGCGCAAGTAATGGCAGATGGCCGGTTGCTAGGTGCTGTTTTGCGTGCTACTGTGAGGCAAAATTAAGCAATGTCGGACGATAACAAGAATTTCGATAATGGCCGTGGCGGAAGCAACGGCGAGTTCAAGACCCCGCCCAAGACTTGGCTGTACTGGTTGCTGATCATCAGCATCATTCCCGCCTTGATTTTGCTCCAGGGTAAAGGGCAAGGGAAGGTGGATACACTGACCCACACCCAGTTCGTGGAGTTGGTGGACCAGAACAAGATTATTGAGGCGGAGATCAACTACCATCCGCAATCACCAGATCTTCGTGAAATCGTTGGTAAATACACGGCAGAGGACAAGTCGGAGAAGAGCTTCCGTATCAAGACCCGTTTGAACGAGCCGCTTGAGGAAAAAATCCTCATGTCCGGCAAGTTCAAGCCCGTGGAGCCGAACACCTTCATGATGGGCCTGCTGACTTTGCTGCTGCCCTTCGTTTTCATCGCGGTACTTATCTATTTCTTCCTGTTCCGCCAGATCAAGAATGCGGGCAAGAACGCCATGAGCTTCGGTAAGAGCAAGGCGCGCATGCTCAGCAAGGAAAAGAACAAGACGACCTTCAAAGATGTGGCCGGGGTGGAAGAGGCTAAGGAAGAGGTTTCTGAACTTGTCGAATTCCTGAAAGACCCGAAGAAATTCCAGAAGCTCGGTGGGCGTATCCCCAAGGGCATCTTGATGGTCGGCTCGCCCGGTACCGGCAAGACCTTGCTGGCTAAAGCCATCGCGGGTGAGGCGGATGCCGCCTTCTTCAGCATCAGTGGTTCTGACTTCGTGGAAATGTTTGTTGGTGTGGGTGCGAGCCGCGTGCGCGACATGTTCGAGCAGGCCCGCAAGAGCACGCCTTGCTTGATTTTCATTGATGAAATTGATGCCGTGGGTCGCAGTCGCGGTCATGGCTTCGGTGGCGGCAATGACGAGCGCGAACAGACACTGAACGCTTTGCTCGTGGAGATGGATGGTTTCGATACGCAGGAAGGTATCATTATCATCGCGGCGACGAATCGCCCGGATGTGTTGGACCCGGCGCTGTTACGTCCTGGCCGCTTTGACCGGCAAATCATTGTAAATCTGCCGGATGTGCGTGGTCGTGAGGCCATCCTCAAAGTGCACGCGAAGAATGTTAAGTTGGATCCTTTGGCTGACCTTTCCATCATCGCCCGCGGAACGCCGGGCTACTCCGGTGCCGATCTGGCGAACTTGCTGAACGAGGCGGCGTTGCTCGCGGCCCGGGCCAGCAAGAAAGCGGTCACGATGCAGGACTTGGAAGAGGCGCGAGTGAAGGTCCGCTGGGGTCGCGAGCGTCGCAGCTTGGCGATGACGGATGAGAACAAGAAGCTCACTGCTTGGCATGAGGCTGGTCACGCGCTGGTGAATGTGCTCCTCGAGCACGCCAACCCGCTGCATAAAGTGACCATCATTCCGCGCGGACAATCCTTGGGTTCAACTTGGTCATTGCCTAAAGAAGACCAATTGAATCACGGTCGGTTGGAGATGATTGATATCATTACCATGACCATGGCCGGACGCATTGCGGAAGAAATGATCTCAGGGGACATATCGAGTGGTGCTGCCGGTGACATCAACCAGGCGACCAATCTGGCCCGAGCGATGGTTTGCCAATGGGGCATGAGCGACAAGCTCGGCATGGTGCAATATGGCAATGACAATGAGAATGTGTTCATTGGTCGCGACATGGCTTCACGAAAAGATTACAGCGAACGCACGGCTCAAGAGATTGATGAAGAAGTGCGTCGTATCATCACAGAGGGATACAATAAATCCAAGAGCCTGCTGGAATCACATCGAGACAAGTTGGAAATCTTGGCCAATGCGTTGCTGGAGTATGAGACTCTGGATGGGGCGCAGGTGATGGAAATCTTGAACACAGGCAAGTTCACCCCATTGCCGCATCAAGGCCCGGGTGAGCCGCCGATGGGAGCCCAGGCTGCCACGCCATTGCCAGAAGTGCCCAAGCCCAAGCCGCCGCCGTTGGATCCGGGACTGGGTTCCGCTGCGCCAGCTCCGGCATAGCAGTTGAGTTTTTTCGCAAGCCGTCCGGCAAGTAATTTCCGGACGGCTTTTTCTTTTTGTTTACTGAGGTCCAGTCTTGTCCCAACTTGGTGCGTATTCCTTACATGAAAATCCAGTTAGTATCTTTGTTCTTTGGTTTGGGTGTGATGATTCCGGCGATGCAGGCGCAAAATACGCCGCAGATCGCGTCCGCTTCCACGAATACTTCCAACTATCCGCAGGTCAATCTGGCGACCTGGTATCAGGTGGATACGAACTGGCCGCAGCGACCGGCTGGATTCAAGGCCGCAGCCGTCTCTAGTGTTGCGGTGGATAAGGCGGATAACGTCTGGGTATTCACCCGCACCAAACCCGCCGTGCAGGTGTATTCTACGGAAGGGAAGTATCTTAAAGGATGGTGGGATAGTCCCAAGACAGTGGCTCATACCATCAAGCTGGATAAGGATGAGAACGTCTGGCTGGTAGATGTCGGCACGCACACGGTGCGCAAGCACAAGCAGAACGGTGAGCTATTGCTGACATTGGGTGTTGATGGGGTTCCCGGTTCGGATGAGAAGCATTTCAACCGCCCCTCTGATGTCACGTTTGGCCCACAAGGAGACATTTTTGTGAGTGATGGTTATGGCAACAATCGCGTGATGCGTTTTGATAAGAACGGGAAGTTCATCAAGTCATGGGGGACGATGGGCACGGGGGCGGGAAACTTCAGTTTACCTCATGCTATCGCTTGCGACTCCAAAGGGCGACTCTATGTGGCTGATCGTAACAACGTGCGGGTGCAGGTCTACAACACCGATGGCAAGCTGCTGGATTCTTGGAACAATTTGATCGTGCCGTGGAGTTTTTGGGTGACAGAAAAAGATGAGATCTGGGTCTGCGGCTCTTCGCCCATGCCTTGGAAATTTGATCCCAAATATCCGACTTTGCCGCTGGGCTGCCCACCAAAAGACCAGGTCTTCATGAAGTTCAACTCATCCGGGAAGTTGCTGCAGTTATGGACGGTGCCGAAAGGCGAAGATGGACAGGAGAAGCCGGGTGACCTCAATTGGGTGCATACCATGGCGCTGGATTCCAAGGGAAATATCTATGCCGGGGATATCATCGGCAAGCGTGTGCAGAAGTTTATCCGGCAGAACTAAAGAAAAAGGACGGGCAAGGCCCGTCCTTTAAGATTGTTAGGTTGGCTGAAGTTTAGCTCAGGCAATTTCTGCCCGGACTTTTTCCAGCAGGGCTTTGGTTTTGCGGATGCCATCAAATTCCCCCAGCGTCTTGCCTTCGTATTCGATGCCGACAAAGCCGCGATAGCCGGCCGCTTTAACGATCTTCATCATGCGGAGGTAATCCGTGTTCACCTCGTTGCCTTGGGCGTCGAAATCATGGGTCTTGGCACTGACACCTTTCGCGAAGGGCATGAGCTCCGTCACGCCTTTGTAGCGGTCGTATTGCTCGTTCTTGACGCGGTCGATGTAGAAGTTGCCGAAGTCGGGCAGGGTGCCGCAGTTGGGCAGTCCGACCAGCTTCATTACGCCGGAGAGCCAGGCGCCGTTGGAGGATAGTCCGCCGTGGTTTTCGACGATGGTGTTCAGTCCTAAAGTGGCGGTGAACTCGGAGAGCTTGCGCAGGCCATCGGCGGCGCGCTTTTGCTGTTCTTCATAGGAGCCTACATTGCCGGTGGCGGCGTTCACGCGGATGGAATGGCAGCCGAGGAACTTGGCCGCTTCCGCCCATTTGTGATGATTGCTGACGGCAGTCTGGCGCTTTTTGGTGTCGGGATCGCCCAGGTTGCCCTCGCGATCGCACATGATGAGAACGCTGCGAACGCCCTCACCATTGCAGATGTTCTTGAGCTCCGTGAGGTAAGCGGTGTCCTTGGCCTTGTCCATGAACATCTGGTTCACGTATTCCACGGCCCCGATATTAAATTCTCGCCGGGCAATCTTTGGGAAGTCGAGATTGGTCAGGCGCTTTTCATCACGGATGGCGACATGCAGAGACCATTCGGCCAGAGAGATGTCGAACCAGTTCTTTTTGCTGGAGCTAGCTCCCGTCTGGCAACCCGCCATGGAGCCTAAGCTCAAACCGGCAAGCGCCAACGTAGATTGTTTGAGAAAGGAACGACGATTCACAGATTGGTTCATCAAATCAGACATGATGGTTGGACGTTAGGATACAGAAACTGGATCAATGTTTTACAGCGGCACCTGAAGCAGGAGGGTTGCGGAACAGGGCAACGAAGAGGACCAGAATGATGGCGGCAAATGCTGCCGGCTTGCCCCAGAGCGGTTTCCACTCAATGGCCTTGAGCTCCTGTTTGCGCAGTTCTGTTCTGTCAGCTTCCAGCTTGGTGATTTGCGTCTCTAATAAGGCTTTTGCCGCCGGGTCTGCACTTGTCAGTTGAGCTTTTGCCTCATCCAGTGCTTTGGTGGCAATCGTTAATTGTGCGGCGTACTGCTGGGAAGCTTCTGGAGTGTGCTGGGCTTCAATCTTTCCAGCGACTTGTGCCCCAATGAACATACCCAAACCTAAGGTGAAGAGGACGAGCAGACCTTGGGCTTGTCCTCGGATTTCCTTGGGGGCTACTTGATCTGTGTAAATCTGTCCGGTCACAAAGAAGAAGTCGTAGCAGATGCCGTGAATGACGACACCGGCAAGAATCATCCAGCGCACTTCATCCGTGGCCCCAAGGGCAAACAAGGCGTAACGGGCCACCCACGCCAGCATGCCGAAGGCCAACATCCATTTGACGCCCAAGCGAACAAAGAACAGGGGCATGACCAGCATGAAAAAGATTTCAGACATCTGACCATAGGACATCGTCTGTCCTACCGGCAGGCCGGTCATCTCCACTACGCGACTGGTGATTTGATAATAGAAGGCGAGAGGGATGCAGATCAGCATCGAAGAGATCAGAAAAATCAGATACGATTTGTTTTTCAAGAGCACCAAAGCATCCAGACCAAGGATTTGACGGGCAGAAACCGGGCCCGTGCTGGCAGCCGGAGGCGTGTGTGGCAGCAGGAAGCTAAACAATCCCAGAACCAGTGATGCACCTGCGGTGAGATAGAACATGCTGATCTGATTGTCCCATTTCAAAGCGGTGAGGCTCAAGCCGGCTGCGATCCAGCCGATAGTTCCCAAGACGCGGATGCCAGGAAATTCTTTCTCTGGATTGGACATGTTTTTCATGGCCAAGGTGTTCGTCAGTGCCAAGGTTGGGAAGTAAGTGAGCATATAGGCAAAAAAGAACCCATTGATAACATTAGGGTTCGGATTTGCTCCCGTCATTTGGGTGGTAGCGAGGAACATGAAGGCCGCTCCCAGCAGATGCATGGCGGCGAGGACCCGTTGCGCGGCAAAAAAACGGTCGGCGATCATGCCCACAAAAAAGGGCGAGATCATGCCGGCGATAGGGCCGACCGAATACATCCAGCCGAAATCTTTGGCGGCAAAGCCGATGGTGCTCAGATAGTTTGGCCCGGTGACATACCAAGCTCCCCAGATGAAGAATTGCAGAAACATCATCACGGAGAGTTGCAAGCGTACGGTAGTATTCATATGGTGTTCGTTCAGGGCAACATACGGAACTTTTGCGAAATGAGGCAAGCGGGTTTGCAAGGATAGTGCCGGTAGCCAACATTTGGCTAGATTCACTCCTTTCCAGTCAGGCTGAACTCAGCTAGTAAGTCAGCAGTTCCATGTGACGGGGGTAAACAGATTGAGCCGAAATCATCAAGGGAACGGGTGGCAAGGCCGGGCATCCCGGTTGTGGCAACCCTTGTTTGTACGACCAGCATGGTGTTGGCGAACGTTGTTATTGGCCTGCCTGCCTTTGACCATTTTGGCGGTGACTTTGGAGGAGTTGATGACGGAAGAGAAAATGACGCCGCGAAAATTTGCCGCGTATTTCAAGGATTTCGACTATAAGTTCCATTCAGACATCCAGCCGCCCGAAGTGTTTCTGGAGACGCGGGCGGGAGATTGTGATGACTATTCGCTGCTGGCCGATAAAGTGCTGCGTAAGCATGGATTCACCACAAAGCTGGTGTCGGTGCGGATGCCCGGTCTGCTGACACATGTGGTTTGCTACGTAGTGGAAGAGAAAGTTTACCTGGATTTCAACAACCGGGTTTACCTTTCCCGGACCGAGCGGTCCGACCCTGATCTGCGTTCCATTGCACAAAAAGTGGCCCGTTCGTTTGAGGCTAACTGGACTTCCGTTTCTGAATTCACTTACCGCGACGGGGTAAAACAACTGGTGCAGACGGTGTCTAAGACGGATACCTACACGGTGGAGTCTGAGGACAAAAAAGTCTCAGCGGGCAAACCCGCAGAGGCTCCTGCCAAAAAGAAGATAGTGATCGATTTTTAAAAAACTGACTAACGATGAAAGACAACATCGAACAAAGAATGATGGCGTTGTTCGGCACGGTGGCCGCACTGCTGATCTTGGTGGCGGCCATTGCTTTGAAGAACGTGAGAGAGGCTGAGATGAGCAGTGACTGGGTGAACCACACCCATGCCGTCATCCTTGAGACCGTGGCAATAGAGGCCTCCTTGCAAACGGCAGAAGCCGCCTTGCGCAATTACGTCCTCTCCAGTGACGCCCGCGACCAAGCTGCCTATCGCGAAGCTTTTTCCGATATGGTCGAGCATCTCGAAGTGGCCAAAGCCATGACTAAAGGAGACGCGCGTCAGCAGGAAAGGGTGACCGAATTGGAAAGTCTTGTGAGTAAACGGGTCGAATTTTCTCGCAAAGTAGTGACTGCCTTGCAGGAACAGGGTTTTGATGCAGCCAAGCAGTTGGTCGGTTCCGATGCGGCTGACCAGACACTGGGCGAGATCAAACGGCTGGTGAACAAAATGAAAGACGAAGAGGCCGAGCTTTTGCAACAACGTGACCGGGAGGATTTCTTGCAGGCGCAGTCCACCCGCTGGACAGTCTATGTGGCGGCGGCCTTGAATGTAGCCCTGATCGGATTGCTCTTCTGGCTGATTCGGGATGACTTGAAGGCCCGCCGTCAGGCGGCAGATGCGATGCGGATGGCGAATGAACAATTGGAAGAGAAAGTGACCGCCCGCACGGAGGAGCTTATCAAAGTCAATGATACGCTGGTATTGGAGAACCTGGAGCGCAAATGGTCGCAATCCATCTTGGAGCGCCAGTTCCGGCATTTTGAACAAATCCTCCACTCTATCGGTGACACCATCTTTGTGATCAGCAAGACGGGACGGATCATCCGGGTGAACTCTCCCGCCGTGAAGCTGACTGGATTCAAGGTGAATGATTTGATTGGGGAACCTTTTTCCAGCGTGTTGAGGACGGATGAGGCGGCTGGGACGGATCCCTTCGTGACCGCCATGAAAGAGGGGCGTGATCTGAGCGGCGTGTCAGCCTCTGTCTTGGTGAGGGAAGGGCAGCCGGTCAAGGTGATGGCACGGGCTTTCCCTGTGCGTGATAATGACCGGGTGGTTGGTTCGGTGGTGGTATGCACGATGACCTGACCAATCCATCATTGGACCTTTTGGGGGAATGCGTTTAGAATCAGCCTATGAGCGTCGCATTCAAAGAATGGGCCATTGTGGTGGATGCCTTGGGGCGGGGAGAGCAGATCATCATCCTGCGCAAAGGCGGGATCAGTGAAGGGCGGGGGGGATTCCAAGTAGAGCATCCGGCCTTTCTTTTTTGGTCCACGTTGTTTCATCAGCAGCGCGAGCAGGTGATTCCCCTGGCGCATAGCCGTTTTGATGAGATAGCACCCGATCTGCCTTCAGCAGAGGTGGTGCGGCTGGAGTATTTTGCCGAGGTGGTGCATTGGGAGCGGTTGGAGACGCTGGAGACGGCCCAGCGATTAGCGGGGCAGCACATCTGGCGACCGGAAGTGATTGCTGAACGCTTTGATTGGGGACGGCAGAAGGCGATTTTTGCTTTAGCGGTGCGGGTCAAAAAGCTGCCGCAACGGATTGAGCTGCCCATGCTCCCGGAATACGGCGGATGCAAATCCTGGATCGAGCTCGCTCAAGATATCTCGATTGAAGATGCTAAGCCGGTCTTGGAAGATGCGGTTTTTGCAGAGAAATTGAAGCGGTTCAAACAGGCCTTGGAACCCGTTTCTGCCTGAACCTTGTCTGCCTGTGAAAAAGGTGCCATCCATCATTCTTGCATCAGGTTCACCCAGACGGGCGGCTTTGATGCGACTGTTGGGGAGGGATTTTTCGGTGGTGGTGTCCGATGCCCCGGAGTGTGATGCCACTCACTTCACCCCACACGAAGTCTGCCAGTTAAATGCGCATCGCAAGGCGCGGACGGTCGCCAAGCATCACCTCGACGCGCTGGTCATCGGGGCTGATACCGAAGTGGCTTTGAATACACAAATTTTCGGCAAGCCCCATAGTTTGAAGGGAGCGGAAGAGATGTTGATGCGCTTGCAGGGCAAGACCCACGAAGTGGTGACCGGGGTGTGTCTTTTGCACCTGCGGACCCATCGGGAAAAGCTCTTTGCGGTTAACACCCGGGTGAAATTCCATCCGCTTACCCTTGAGCAGGTGCGAAATTATCTCCAATTGATCAACCCGTTAGACAAGGCAGGGGCTTACGCCGTCCAGGAGCATGGTGAACTGATTGTCGAAGCGATTGACGGCTCTTTGACCAATGTCGTGGGCTTGCCGGTAGAAGCTTTGAGGGAGGAATTGAGTGTTTGGTGATGAAAATTGAGTAGGCTTCGCGACCTTAGGGCCGAAAGGCAGGTTTGTGACGTAATTCTTCGCAAGCTCCTGATTTTCAAGCGTGTCAGGCAGGTGAAATTGGCAGGGGCATGGAGCGACATTGTTTGACATCGGAGGGGGAAACTGGCATTTAACGAACCCGTGATTCGCATATGCTCCACCATCGCATTGGCTGTCATCGGGATAGTTTCCCGACCAATGAGGGGAGCTAGGCCAGAGGTCGTATCTGTTGAAGGGCGCTTACCCTGAATATGTCCACGCACCCACCAGAGGAAGAGTATAAGTACTGGGCGTTTATCAGCTACAGTCATGCCGACCAGAATTGGGCGGACTGGCTGCATAAATCGCTGGAAACCTATGGTGTGCCGAAGGTTTTGGTCGGGCGCACTTCCAAGGTGGGGGTAGTCCCCAAACGCGCCTATCCTATTTTTCGTGACCGTGATGAGCTGCCCAGCTCGGCAGACTTGGGGGAAAAGCTTACCCAAGCGTTGATGCAGTCGCGCTTCCTGATAGTAGTATGTTCACCACGCGCGGTTGCATCGCGCTGGGTGAATGAGGAGATCAAATCCTTCAAATCCATCGGTCGTGAAGACCGGGTGCTCTGCTTAATCGTAGATGGTGAGCCTTACGCCTCTGAGCATCCCGAACTCGGTTTGGAAGAATGTTTTCCGGAACCAGTGCGTTACAAGGTGGACGCGAACAAGCGTCTCACTGAGGAGCGTACGGAACCGATTGCTGCCGATGCCCGTCGGGGCAAGGATGGTCGAGAGAACGCCAAGCTGAAGCTGCTCGCCGGCATGTTCGGCGTGAACTTCAGTGACCTGAAGCAACGCGATGCAGAGCGTCGTCACCGCCGTATGCAGTTGGCGATGGTGGTGGTCATGCTGGTCATGTGCGGTTTCTTGGTGCTGGCCGGTCAGGCGATTTTGGCGAAGCGCGAGGCTGAAGGCGCACGTGCGGCGGCAGAGCGTCAACGTGAAGAGGCTGTCAATCAGCGGTTGAAGGCTGACAAAGCCCGTGCAGCGGCCGAAGAAGCCAAGAAGGCTGCCGAAGAAGCCCTTAAGAACGAAGAAATTCAGCGCAAGGCGGCGCAAGAGGCAAACGCGGCGGCACTCGCAGCCAAGGAACAGGCTGAAAAATCTGAGGCGGAGGCAAAGCTGCAGGCCGAGAACGCTTTGAGGGCCAAGGGTGAGGAAGCCAAAGCTCGTGAAGCAGCAGACATGGCTCGTGCTGCTGCCGAAGATGCCGCCCGTGTCGCCCAGCGGGCCAAGGATGCAGCTGAACAGAGCGAGCGCCGCGTGTCCCGCGCCTTGTCGGTGTCCTACTTTGTTGAGGCGGGCCGCTTGATCAGTGACAACCGCCAGCCGCAAGGCATGGCATATCTTTCCCAATCGTTAAATCTGGATGCAGGTAATGCTTCGGCACAAGCCCGAGTCCTTTCACTGCTGGCCAACCGAAACTGGCCTTTGCCCCGTTACGCGGCGCTGAAGCATGAGGCGCCGGTAGTGATGACCCAGTTCAGCCCCGATGCGAAATTGCTGCTGACTGTGTCCGGGAATGAAATCCGTCTTTGGGACGCCGAGAAGGGGGGACAGATCAAGACTTTGACGCATTCCAAGGCGGTTCGTTCTGCCCGGTTCAGTCCGGATGGCAGTTTGCTTGTGACCGCCTCTGATGATGGTACGGCCCAAGTATGGAATGTAGCCAAGGGGCAGAAGCAGGGGCTGGCCTTGAAGCATGGTGACTGGGTATATGCTGCCAATTTCAGTGCAGACGGCAAACTGGTGATCACGGCTTCTCATGACAAAAGCGCGCGGGTTTGGGATGCCACTACCGGGCAGCCAGTGACTGAGCCGCTTTTGCAGAGTGGTTCTGTCCGTTGGGCGACGCTGAGCAATGATGGCAAACTGGCACTGACCACGGCCGATAGCACAGCTCAGCTCTGGAGCGTGGAGAAAGGCCAGCCGATTGGACAACCGTTCGTGCATGAAGGTGGGGTCTATTACGCCTCGTTTAGTCCGGACGGCAAATTTGTGGCTACGGCTTCGGGTGACAAGACCGCCAAAATTTGGGGTTTGGGCAGTACCAATGCGGCTCCTCAGATACTGAAGCACAACGATTGGGTAAATCAGGTCAAATTCACCGCCGATGGACAGTATGCGGTGACGTGTTCGAGCGATGGGACCGCAAAGGTTTGGGAGGTTCCTACGGGCAAGCAGATCGGTCAGACGATCCAGCATGGTGCTGCAATCTCCATGATCAGCATCAGCCCCAATGTGCATTTGCTGGCAACGGCTTCTGCTGACCGGACGGCGCGTTTATGGGATCTGAAAACCGGCCTGCCCTTGAGTGAGCCGATGGAGTTGGGCGGTGAAGTCAAGTGGGTCTCTTTCAGTCCAGATGGCCTCTGGCTTAGTGTGGCTGGGGCAGACGGTTCAGTGCGGGTTTGGAGTGCCGTGGAGCGGCGTCCGCTTTCTTTGGCGTTGAATCACGATTCGACGATTTCCCAAGCCGTGTTCAATCGAGCCGGTGACCGGGTGCTGACGGTTGCAGATGATCGTACTGTCCGCGTTTGGGATGTCAGTACTGGTCAATTGGTTGGGAGTCCCTTGAAGCACGACGCCCGGGTCACCACGGCTACTTTCAGCTCTGATGGCCGTTTTGTGGCTACTGCGGCAGACCGTTACGCGCGGGTTTGGAATGCCGATACCGGTGAAGCAGTAGGCCAGCCGATGATGCATGACCGCCAGATCAATACGGTGTCATTTAAGCGGGATGGAACGGTTTTGTTGACGGCATCCGAGGATGCAACCGCCAAGCTTTGGAACACCACGGATGGCAAGCAGATTGGGGCGACTATGCAGCATGACCGGGCGGTGCGAATGGCTTCGTTCAGCTCAGATGGCAAAAAGGTGCTGACGGCTTCAACCGACAAAACCGCCAAATTATGGGATGCGTCCACGGGCAAAGCCTTGGGACCGGTGTTCAAGCATAAAGGCGAATTGCGTGCGGCGGTTTTCAGCCCGGATGGTCGCATGGTGGCTACAGCCTCAGATGACAAGACAGCGCGCGTTTGGCTGGCGGACAGCGGGGAAGCACTGACACCGGAGCTGCGTCACGATGCGGTTGTGAATGCCCTAGCGTTCAGCGGGGATCAGAAATTTGTCGTCACGGTCTCGGATGATAAGACTGCCCGTGTGTGGACGGCTGATGCTGGGAAACCGGCGGCGGAGCCCTTGCGGCATGATGCTGAAGTCAAAGCTGTCAGCTTCAGTTCCAACGGTTATTTCTTGGTGACGGTCTCGAAGTCTAACGCCGCCATGGTGTGGGATACGGCAAGTTGGAAACCGGTGACAGAGCCGCTAAAGCATGATGGCTTGGTGCGGGATGCCGGTTTCAGTGCAGATGGCCGATTCATCGTCACTGCCTCGGAAGACAAGACAGCCCGTTTGTGGCTGGTGGCTCTGCCCGGGTCGGTTCCTGACTGGTTCCGCCAGCTTGCCGAAGGTGTGGCCGGATATCAGTTGGGTGAAGAGGGCGGTGCGAATGCGCTGCAAGATTCTTGGACGCAACTTTCGGCTGTGAAAGAGGCGATTTCCAAATCTTCGACGGATGATGTCTTTGCCTCATGGGGCAAGTGGTTTTTATCGGAGCCAGTTAACCGTCCGGTGATGGCTTTCACCAAGCTCGCCACCAAAGATTATTTGGCGCAGCGATTGGCTGCGGATGATTCCTCGATTGACAATGTCCTGCTGGTCCAGCCGAACAACGCCTTGGCCTTGGCCCGTCTGGGGCGTGCCATGAAGGATCCCGCTGCGGCTGAGTATTACACCAAATTGGCTGTGGGGTATGAGCCGGAGAATCCGGAAGTGCTTTGGCTGCGGGCTGCAACCTTGCAGATGGCTAATCAACTTGAACCGGCCTATGACCTGATGAGCAAGGCATTGGCCATGGATTCCAGGGCCCGCGCGTCTATTGGAAGCGAAGGCGGCGAAATCAAGCTAAGGAATCGTGATAACAATATCTCCCAAGGTTGGTTGCCCATAGGTTGGGCGGATCGCAATCGTAATCTCCCGGTGACCGTAGAGTATTCCAAGCTGGCCGAAGGACCGACTTCTGGCACGTCTGCTTTGGGGATTAAAACGACGGGAAGCCTGACCGTGCAAAGTCAGCTGGCAGGTCCACGCTTTGTGGTCCGGAATCGAGACAAGCTTACGATCCGCATCTGGGCAAAGGCTGAGAAACGTTCCGATTTTCTGCTCTCGGCCCGTTCTGTCTTGGATCCGAATGAGCGTGCCTTTGATCTCCAGATCCGGCCTACGGAAAAATGGCAGGAGTTCAAATTAACGGTTTCTCCGGGCAAGGATTTTGCCGGTGAGGTGATGATCTTTGTTCCAGGTGATAGTTCGGTGCAGATCGGCGGCCTGCAGCTCGGTCAGGAATAAAGCACGGTTCTTTTTGACGCTTTGGTCTGCCTTCCGTAGGTTCCACTTGTGGCCGAGACGTCTTCTCCCAAATTGGAACGTCCATCAGTTTTCCGGTTGCCCGGACGGCTGATGCGTTTTTATTTGGACATGGTTGGCCGGGTCATCTTGGGAATGGTTGACACTGGCCGCGGATTGGGAGCATTCGCCCTGATCACCCTCGGGACGACTATTTCAAAATTTGGTGCGGCCAAAGCGGTCATCCGTCCCCAGATCCGCAACCAGATTTTCGAGTCCGGCCTCAAGCTGCTTCCGATGATCGCCTTTTTGGGTTTGGCGCTGGGATTTGTCATCATCGGGCAAACGGTGGCTTTGCTGACCAGTGTGGGTGCGCACGAGTATACCGGGCCGGTGATGGTCGCGGTTGTAGTGCGTGAATTGGGGCCATTGACGACCGCTTTGATTGTGCTGGCCAGAGTGGGGACTGCCACAGTGATTGAATTGGGCATGTCACGGGCGACCGGGGAAGTTGAGGCATTGGAAGCCCTCGCGATTGATCCTATCCATCTGATGGTGGTTCCTAGAGTGATTGGCCAGGCTGTCTCCATTTTCGCATTGACCATCTACCTGATCCTGATCGCCCTGGTGAGTGGGTATCTTTTCATCATGGTGCAGAATGTGCCGCTGACTCCGGCGGCTTACGCCGATCAGATCACCTCGGCCCTTACGTGGCAGGATTTTGTTTTGGTGGCTTTGAAGACATTGGCCTTTGGTGCGATCATCGCAGTGGTCACATGCTATCAGGGGCTGGCTCAACCATTACGCTTGGAGCAGGTGGCGGCAGCGACATCGCGTGCAGTGGTAGTGGGAACTATCGGCTGCGTGATGGTCGATGCGATCTTCATCCTGCTGTTTTTGCTCGTCTAAACTATGGCTGCCAACCAGACAAAGAAAGATGAGCAAGTTTGTTGCGTTAAATTGCAGGAGACGGATTTAGGGTTAGAGACGATGGCTGAGGCTCCTTTGATTAAAGGTGTCTCTTGGGAGATCGGATCAGGTGAGTTCTGGGTGGTCGGGGGTATGCATCGCAGTGGCAAAAGCACTTTACTATCCACCTTGGGCATGTTGCAAAAACCGCTGAGTGGAAGGATGGAACTCTTCGGTGTGAATCCATGGGGGGCGGATGGAGCGAACCTGATGAAGCAACGGTTGCGCGTGGGAATGGTGTTTGAGGCAGGCGCAAGGCTGCTGCACAAGCTTACGGTGTTGGAGAATATTGCTTTGCCCATCTGTTACCACCGGGATTGCCGGCTGGATGAAGCTCGGGAGCGCATGGACGAGTTGCTGAAGTTTGCGGGTATAGAAGATCTGACAAACGAATTGCCGGGCGAGTTGAGCCGGACTTACCGGCAGCGGGTGAATCTGGCACGTGCACTGTCGTTGTCTCCGGAAGTATTATTACTGGATAATCCGCTGTCGGGTGTGGACTTGAGCGAGCAGCAATGGTGGCAGGATGTCGTCGCGAAACTTTGGCAGGGCCACGCTATCTCTGGAAACAAACCGATGACGATCGTGATCGTGACGAATCATTTGACTCCATGGGTGGAGCAGGGCAGGAACTTTGCCTTGCTGCATGACAAGTCATGGCGGCAGATTGGGGGCATGGCGGAGCTGGATGCATGTGATGAGCCATGGCTGCGTGATGTGCTGGGTGAACGAAAGATGACCGAATAACGATATGGCGCTACAGGACTTAACTCCCCGTTTGCGAACCCGTTTGAGCAGGCTCGAATGGACGGTGGGTCTTTTTGTTGCGCTCGCCACACTGATTCTGCTCGTCGGTCTGGCTTATTATTTCCGCCATGCTGCGGAGAAGCGTGGCTGGTTCAAGACGCGAGTGACTTATTTCACTTTCGTCAGTTCGGCAGCCGGGTTGAAAGAAGGGGATCCGGTCAAAATGATGGGCTTCGATGTGGGCAAGATATCCCAGATCAAAGCCCAGCCGCCGGACGATTATTACTTCAATGTCTATGTGGAGTTTGAGGTGATGGAGCCGCATTTCGGCTATTTATGGACTATGGGTTCCGTGGCAAAAGTCTCTGACAATGGTTTTTTGGGCAACCGTTTTATCGAAGTCACGAAGGGGAATGGAGGCAAGGCGACCTATCAGGAAAAAGTGGTCACGAACTGGTTTTTTGGAGAACGTATCCATACGGTGCCGACAGCGGTTTGGGATGAAAAAACGGGTGAATACGTAGCCCTCAAAAAGGATTCGAAGTATTGGCTGCGGGCGGAAGAGGCACCAGCCATCAATGTCCGTTTGGAGAAGCTGGCCAAGCAGGTGGAAGATGCGTTGCCTAATATCTTGAATCTCACCAACCAGCTGGCCAGCACGATGAACAGTGCCAGTGCTGCTGTCTCGAACGCCAATCAGATCATCGTGGATGTCCGTCCGGTGGCTTCAAACATTGTCGTCATCACGGAAAATCTGAAAAATCCGAAAGGTTCCTTGGGTGAGTGGTTGATTCCGACCAACATCAATAGCCAGCTGGACCTGACGCTAAGCTCGGTCAACAAGACTTTGACCGATGCGACCAATACCATGAAGCTATTGGATAAGGCACTTGTTACCGCAGATGGAACTTTGCTTTCTGTCAAACAGACTGTCACCAATGCAAACGATCATGTGGCGCTGCTGGTCTCGAACCTAAATGTCACTTTGTCCAATCTGGCTTCGATGACGAGTAATCTGAACGCTCAGGTGCAGTCGAATACGAATATTCTTTCCGAAATATCATCCACCGTCACAAACGCAGACATATTATTGCAAGGCTTGCGGAAACACTGGTTCTTGCGCGGGGCATTCAAAGAGGAGAAGCACATGGAGGAAGAACCAAAAGAGAAGGGGACGAATACATCCTCACGAGTTCCTTTGATGCCGAGTATGCGTGGCCGGTGATTTACTTGGCCCAAACAGGCTTCTCTGTCTCAAAAATCACCCGTTGCCGGGTCAAGGGGTGGATGAAGCTTATTCCCCACGCGTGCAGGCAGAGCGGGGCATCATGTAATGTCACTGTCTGGATGTCGCCCAGCTGCTTGCCCGGGAGATAGGATTGATCACCGCTAATAGGGTATCCCAGCTCCCAGAGGTGGACACGGATCTGGTTTGTGCGCCCGGTCAATGGCCGGGCTTCTAGAAGTGAGGTTCCATCAGTCAATCGTTCCAAGACTTTAAACTCTGTGCGCGAGGGCAATCCGTTGGCTTCATCCACTTCACGATTGCCGATCTCACCCGGCTCGGTGCTGATCGGGGCATCACAGAAGAACGAGTCTTGAAGGGGATGGCCTTGCGCTTTGACGAGATAGACTTTCTCCACTTTCCCCTCGGCGAACTGGGGCTGGAGCTTGCCGGCAAAATGACGGGTGCGGGTGAAGACAACTAGTCCCGTGGTGTTCGCATCCAGACGGTGGGCGGAGCGGGGTTTTTGTGGGTGATAAACCGTATGCAGGATGGAGAGCAGGGTGTTGCGATTGAACCGGCCGCTGGGATGCAAGGGCAGAGGTGCGGGCTTTTGGGCCACGATGATAGCCTCGTCTTCATGCAGGATGCGGATGTCCGCATTCACATCTGGTTCCGTATTGGCGGGCAGCAGATTCAAGTAACGCTCTCCGACATGCACAATATGCTCAGCCGCCACCGGCAGCCGTAAATTGTTCAAGATACGACCTTGTGATAACGAGTTGAGCCACTCCTCACGTGGGATGTGATGCAGGATGCTGCAAAGGAAATCCAAGACGGTGCGGCCGTCGCAATCGGGCGGTACGCTCACCGGGCGATAGTTGTCATACGGGATGCTGCCGGGGAGCGGAGTAGTGGCTTTACGGATGGCGGCATGACGTTGTGCGATGTTCTCGGCCATCTGTTCTTCACTGGTCTTGAAGCAGTAGGGGCAAGACTTGGATGGCACGTAGCGAGGATCTTCTTGGTCAGCAGCGGTCAAAGGAGTGAGGCACTTGAAGCATTGGGTAGATTCCGTTTCATGGAGGCCCGGATCCACGCCGACTCGTTGATCGAAGACGAAGCACTCACCGTCGTAATGATCGCCGCCGCATTCCTCGAAGTACTTCAGGATGCCGCCTTCGAGTTGATAAATCTTCGAGAAGCCTTCGCGTTCCATGAAAGGTCCGGCTTTCTCGCAACGGATGCCACCGGTGCAGAACATGACGATGGGCTGCTCTTTCATGCTGGCTGGCAACTGGCGTATAGCATCGGGGAACTGGCGAAAATGGTCGATGCCGATGGGCAGGGCGTTGCGGAAGGTGCCAAGCTTCACTTCGTAGTCATTACGCGTATCAAGCAGGGTGACGGGGCGGCCTTCATCCAGCCATTGCTTCAGTTCTTTCGCGGAGAGCTTGGGGGAGGTGCGGCGGGCGGGGTTGATCCCCTCGACCCCGAAGGCGATGATTTCCTTCTTGATGCGCACAAGCATCCGCGAAAAGGGCTGGTGTTCGCTCTCGCTGTATTTCGGAGTCAGTTTTTCCAAGCCGGGAACCTGGCGCAGTCCGTCCACCAATTCATCGATATCAGCCCGGGCCCCGGCTACGAACATGTTGATGCCTTCTGTGCTGAGCAGGATGGTACCTTTGAGGCCACGGTCATTGCATTGGGCACGGAGCTTTTCCCGCAACGATTTGAGATCGCTAAGTTCGGCGAACTGATATGTGGAAATGTTCGTGATAACGGCCATTTTTTCAGGTTGCCGATGATGGCGGTCAGGAACCGGGTGACAAGCCTGAATAACTGGAGGAGTTAACATATTCTCATGTCCGAATGGACGGATTGATAAGTTGAACTATACTGTGTCCGGCGATGGGTTTGGTAGAAGCGGAAGCTCATGACGAATCAAAAAGTAAGCCTGGTTTGGGGGACCGGGAGCGCAGTTCTTTGTTTGGGTATCTAGTAGGAGTGTTGCGGTCTTTTGTTCAGGGCTTTTTGCCGAAGGCGTGTGAGGAGAATCCAGAGGCCTTGCGTCGAGCTCGTCTGATCACCCGGTTTGCCTTTCTCGGTGTGGTGTCAGGTGCGCTATATGCCTCGTTCTTCATGCTGGTAGAGCATTACTATGGGGTAGCTATCATTATGGCTTGTACCATGTTTTTCGCCATTGTCCCGTATCTGTTGAAGCGGTCACAAAATCTGGATTTATCCGGAAACATTTTGTCTGGGGTTATGGTTGCCGGTTTCACGGGGTTGGGTGGGGTAGAAGGAGGCATGCACGGACACGCGCTGGCTTGGTTGGCCAGTGTGCCGTTATGCGCTTTGCTATTGGTAGGTAAGCAGGCGGCAAAAGTTTGGGTCATTGTCAGTTTCATGGCTAGCGCTGGTATGATTGCCATGGGCCTGATGGATGTTGCGCTTCCGAAGACATATCCCCCGGAGTGGGATGGCTTGATCACGGCTTTAGGATATCTGGGTTTGATTCCATTCATGTTCCTGCTGGGAATGAGTTTCGAGACCAGCCGTGAGGCGGCCTTTGGCAAGATGCAGGAAGCTTTAAAGAAAGTGGAAGCTTCCAATGTGGAGTTGTTGCGTCTGAGTGAGGAAAAAACTGAGTTCATGGGGATTGCTGCGCATGATCTTAAAAACCCTCTTACGGTCATCATCGGTAATGCGGAGATGATTGGTAGGGCCCGAAATCCCGGCATGGTGGCGCAGTTGGTAGACAACATCCGTATTTCTGGCACCCGGATGTACGATTTGATCAAGAACCTTTTGGATGCCAACGCCATCGAAGAAGGCAAGTTCCGGCTCAATCTTGAACGGCACAATCTTTGTACAATGCTCGAAAGGTCTTTGGAGGATAATTACTTCTCCGCCACGCGGAAGGGAATACAGATACTGGTCACCAAGCCGGATGAACTTTGGGTCAGGGCGGATGCGGATGCGATGCAGCAAATCTTGGATAATTTGATCTCCAATGCGGTGAAATATTCCGTGCCAAATACCTTGGTGGAAGTGCGTGTGGGTTTGAACGGCAAGGGAGCCATGGTGGCGATAAAAGATGAGGGGCCGGGCTTGAGCGAAGAAGATCAAGCCAAGCTTTTCCAGAAGTTCAGCCGGCTGACTCCAAAGCCTACAGGTGGAGAGTCATCCAATGAATCTGGACTTTCCATTGTTAAAAAACTGACCGAAGCGATGGATGGCACGGTGGAGTGCCGCAGTGTGTTGGGGGCAGGGACGACCTTCACGGTAAAACTGCCACTCTGGGAGGAGAAATCTCTAGAGCCAGAGAAGGGGGCTGAGAAGGTGGCATAGTCCCGCTGTTTGGGGCTAAAGTGATGATTCGGTGGTGATTTGATTAGGAAGATTTCGTGTAAGGGCTTGATGGGAGCCAACATCGCTAGATTTGGTGGGGATTATTATTTTGCGAAAGTTGTTGCTATTCAGGTCAAAAAGTTCACGGTGGCTTACGTCTGATAGATCAGCTGGTTACTTTCAAGGCATGGAAATCCTCAGGTGAACTCGGTTCGGTGATGATTTGAAACCCGGTGGTCGGGAACAGTCTGCAGAAAGGTAAGGTTAGTCTAGGACAGTATCATCACATGAGTACCAAGTTGTTCGTTGGGAATCTTTCCTTCAACACCACAGAAAACGACCTGCAAGACGCTTTTGCAGCACACGGCACGGTCATCGAAGCGAACCTGATGACGGACCGTATGACGGGTCGTCCGCGTGGATTCGGATTTGTCACGATGGGCTCCCCTGAAGAGGCGGAGAAGGCCATCGAAGCTTTGAACGGCGCACCTTTGGACGGTCGTAACCTCACGGTCAACGTTGCCCGTCCGCGTGAAGAGCGTCCTCCGGGTGGCGGCGGTGGTGGTCGTCGTGGCTTTGGTGGTGGTGGCGGCGGATACGGTGGCGGCGGCGGTGATCGCCGTGGCGGTGGCCGTGACCGTTACTAGGCCTTAAGCTTTAATCGGTAATTTCAAGCGGGGTTCGGGTTGAACCGGACTCCGCTCTTTCGTTTTTTAGCTGCGCTTGTGCGATGGTCTGAGGGCGTGGTGGTTTAGCCTCAGACCAGTTTGATGGAACGGAATATATGAAGGATCAAGACAAAGAACGGCATATAGAAGTGGAAGGCCGCATCACGACGGTGCTGGCCGGGACCATGTTCAAGGTGGAATTGGAAAACAAACACATGGTGCTCGCGACGATCTGCGGCAAGATGCGCAAGCGCTGGGTCCGCCTGACGGTAGGCGACCGGGTGAAGATGGAGATCTCGCCTTACGATCTGACCAAGGGACGTATCACTTGGCGTTTACGGTAATAGGGTGGCGGCGGCCGATACTAACACCAATATCATTTTCAGTTTTCCAAGGCATGTCATGTGTCTTGGAATTTTTCTTTTTGAGACATATCGTATGCCAACACATGCGCTGCCGATATTTACTGTCACTGCTGTTTTTGCTGCCTTTGATCGGGTCTGCACAATCAGAGGTGCCGACATACCGGGATTTCGACCGACCGCCGCATAGCTATTGGCAGCGACCGCTCAAGGACCGGTTCACGCTCCTAAAACAGGATTTGGAGAGCGGGCGATTGTCATTGGACCGCAGCAGTGAGAAAGCTTTTCTGCTCAGTCTGTTGCAAGCGTTGCAGGTTCCGGCGTCTTCACAGATGCTGCTTTTCTCCACTACCAGTTTACAACTCAGTCTTATCAATCCAGGTAATCCTCGAGCCCTCTATTTCAGCGATGACATCTACGTGGGCTATATTCCCGGTGGTAAAATAGAGATCATTTCCTTGGACCCGGAATTGGGCGGAATCTTTTATATTTTCAGTATTCCGCGCGGAGATCAGCAGATCAGCGTGGAGCGGGCCACTCGCTGTATGAACTGCCATGTCGCGGATGAAACCCAGCATGTGCCCGGTTTGGTGATCAAATCAGTTGTGCCGGGGCCGAGTGGGGGGAGTTTGACGGCGTATCGTATCGGGCAATCCGGCCATCAGATCCCGTTGAGTGAACGTTTTGGTGGTTGGTACCTGACTGGAGCCGATCGTTTCACCAACCATTGGGGAAACGTGATCGGTAAGCTTTCACCCCAAGGATTAAGCACACAGAAAGTGACGGCCGGCATGCGTTTCAGCTATGCTAGATATCCAGTGGCTTCCAGTGATATCCTGCCACAATTACTGCACGAGCACCAAGCGGGCTTTGTGAACCGGGTGCTGGAGGCGGGCTATCGAGCCCGGACAATCTCGTTTTTGAACCAGAATGGACAATTGAACGAGCAGCAGGCGGCTGAGCTGGATGCCCAAGCTGAAGCGGTTGTGAAATATCTGCTGTTCGCTGATGAGACTCCATTACCGAAAGGGGGAGTCATGGGACTGCCTGAGTTCAACAAGGATTTCAGCGCGCAAGCGCGCAAGACGGCACAGGGACTCTCACTTCGTGATCTTGAGCTGAAGACGCGTCTTTTCAAGTATCGCTGCAGCTACATGATTTACAGTCCCGTCTTCCAAGGATTGTTGCCTGATATGAAGCAGCGGATCTATAAACGGCTTGGGAAGGCCTTGGATGTGCGAACGCCGGATCAAGATTACGCTTATCTGCCAGAGGCAGAAAAACGGGTGATCCGGCAGGTGTTATTGGAGACGCTGGCAGACTTGCCCAAGGGCTGGTAATAAAAAACGCCCGGACGAATAAATCGCCCGGGCGTCTGTTAGAATAATCGAGTCTTACTTGACGCTATCCGTCTTCTCGCCCGCCTGGTTCCAACCGGAAATGCCAGCGGAGAGATGCTTCACGTTCTTGTAGCCAAGCTTCTCAGCAGCGTTAGCTGCCTGCTTGTAGGCGCTGCACTTCGGGCCGCCGCAGTAGGCGACGATGAGGGCGTTCTTGTCTTTAGGCAGGACGTTCGCCAATTCCTTCTTCTTGGCAGTGAAATCAATCGCGCCCGGGATATGTCCCTTGTTGTAGGAATCAGACCCGTTCACATCGATCACAGTGACTTCCTTGGAAGCGATCTTGGCTTTCAGTTCGGTGATGCTGATATCCTGGAATTCACCAGCATAAGCGCTGACGGCGAATACCGCGGCGGCGGCGATGGCGAGGAGCTTCTTCATTGTTCGGTTCTTTTGGTTTTGTTTTGGTTCTAATTGCCGTTTTTGGGGCAATTCCGGGATGAAACAGTCATCTCAGGCCGGATGTGCTAAGGCACGCCCGTCGTTAAGATGGGAATGTACGCCTGTTTATTCCCTATGGATTTCGTTATTAGATAGCTCAGGTCGCTATTTTGTTCAAGTATCCTTATTACTCTAATTAAGAACACTTGGAGAACTTTGCAGGCCGCAGGTTTGCTCAGATCTTTACCTTGAATTCATCGGTCGGCTTTAGCGACAGGCAAAATGCGGCCATGAGGTCGTGTATCTGTTGCAAGTCCTTCAAGTTTACCATCTCAACCGGGGAATGCATGTAGCGATTGGGCAGGCTGATCAGGGCGCTGGGGATGCCGCCACGGGTCCAGAAGATGACATCCGTGTCGGTACCGCTGCTGGCGGATACGGCCTCATGCTGCACTTTGATTTTCTTGGCTTTGGCGATTTTCTCGAGGTGCGCCACTACTTCTGGATGGTTTGGTCCGCCATGGGTGATAGCCGGGCCTTTACCGAGGGAGATATCTCCGTGGGTGATCTGGCTGACGGTCGGGTAATCAGTGGCATGGGTCACATCAACGACAAGGGCGACATCTGGCTTGAGCGTGTAGGCTATTTGGCGGGCGCCGAGCAAACCGATCTCTTCCATGATGTTGGATACTGCGAGGACTTCGCATTTCAACTTGTCTTTGGAGGCATGCAAAAGGCGGATGGTTTCAGCCACCGCGAAAGTGCCGATGCGATTGTCAAAAGCACGGGCGATGGCCAGGTCGTTACGGAGCATTTCGAACTCTTCGTTCAAGGTGATAGGGTCGCCCACTTGCACCAATTTCTCGGCGGCCTTCTTGCTGTCCACACCGATATCGATGAAGAGATCATCGATCTTGGGCACCTTACGCTCGCCATCTCCCTTGGTCAGATGAGGCGCGACATTGCCAACCACCCCTTTTACCGGTCCTTTGCGGGAATGGATGGTGAGACGCTGTGCCTTGGTGATGGCCGGATCTACACCGCCGATACGTCGTACGTAAATGAAGCCATCCTTGCTGATGTAGTTCACCACAAGGCCGATCTCATCTGCGTGGGCCGCCAGCATCACGCGTGGACCGCCGCCGCGATTTAATACGGCCACGCAATTGCCGTAGGCATCCGAAAATGTTTCATCAGCGAATTCCTTCACATAGTTCAGCCAGACGCGTTGGCCGCGGGCTTCATGGCCTGAAGGGCTGGGAGTGTTAACGAGAGTCTTGAGGAATTCCAATGAGGCGTCACGCATGCAGCAAGTCTGGGGAATCAGAGGGCAGGGAGGCAATGAAGAAAATCACTGCCGGGCCAGAAGGAATGGCGGCATTTAGGGTGCCCCGGCAGTATCCAGGCTTTCCCGTACCAGACGAGCCAATTTATGTGGTTGGTATGGCTTTTGGAGAAAGGCGATGTCCGGTCGCAAGGGGGCGTCCTTGGCGAACACATTGGCGCTATAGCCGCTGGTATAGATCACCTTGAGTTTGGGTTCATCGGCCAAGATCTTTTCCGCCAAATC
The DNA here is from genome assembly GCA_030834415.1 of Verrucomicrobiota bacterium. Classification (GTDB taxonomy): domain Bacteria; phylum Verrucomicrobiota; class Verrucomicrobiia; order Limisphaerales; family JAEYXS01; genus JAEYXS01. The sequence continues at coordinate 974 of JAURFH010000036.1, read as the reverse complement.
GTGGCCGGTCATCCCTTCGGGCATCATCATATCTGTCAGCAGCAGGCGGATTTTGCTGCGGTGCTGTTTCCAGATCTCGAGAGCTGCGGTCCGTGTTCTGCCTCCAAAACGGTGTAGCCGTAATGTTCTAAAATACTACGGACCAACTGCCGTAAGGAGTGTTCATCCTCAACTAGTAAGATGGTTTCTGTGCCGCCAACGGCGGTGCGCTGGAGGAAGTCCGTATCGTTTTTTTGGTTAGACTTTTTGCTGCTGGGCAGGTGGATCTCGAAATTTGTGCCTTCGTCCAAAACGCTTTTCACGCGGATCCAACCATGATGTTGCTGGATGATGCCGTAGACAGTAGCCAAACCCAGGCCGGTTCCCGTGCCTACATCTTTGGTGGTAAAGAAAGGCTCGAAGATGCGAGGCAGGTTCTCCACCGGAATACCGCAACCGGTGTCGATCACATTAATTCGGACGTGCAAACCCCTTTTGGCGTCGGGGTTTTGCTTGAGGTAATCCTCATCCACTTCGACTTTGCTGGTGCGGATGGTCAACCGGCCACCCTTGGGCATTGCATCGCGTGAGTTTACTGTGAGGTTCACCAGGACTTGTTCGAGCATGCCGGCATCGGCATTCACCAGAGGCATGGGGTCGTGCAGATCCAGTTCCAACCGGATGTGTTCGCCCAAGAGCCGGTGGAGCATGCGGGTGAGATTTGAGATAACATCGTTGATATCCAGATTCTTCAACTGCATCACCTGCTTGCGGCTGAAGGTGAGCAACTGCCTGGTCAATTTGGAGGCGCGTTCGGCGGCTTGATCGATCTCCTTGGCCGTTTCAATCGTTTGGGCCGAAAGATGTCGGTCGATCAACAGCATGGAGGCATGCCCTTGGATCACTGTGAGCAAATTGTTGAAGTCGTGAGCCATCTCGCCAGCCAATTGGCCGATGGATTCCATCTTTTGCGATTGGCGCAATTGGGCTTCCAG
>JAURFH010000367.1 GCA_030834415.1 Verrucomicrobiota bacterium | reverse complement strand
AGGCGGCCCAGATTGGCTGAAGCTTTCCTTGGGTGTCATCTGCTTCATCGCCGCGATTGTTGCGGTATTCTTTCTGGGACGTCGCAAACAAGCGCCAGCCCACGGCAGTGTGATTTCCCGCTCGATGAATCAGGATAAGTGAACGCGGCTTACTTGCCGGTCACTTCCTGTAACTCCTCGGTCTCCGCTGAAGCGTCATGCTTGAAGAAGCGCCTCTTCAGCCAAGCTGTCACATCGCTTAGCAAGGTGTAAACTACCGGGATGACCAGCAAGGTCAGGAAGGTACTTGTAAGCATGCCACCAATGACCGCCACGCCCATAGGGCGACGACTCTCAGCACCTGCGCCAAACCCGATGGCGATCGGCAAGATGCCCGCGATGGTCGAGAATGCCGTCATCAGAATGGGGCGCAAACGCACCTTGCCCGCTTCCAGCATCGCTTTCAACGGATCCTTGCCCGCGGCACATTCCTGGTTCGCAAACTCGACCAGCAAGATGGAGTTCTTCGTCACCAAGCCGACGAGCAGGATGATACCGATCTGACTGAACAGATTGATATTCATGGCCGCCAGCGGCTTGATTATGCCGCTCTTCCCCAGCCAATCCATCAACCACAGCCCCCCCATGGAACCCACCCCGGCCAAAGGTACGGCTAGCATGACCGTGAATGGATGTACGAGGCTCTCGAACTGCGAGGCTAGAACCATGTAAACGATGATCAAGGCGATGCCGAGCACCCACCAGATCTGCGAGCCCGCCTCCCGCAAGTCGCGCGATTCACCGGCCCAGGTGGATAGAAACCCTTCCGGCAAATCTTCCTCCACGATCTTCTCCACCCTTTCCATAGCCGTACCCAAAGGCACATTGACGATAGAGGCGGATATGGTGGCGCTGCGCATGCGGTCATAATGTTCGATCGCATTGGGTGCCGCCCCCACGCGCCGTGTCACCAAGCTGCTAAGCTGGATGAGTTCGTTCTTGTTGTTCCGCACGTAGAGCTGCTCGAGCGTCTGCGGAGTCAGCCGGGATTCGCGTTCTAATTGGGCGATAACGTCATACTCCTTACCGTCTCTCTTGATTTTGCTCAGGTCCAATCCGCCGTAAAGCACCTGCAAGGTCCGCGAAATATCTGCGATACTCACCCCCAAGGCCGCCGCGCGATCCCGATCGATATCCAGCTTCAACTCGGGCTTGTTGATCTCATACGAAGTGCGCGCGTTTTGCAGATAATCGGTCTTGCGCAATTTGGTGAGCAGTGAAGTCACATACTTGTCTAGCTGCTCCAAGTCCGGCGCTTTGATGACCAACTGGAATGGCGCACCAAAGCCGCGCCCGATAGATTTAGGGATCTGCGGGATGGCGATGGCGCCTTCGATATTGGCGAAGAACTGGCTGCGGATACCGCCCGGCCCATTAACAATCTCTTGCACTGAACGTCGCTCACCATCCTTGAGTCGCACGAAACCGATACCATTATTCGCCAGACCTGGCCCGGTGAATCCGGGCGCCACGATTGCTCCGTAAGCTTCCACCTCCGGAACCGTCTGCAGTATCCCTTCGAGTTCCATCATGATGCGGTCCGTATACTCTGAGGTGGACCCTTCCGGCCCGAACACGATGCACAGGAGGCGGCCCTTGTCCTCTTCGGGCAAAAACTCTTTTTCCAGTTTGTTATAGGCCACCACCATCAACCACATGCTGCCCAAGCCGACGAGCACGACTAGAAAACGATGCTTCAGTGACCAACCCAAGGCGGCGGCGTAAATACGCTGGAAAAAGTTAATCACGCCCTCAGAAGCCCGCAGAACAAAGTTGCCATGACGATGATCCACCGGCTTCAACACCCGGGCGGCCATCATCGGCGTCAGCGTCAAGGCCACGAAGGCAGAGATCACCACCGAGCCCGCCACTGCAACGGCAAATTCCGAGAACAATTGCGCGGTGGCACTTTGCAAAAAGGTCAGCGGAATGAACACCGCCACCAACGCCACCGTGATGGCAATGATGGCGAAGCCGATCTCATCCATGGCTTTCTTAGCCGCCGCCATCGGCTTAATGCCCGCTTCGATATGACGGTAGATATTTTCCAACACGACGATGGCGTCATCCACCACCAGGCCGGAAGCCAGCACCAAGGCCAGCATCGTGAGGATATTCACCGAATGCCCCAGCATATACATGATGGCAAAAGTGGCCACGATGGACACCGGGATAACCACCGTAGGAATAAGCGTGGAGCGCAGATCGCGCAGGAACAGGTAGATGACAATGATGACCAGCCCGAACGCCACCACCAGTGTCTCCCAAACCTCCGTGATGGCCCGGTTCACATAGATGGACTCGTCATAATTGATGGCCATGTTGATGCCCGCTGGCAGAGTTGGCTTAAGCTTTTCCAACTCAGCTTTGGCATCATCAGCTACCTGCACCGTGTTCGCCTTGGATTGTTTGACGATGCCTAAGAAAATGCAGGGATTACCGTTATTCCGCGCGATGGTGCGCTC
>JAURFH010000366.1 GCA_030834415.1 Verrucomicrobiota bacterium | reverse complement strand
CCAAGGGCATTCCCTATGAGAAACAGATGGAGTGGTGCAAGTCCGGCAACGCGGGCAAACCACAGCGCGACTGGCTCTACACGCGCATCGCCGAGCACATCCTCACCACGCACAAGCCGAACTTCCTCGCCTTGCATCTCGTCTCCGTGGATTCCTTCGAGCACAGCAATGGCCGCAACAGTCCTGAGGCGTATTGGGCGTGCAATGATTCCGATAACCGCATCCGTGAACTCATCGAAGCAGTGAAGTCCGCCGGTCTCGCGGACCGCACAACCTTTATCGTGACGGCCGATCACGGCTTCATCAGCTACACGAACAACATCAATGTGAACGTGCTACTGAAGGAAGAGGGGCTCATCACCATGGCCGGCACGAAAATCGTGGACAGCAAAGTGCATTTCCTGAGTCAGGGTGGTGGCGGTTTCTTGTATGTCCGCGATCAGGCAAACAAAGCAGCCATCCTCAAGCAACTCGTGCCCAAGCTGAAAGCCATGGAAGGTGTGGAAGCGGTGATCGAACAAAAAGACTACGCCTCCGTCGGCCATGTGCTCCCCACCGTGGACCCGCGTGAGCCGGACTTGATGATTTCTGCCGCCGATGGCTACGCCTTCTCCGACAGTGCCGCGCCGAAAGACCTCATCACACCCGTCGGCTCGGTGAAAGGCACCCACGGCTATCACCCGAAGCATCCGCTGATGTATGCCAGCTTCATTGCCTGGGGTGCCGGTATCAAACCCGGCGTGACCCTCAAAGAGGTTCGCAACGTGGACGTAGCGCCCACCATCGCCGCCATCCTGGGCTTGGAGATGAAGAACGTGGATGGCCGCGTGTTGAAGGAGATCTTGAAGAAGTAGCCGTATTGGCGAAGGAAATTAAAAACCGTTGCCGGACCTGCAAACCGGTCCGGCAACGGCAGAGTTACTGCAGTTGCTTAATCTTTTTTCCGGCCATAGTACCAGAAGATCACCACTCCGAAGACGATGATCCCGGCCCAAAGCAACTTGGCCACAGTGGATTTATCCATAATTCACACGTAAACAGTTTTAATTTCATGCGGCTTGCGCCACCTCACCGGCCTTATTACGGGCCGACCATCAGCGAATTGTTTACGTGCCAGTAGGACTTCGGGGAAAAGCGGCGGCCCTTTGGTGGAACTGCCAGGTGCGCGCCAGTAGCGAAGGAAAACTGCCTGCTTCTCGCAAGGCGCTGACGCATAGCGCGCCCGCCGGTGTTTCTGCCGCGAGATCACCCAACGAATCATAAGCCGCCACCGCACCCGGGCGGATGGCCGGGATGCTAAGTTGCTGGTCCGGCTGGATGCTGTGGGATTGACCTTGCAGCGCCGCCGCATTCAGCGAGGAGATGTGGCTCTGTCCCTTGTCTGCCGGGATACTCCCTTGATTTGATGCAGCAAAAATTCCGGAGACCAGCCACAGGGCGATCACCGTCAGCACACCAAATCTTTTATACCACGACACTGGCCGCACGATGCTGCCACCATGGGCGCAACGCAACTGCAATTCCTTGGCCGACCTCCAGCGCTTCCCAAAATTTGCTTTCTTAGAGTTGCGTCGTATAGCTGAGGCCCTATGCTTTGCGTTCTATCAGGTAACACTATGCAGACGTATCAGAATTTCATTGGTGGCGAATGGGTTCCGGCCAAGTCCGGTCAGACTTTCCAAAACACAAATCCGGCGGACACGCGCGAAGTGGTGGCGCAGTATCCCCAGAGCGGCCAGCCGGATGCGCTCGCCGCGATCGAAGCCGCCAAAGCCGCCCTTCCGGCCTGGTCGGGCATGACCTCAGTGGCGCGCGGCCGTGTGTTGAGCAAGGCCAGCCAGCTCCTTGAAGCCCGCAAGCCCGAACTCGCCAAGCTTCTCACGCAGGAAGAAGGCAAGACCCTCGCTGAAGCGACCGGTGAAGTGCAGCGCACCGCCGATATCTTCCGCTTCTTCGGCGGTCTCAGCTACAATATCGGTGGCCAGACCATCCCGCACGATCTGCCGAACAATCTGCTCTACACCCGTCGCGAACCCGTCGGCGTGGTGGCGCTCATCACGCCGTGGAATTTCCCGATCGCGATCCCCGCTTGGAAGATGGCCCCGGCGCTCGTGAGCGGGAACACCGTCGTCATCAAGCCCGCGTCCCAAGCTCCGGCCATGACCATGGAGCTCGCCAAGGTGCTGACCGAAGCCGGTTTGCCCAAGGGCGTGTTGAACGTGGTCACCGGTGATGGCCGTGCCGTGGGCGGTGAACTTTCGTCGAATCCCAATATTGCCGCGCTGTCCTTCACCGGCTCCTACAAGGTAGGAACCTCGGTTTATCAGCAGCTCGCCAAGAACATGACCCGCGCCCAGATGGAGATGGGTGGCAAGAACCCCACCATCGTGCTCGCAGATGCGGACCTCGATCTCGCGGCCCGTCTCGTGGCCATCGCCGGTTTCGGTCTCACGGGTCAGGCTTGCACCGCCACCAGCCGCGTCATCGTGGAGAAGAGCGTGGCCGAAGCATT
>JAURFH010000365.1 GCA_030834415.1 Verrucomicrobiota bacterium | reverse complement strand
AGGGGATCGGATCACCGCGTGGCACCGGGGCATCGCCGGTAGCCGGTTCCAGTAGTTTGATGCGCACGCTCGATACCCGCTCGATATTGGCCATCGGTGCCATCGCCCGCGCCATCAAGCGCGTGAAACCGAGTCCGGGAGCCAAGGCCAGAAAACCACATACCATCACCACAGCTACCGACCCGATGAGCCAGCGAGAGATGAGGCGGCTGGGCAAAATCTCTTCTATCTCGATCTTCTCCACACGCCGGGTGACGTCTTCTTGGAGGAGTTTGCGGAAGACCGGGGAGTCCCATTGGGATTCGCCGGCATCGGCCAGTTCCACCGCGGAGATGAGATCCTCACGCAAATCTGGCTTCAGCTTCTCCACCATCCGGGCGACCTCGCGGGGATTGGGCACCTTGCGCAGATGTTTCAGGCAACCAAACCACACCACCGCCCCCGTGCTCCCATACACGGCCACGCTCAGGAAATAACGGACGCCATCGGGCATGATCACGTAGCGATCTACTAGCGCCACGACCGTCATACTGCCCAAAAAAGCCACCACACCCTCAGCTGCACCCCGGGCCAAAACGAGCTTCCGCCAACGACGACTGAACGCCTCGAGCTTCTGCACAATGACCGGGCTGAGTTGGGTGGACATAGACTTTATTGAATTAGCCACACTTCCGGCCAAAAAGAAACGGGAATTTTGAGCTCCCACTCGTCCTCGTTCTCGTCGTCGTCCTCGGTTTCGTCTTCATTCCCGCTCCCCGCCTTTCCATTTCTGTTTGTTCTGTCTTCATACCGCCACTATGCCTCCTTTTTCACCCCTGCGTTAGCCTTCCATCGGCTCCATCGGTTGTATCGGCACAAAATCTTCGTTTTTTTTCTGCAGCTATATAACCACAGACTTATGTCCTGCGTTAGCCTTCGGTGTGTCCGCTGGGCTCCATGGAGACAAAATTCAAAAAAATCACCCGATTTCATGACCCGAAACAAGCAACTCTAAACTCGAAACCAATCAAGTGGCATCCTCCTTGGCCCCCAAAGCCACACCCGGCGGAGTCACTTCCGAGACATCCAGCCGCGCTAAGATCGGTGCGGCGGCTTCGCGGAGGCTGGGCAGCTTCCGGTAGAACATCCCGACTGCCACCAGACAGGTGAGCCCGCTGAACATCAAGGTGTTGGCCGCCCCTACACGGTTGGCGATGGCACCCGCCGCCAGATTTCCCAGCGGCACAGTGCCGGTGAACGCCATCGTGAAAAGGCTCATCACGCGACCACGCTTGTCATCCTCCACAAAGGTCTGCACCAGTGTATTGCTCGATGCCATCAACAGCACGCCGCCCGCTCCGGCGAACGCGAGGCAGATCACCGAGACCGCTATCCAAGAAGATGTCGCAAATCCACTCACCCCCAAGGCCAGCAATACGCCGCCCAGCGTGATGACATCGCCCAGCCCGCGCACTGTCTTCCGCGTGCCCAGATAAAGTGCTCCTAACAAAGCCCCGACACCCGATGCCGCCATCAACCAACCCAACGTTTTGGCGTCACCTTGAAAGACATCCCGCGCGAAGACCGGCATCAGCACTGTGTACGAGAACCCGGTGATGCTGAACCCTGCCACCAGCAGGATAAGCGCTTTGATCGGCGGGAAGCCGAACGCGTAATTGAAACCGTCCCGCATTTCCAGCCAAGGATGCTTCGTCACCGCCTTGGGGACTTGCGGACGCAGCCGCATCGCCAGCAACGCAATGATGACGGCCAGATAGCTGAAGCCATCGATCAAAAAACAGATGCCCGCTCCGAATGCCGCGATGATGAACCCGCCGATGGCCGGGCCCACCAATCGCGCCAGATTGAACAGCGAGGAGTTCAATGCGATGGCGTTGCCGAGGTGCTCACGGTTATCCACGAAATCCACGACCATCGCCTGTCGCACGGGCATGTCGATGGCGTTGATCACCCCTTGCAGCAAGCTCAGTGCGATGATGTGCGGCACATCGATCGTATCCGTCAGCGCGAAGCCGGCGAGCAGGAAGGACTGAACCATTGAGGCGCATTGCGTGGCCACCAGCAGCTTGTGCCGGTTCACCCGGTCCACCCAGACGCCCGCCAGCGGTCCCAGAAAGAAGATGGGGGCGAGATTGGCAAAACCGACCAGACCGAGCTGAAAAGGGGAGGAGCTGAGATGATACACCAGCCACATCGCCGCGGTCTGACTCATCCAGGTACCCATCAGCGACACGATCTGACCGGCAAAATAAAGACGGTAATTCCGCGAAGAAAAAGCACCCAACAAACGCATCAACCGCATGCCCCCCATTATCCGCCAAACCCGCCAGACTGCAACCCCGAGTCACTCAATCGTCGTCGTCCTCGCCCCACCGATCTCGTAGCAGCCGACGTAAGGAGGCGCTGACTTCGCCCTTTGGAGTGCGGAGGCTTGCCTCCGCTTTCTCCCGACGCGGCTTGACGCGTCGAACCTAAGTCGTTTCGACGGTCTTAACGGTAGCCAATCCCCGTGCCATCAGGCACGCCAGATT
>JAURFH010000364.1 GCA_030834415.1 Verrucomicrobiota bacterium | reverse complement strand
GCCAGTTTTTTTGTAGCGTTCATCACCATCTGGCTAGCCGTGCGCAAACAGGTGCAACGTCCCGCGCGCGAGTTGCTGGCTGAAGGTGCGGAAGAACGGCGTAGCACACTGGAAGGCTCGGGCAAGAAGGGTAAAGCGGGCATCATCGCCTCAGTTTGCATTGTTCTGGGTCTTGCGATGGTGGGCTATGCAAAGTTTGGTGGCGGTGGTGATGCGGCCGGAATGTTCTTCGGTGCGGGCGGGTTGTTCCTGATCGGCGGACTGGCGGCGAGCGCAGCGTGGCTGAACAAGCTGCGTTCAGCGGGTTTGAAGATGACGGCGGAAGAACTTGCAGCGGCGTTCCATCTGAACAGCCTTGGCATCCGCAATGCGGTGCGTCGCCGCAAGCGCAGTTTGGCGACCATCAGCTTGCTCGCGTGTGGCAGCTTCCTAGTCGTGGCCGTGGGGGCGAACAAATTGGATGCCAAGACGGATGCCATGAAGCGTTCAGCGGGCACGGGTGGCTTTGCGTTCATCGGAGATACGACCCTGCCGGTGGTGCAGGACCTGAACACGTCGGAGGGCCGTGAGTTCTTCGGGTTGGATGACAAGAAGCTCGCTGGTGTTTCCTTCGTGCCGTTCCGGGTGAAGGACGGTGAGGATGCGAGTTGCCTTAACTTGAACCGTGCCCAGCGTCCGCGTTTGATCGGGGTGAACCCGCAACTCTTGCAAGAGCGTGAGGCGTTCACTTTCGCCGGACTGGCCGATGGCGTGGATGAAAAGGAACCGTGGAACGCGATGAAATGGTCTGGTTTTCCTAAGACCGGAATTGGGTCTATGAAAACGGAGTCGATATCTGACGAGGCCATTCCTGCCATCGGAGATTTTAATTCCATCATGTGGGCGATGGGTAAGAAGGTGGGCGATACGCTCGATTTCACGGATGAGCGCGGCCAGACCTTCAAGGTGCGCATCGTGGGCGCGGTGGCGAACTCCATCCTGCAAGGCAGCCTCATCATTGATGAAGCCGCGCTCGTGGCGAAGTATCCTTCCGAGAGCGGCTACCGCATGTTCCTCATCGATGCTCCCGTTGAACGGGCGGAAGAGGTCTCGAAGACGTTGACCAAGGCCTTGCAGAACGAGGGCTTGGAACTCACCTCTACCGCGGATCGTTTGAATGCCTTCAATGCGGTGCAGAACACCTATCTCAGCACCTTTCAGATCCTAGGCGGGCTTGGCCTCCTGCTGGGCAGTCTTGGCTTGGGTGTCGTGGTGCTTCGCAATGTGCTGGAACGGCGCGGTGAACTCGCGCTCATGAAGGCGATCGGGTTTCGATCAGAGACCTTGAAGTGGCTCGTCATCAGCGAGCACGGCATGTTGCTGTTTGTCGGGTTGGCGGTGGGTGTCGTATCCGCCCTGATTGCCGTCTTGCCTGCGTTGCTTTCGCCGGGGGCAGAAGTGCCGTATGTCTCGCTCTCTATCACCTTGGGTGCGGTGTTGCTTAGTGGTGCGGTCTGGACCTTCATCGCAGCGAGCTTCGCTTTGCGCGGTCAGTTGCTGGATGGGTTGCGGAGCGAGTAGGTTTTTCGTCGTAAGAAAGGAAGGGCAGTGCGGATTGTGGGGCAATCCGCACTGGATGATTTCACGCTCCTTGGGTGAACGGGCGGACCATGGGCGGGTAGCTCACGCGGTCCGCGAAGTTCGTGTTCGCAGGGCTACCCTCAATGGTTGCCGTTACAGGGGGATGACGAGGGGGCAACGATTGGGTGAAAGGGACGGAAGGTAAACCGCAGCCCCAACAAGTTGCCGGGGTGAACCCCGACAAACTGCCGGGGTAAAAAGACGCAGAATGCACGGAAGGGGAGAGGGAAAACGGCCTAGGGCGTCGATTTCTGAAATTTTGTGCCGATGGAGCCGATGGAGCCGATGGAAGGGTAACGCATCTTCGAAAAAGGAGGCAGTCTGGGCGTGTGATGAAAAAGAAGCGAAATTTTGTCTCCATGGAGCGCACCGAGCACACCGAAGCCTCACGGGTTTGGTGAAATCATGGCAGATTCGTAATGAGAAAACGGAACGACCTAAGGGGGCCTTGATCGGAAAAAACGAGGAAACAGAACGGCGACGAGAAGGAATGAAGGTGAAGTGGCATGAAGCGGAAAACGTCCAATAGCGTGTCAGTGGATGACCAGTCTATCCCTTTGACAGGGGTGGGACGGGATGGTTTAACGGATTGGTACCCTTTCAAACGCATGTTTACTGCGAAAAACAGTCTGCGCCAGCTCGGCTTTACCGCTGTGGCATTGGCTATTCTGGCACCCGGAGCCTGGGCGGCTTCCAAGTCTGATCCCGTGTTCGAACGGGATATCCGCCCTATCCTCAAGCTGCACTGCTTCCGTTGCCATGGGGAAGAAGAGAAACCGAAAGCGGGACTCGATGTCCGGCTCAAGCGCTTCCTGGAAAAGGGTGGAGATGACGGCCCGGTGATCATCGCGGGCAAGCGCAAGGACAGCCCACTCTATCAGGCGGTGCATTCCGGCGAGATGCCCAAGGGAGAAGCGAAGCTGTCGGCAGCAGAGGTG
>JAURFH010000363.1:1294-2560 GCA_030834415.1 Verrucomicrobiota bacterium | reverse complement strand
CTCGGCCCCTTTGAGAGGTTTGGCACCGATACCTATATTCTTATCCGCTGCGAAAGCGGCATTTTGGAAAATGAACGTCGCCGCGAGGAGCGGCACGAGGTACAGAGCTTTCAGGCTTTTCATGCGTGTTGTGTATAAGACGATGGCACGGAACATTTCTCTAGGCAACACCTTCATGAACGACAAGAAGCTTGCACTTGTACCCGCCCCTAAAGACACTTTTCCAATCAATCATCAATGAAATCCATCTGTACCGCCCTTGTTGCGCTCATATTGCTGGCTTGCAACCTCCAAGCAGCCGGGCCAACCACCTCTCTACTTTCCAACGGCGATTTCGAATCACACCGCAAGGCTGCGGATTGGCCGGATGATTGGCCGAAGTCTAAAGAATCCTCTTGGGAGGTTGAGAACGGGAATTACTTCTTCCGGCTGAAAGTCTTGGAACCCGGCAAGCTGATCATGGCTTACCGCCAAGTGAAGCTTCAGCCTGAGCACAAACGGCTGCAATTGACGTTCCGTGCCCGTTATACCGATGTGAAGCGTGGCAAGGAGACCTGGCATGACGCGCGCATCTTGCTGGATTTCAAAGACGCCAAAGGACAAAAGATCAAATCCAACGCCAAACCGCCCTACTTCAGCGGCACCTCGAAGGACTGGCGGAATGTGAAGGTGGAGTTTGATGTGCCGGACAGCGCGAAGCTGCTGGAGTTCATGCCCTGCCTTTTCCAGGCCCAGAGCGGCACCTTCGATTTTGACGACATCGTGTTGGTCGCCATCGCCCCCGGCAGTTCCTCCATCACTCCGGCTGACCCACCGGTGAAAGTCAAAGGGCCGGGTCCACTGCCTGAACAATTGAAAGTGGCGGGTAATCAGGTGCTGACCGCAAGCGGTAAAGTCATCCAGCTTCAGGGTGTGAACGTCCCAAGCCTAGAGTGGTCAACGCGCGGTGAAAATGTCCTCCGCTCCATCACCGTGGCGATTGATGACTGGAAGGCCAATGTCATCCGGCTGCCCGTCAAAGCGGATCGCTGGTTCGGCAAAGGCAGTGATCAAAAGGATGGCGGCAAGTCTTACCGTGAGTTGGTGGATCAGGCCATTGAAGCCGCCGAGACCCGCACAGCCTATCTCATTCTGGATCTCCATCATTACCGCGCACCGAAAGAGGAATGCCTCTCCTTCTGGCGTGATGCCGCCGCGCGTTACAAGAATCGCCACTCAGTTCTCTTCGGCTTGCTGAATGAACCGCATGGCATCTCCTGGGAAATC
>JAURFH010000363.1:0-1284 GCA_030834415.1 Verrucomicrobiota bacterium | reverse complement strand
CCGCCGCGCGTTACAAGAATCGCCACTCAGTTCTCTTCGGCTTGCTGAATGAACCGCATGGCATCTCCTGGGAAATCTGGCGCAATGGCGGTGAAGTCAGTGAAAAGGTCAAAACCGATGCCCCGGCAGAGAAAAACGAGAAGCTGACTTCCTTCACTTCACCTGGCATGCAGAAACTGGTGGATACCATCCGCGAGACCGGTGCGAACAACGTCCTGCTCGCAGGCGGTCTGGACTGGGCGTATGACCTTTCCGGGATGCTCAAAGGCTTCGCACTCACGGACACTAGCGGTCATGGCATCATCTATGACACGCATGTCTACCCATGGAAATCCGGTTGGGAGCAGAAGTTTATTGCGGTCTCAAAAAAATATCCGGTCTTGTTGGGAGAAGTCGGATGCGACAGCAAACCTATGCCTTTCATCCCGCCCGCCCAGCATAAGGATCCGCTAGTCTGGGCCCCGGTCATGCTCGCCTGTATTCAGGAGCATCATTTGCACTGGACGGCATGGTGCTTCCACCCCAGCGCCACTCCGCGTATCATTCTGGATTGGAACTACACGCCCACGCCGTTCTGGGGCGCTTTTGTACGCACGGCCCTACAAGGTGGCAGTTTCAAATCGGAGAAGACGTATTGAATCAGGCAGCCTGTTCCACCTGCTAACTGACTGCGGACGGTAGTTTACAACGGCGCATACTAGGCGCATGCTACTGGTCCCTGCGGAGAAACTACCATGCCTCAGGTGAACATAACCGCAGAAGAAAAGTAAAACTCATGGGCGATAAATCACCGAAGTCCAACCAGAAGAAAACCTCGCAGAAGCAGGCGAAAGTCAGCAGCGAGAATAACAAAAAAGCAGCGGCCGTAGCGGCCAAAGCCGCTTTGCTTAAAAAGCGCTAGTGGCAGACATTACTGCCTCCCCTTGAGGAAATCCGGGGGAGGCAGGTTTTCAAAGAATCATCATCATCAAGCCCGGCAAATTCTCATGGCTCTCAAGCTCGCACAAAGTCAGATCTGGAAACTCGGCAACAGCTATCTGCGAATCGTCAAACTGGAGCGGCTCGCCGTGGAGTACAAGGACATGCCCTCGCCCAAAACGCAACTGGGCACGCATCACAAGCTGACCAAAAAGGAATTCTGCCGCCTGATCAAGGACGCCACCTTGCTGAATGAGCAGGGAGAAGTTCCTGCTCCTACCCCCGGTCAGCCGACAACCATCCCCATGGCCAGCCGGACGCCCTTCCCGGTGGGCAGCCGCCCATTCCGGAACACGCCGGGTGCCG
>JAURFH010000362.1 GCA_030834415.1 Verrucomicrobiota bacterium | reverse complement strand
CGACCCGCTCACCAAAGACCCGGAAGAAGAATACCGCTGGGGCACCGGTAACCCCGGCTGGACGGTGAAGGCGGAATTCAACGAACGCTCTCACGTGCGCGGCGTGCTCTCCATGGCCCGCTCGCAAGATCCCAATTCCGCCGGCAGCCAGTTCTTCATCTGCTTGGGTGACGCCAAATTTCTGGACCGCCAATACACGGCTTTCGGAAAAATCGTGACGGGTGATACCGTCCTCGGTGCCATTGGTGATACTCCCGTGGGCATGAGCCGCGGTGGCGAACGCAGCAAACCGCTCGAGCGCGTTTCTGTGGAAAGCATCCGCATCACGCCGCAGGAAGCTTAAGCCAAACGACCATGGACCACGACCAACTGGCACAGGTGCTTGTGGCCATGGGCTGCCCCAAAGAAAAATCGCTGGAAATGGCGGGCCAACTCGACAAGCGGGCCCGCCAACTGGCAGAATCGAAGGGTAAGCCTTATGAAGAGGCACTCACCCATCTCCTGACGCTGATGCGTCAGGGCTGGGCCGCGCAGGAACGGGGATTGTGAAGAGCCAACAGGAGACCGCATGAGTGACGAGATCAGGCCGTGGCCGCTGGTAGAATCCAAGCCGCTGAACAATTACCGCGTGTTCACCACGCGCAGTGATCGTAAGCGCTCCCCCCGTACCAATCAGGAGCACGAGTTCTACGTCATCGAATCCAACGATTGGGTGAACATCATCGCCATCACCCCGGATGATGAACTGGTGATGGTGGAGCAATACCGTCATGGCACGGACTCCATCGAGCTGGAGATCCCCGGCGGCATCATCGACGACGAAGACGCCTCCCCGCTTGAAGCCGGCGTGCGTGAACTGCTGGAAGAGACCGGCTTTGAAGGCGAGCGCCCCGAACTCATCGGCGCGATCGCGGCGAACCCCGCAATCATGAACAACACCTGCTACACGGTGTTGGTGCACAACTGCCAATACTCCGCCACCACCCGCTTTGATACCGGCGAAGACTTGGTGAACCGCTTTGTCCCTATCAAAGACATCCCCGAACTGATCCGCAGCGGGAAGATCCGCCACTCGATGGTCGTGGTGGCCCTCTATTACTTCGAACTCTGGCAACGTGCCCAGACGAAGTAACTCACTCACTCTTTTGTCAGCAGGAATTTCTTCTGCGTGGTATCGTAGATATTCACGCTCCCCAGTGAATTCATCCGGCTGAGGGTGAACTCTGCGATATCCCGCATCTGCCGGAATTGCTGATACGTCACCACCCCGAGCAACTTCTCTTTGTTCCAAGGATTCGGCTGCATCGTCAGCGCCAAAAGCGATTTGCCGAGGTACGTTTGCTTGTTCACCTGCAACCGCCCTTTCACATGCCGCGCCAACAACTTGCGCTCGGCTTGCTGCATCCATGCATGATTATCACTGCGGCCCAGCAGGAGCACATTAGCGTTCGCGAGATCTGTTTTCGTCAATTCGACATCGCTCTTTAAGATGAGATGACCGGTCCGCATCGTGTTATCGGACCATGAGAAGCGGGCCAGCTTCTCCGCTTGGTGTCGTAGCATATCCACCTCACGCGGTACCGGCGAATGCGCGGGATAAGAGATGATGACCCGCTCGCCGAAGAGATCGAGAAACGTGCCGCGCCGCTTGGGTTGCAACACCGGCTCCGGGGCTTTGCTCTTGCGCTGTTTGAGAAACCACTCCGCCAACGTATCCGTCTTGCGATCCGCATCGTACAACCAATCCCAGGAATTGTGACCCCAGCCCGTCAATTCATCATAACGCACCTTGCCGCCCGCCAGCTTCAGCGCCTCCACCATCCGCCGCGCATTGGCCACTGGCACGATCTCATCACGCTCGCCATGCACACACCAGACCGGCACGGACTTCATGGCTGGCACTGCACGCACATCGCCACCACCACACACCGGCGCGATGGCCGCCCATTGTTCAGGATAATCGCAGGCCAGTTGCCACGCCGCATAACCGCCCAGTGAAAGCCCGCTCAGATATTGCCGCCGCGCGTCGATGCGATAACGCTCCTTCACCCAGTTGATGGCCTCCCAGATATCCGCCTCGCCGGGGCCGCAGTATTCGACATCTCCACGCCCGAACGGGCTGAGCAGAATCACATCCTCCCGGAAGCCAGCTTGATGGATCTCCAAACAATGCTCGGGGATCATGCGATGATCCGCATCCGACCCGTGCAGCATCACCATGAGCGGATACGCCTTGCGCCGCGAGTAACTGAGCGGCACCCAGAGCGCGAACGGCTGCTCCGAATCATCAACGGAGGAAACATAAGACGCCGTAAAATAACCTTTGGCCAACATGCCGCGCGGCTCAACACCGCTGCCTCATCAAGCCAAAAGTCTTCGCTCACTTCACGCTAATTCGCACACTTCCCAACCTCTTCATGAAGAGGAAATTCCAATCGCAGATTTCTTCCATTGTAGCGCAGATTGGCAATCTGCAGGCTCAGAGATGCAGGGACGTCTTACTCCCACTCAACCTTCAACACCATCCCCTCTCAACACCAGCCTCCCCGCGGCGGCTCATCCGAATTGACGAACTCCCCGCCCCATGGCTTATTAA
>JAURFH010000361.1 GCA_030834415.1 Verrucomicrobiota bacterium | reverse complement strand
GAGATGTTCTGGATCTTCGCCTTGCTATGCATGCCGTCGGTCACGATACCCGCCTGCGCCCCCGTGAGAGAGATGGCCGGTACGTCGATGGCGTGCAGCGCCATCGCAGCCAGCGCGATGGTGGTCTGTTCACCGGTGGCGAGGAGCATGTCCATCTCCCGCTCACTGGGGAGCGGCATGATGTCTTTGGACAGCTTGATGAGATTGTCGGTGACGCCGCTCATGGCGGAAACCACCACGACGACCTGGTCACCGCGCTTGCGGTACTCGGCCACGCGCCGGGCGACATTCTTGATGCGGTCGGTATTGCCGACCGATGTGCCGCCGTATTTCTGTACAATCAGTGCCATCTGGAAACCGTTGTTATTGCTCGTTTTGCGTCCGTTGAAAACGCAACGAGCCGCAAACACTAACGATTCCCGACATTTTTGCAAGCGGCAGAAAACGCCTCCATTTCCAGCCCAGCAGCTGCCGAAGTGATGAGGCAGAACTAACTTCAACGGAGGTAGGGCCCGTCCGTCCCAGGCGGGCCGCTCCAACCCAGCCGAGGAACGAGGCTCAAACCTCCCCCTTTCGATGTCCAGAGTTCGATGCATTGGCCAGCCGGTGCAACCGGTGTTCGATGTTTCCCCAACTCCTCTTTTCTTCATTCTGAACTCCTAATCCTACGTTCCCTTGAGTAAGCCTTCCCGTCAGATCCGTTCCGTGTGACACTCCGCGATAGCATCCTGTTCTGCGGCACTCTAGCTATCAGTCCACACCTCCCGCACCCGACCCCCGCCAGCCACTCCATGCCATGCTCGGTAGGGCAGAGGTGCTCCTCTGCCCAAACTCTTTGAGTCAGAAAACCACCCGCGCTACCGGACCAATGGCTGGAAACAACGTGAATCCCCAGAGCCTGGAACCCAGACCCTTTCCCTTCCCGTTGTCCCCTTTAGAGAACTATGTCAAAGAGCAATGAAACCACCCGACCCCTGTGAATGTGTCTGATTCAGCCTCCTCCTCATAGGGAGGCCAAACTTTGGCCGCTGTCCAAGGCCAGGCCGGTTCCGCAGTGGCTACTGGAGATTCCCCGCGCGGTCATAAAATCCTATGCCGCCCGACGTCCCGTTCCCCCTCCGGCTTACGGACCCTGATCCATACGCCCGCTACACCCACATATCTTGAGACTTGGTAGGGCGAGGCTTCATTGGCCTCTGGTGCAACCAGCGAGCCCTGACTCTTTTCGCCAGGGCCACTTTGATAAAAATCCACCCCACTTATCTCTTGATGGCTCCATAAGGACTCGTCACCTCCCCGCCAACGCAGGACATAACTATGCATAACATCGCTATGCTTGATGACTTGGGATTTTGGGGCCTGCTTTCTTCGTTCTTAATTCCGAATTCTGCATTTCCCTATCGCCCTTCCTTTACCGACAACTAGTTGTCAGCGCTGAAAATACTATTATTTCCCGGGCAATCTACAATAAATAATTTTCAAGAAAATGGGCGCTTTTTTGGCAGGCATTGCGGCAGAATAACTTGCGAGCCAAAGAATTTTACGGCTCGCACCTTTCCTTCGCCCGCACCTCTACCAATTCCTTCCCCTCATGCCACAATACCCCCGCCAGACCATGCGAGAACCGCGTCTCCCACGGCAGATGATACGCCCCCGCCTCCAACCATAGCAGCCGGTCGCCCACACGAATACTCTCGGACATTGGACGCCGCGCCAGTTTGTCGAACGCCATACACGTCGGCCCGTTCACCGTCGTCAGGATTTTGCGGCCCTTGCGTTCGGGCTGCGAAAGCAATTCATGCGCCTCCCAATTCGACACCAGCGCATTCATCGTCCGCCCCCCATCGCAGATCAGGTGACGATGGGCTTTGTCGCCTTTCTCATCCAGCACGGTCACGACGAGGACGCCACTGCGCGCACTGAACCAGCGACCGTTCTCCAGCCAGATCTCTTGCACAGAGGGAAACCAGTTCAACGCTTCCGCATAGACCGTGGCCATCTCCGTCAGCTTGAAATTTTTAGCGACCGGCTCGCCATCCATGCCCAGCACATGTTCCGGCGGGAAACCACCACCGCAATCCAGATAGCGCGGCGTGAGGGAATGCTGGGCGCAGATGGCGCGCACTTCCAGCAAGGCGCAACGGTAATTCACCGCCGCCGCCACATTCGTGCGCAGATGAAAATGCAGCACTTCCAATGGGAGGTGATGCTGCTTCAATAGTTTCAAAGCGGCAGTAAGCTCCCCAGCCCTCATCCCGAACTGCGTCGGCAATTCCGGGGCTTCCGGATCATACTCTTCACTCGTGCGCAGGCGCAGGCCGATGCGCCACTTCAGTTTTTTAGCGAGGGGAGCCAGGGCTTTGAGTTCGTTCAACGAATCGAAGTTCACCCACAAACCCGAGACGGCACAGCTCGGGAGCCAACGGTGTTTCGCGGTACCGTTCACGAGGATGTGATCGGCAGCGAAGCCTTCGTGCAGAGCAGCGCGATACTCAAATTCACTGACGACTTCGATAGGGCGTCCCAGGCGCTGCCACCATTGTAGCATTGGACGCAGCGGCTGGGTCTTGCAGGAGAGCCAGTGCTTGATGGGCAGATGCCCGAATGCGTCGTCGAGTT
>JAURFH010000360.1 GCA_030834415.1 Verrucomicrobiota bacterium | reverse complement strand
TGGCGAACTGATCGAGGCAGCCGAGGGCCGTGGTGGCGCGATGAAGAAGCGTGACGAAGTACATCGCATGGCGGAAGCCAATAAGGCGTTCTCGCATTACCGCTTCTGATCAAACCCTGAGGAATTATCGTGGCCCGCAAGACCCCTATCGAACGTTATCGCAATATCGGAATTTCCGCGCATATTGATGCGGGCAAGACCACGACCACCGAACGTATCCTTTTTTATACCGGGGTCAACCACAAGATTGGAGAAGTTCACGATGGCGCGGCCACCATGGACTGGATGGAGCAGGAGCAGGAACGCGGTATCACCATCACCTCGGCGGCCACCACCTGTTTTTGGAAGGGGATGGACCTGTCCTACCCCGAGCACCGCTTCAACATCATTGACACCCCCGGCCACGTGGACTTCACCATCGAGGTGGAGCGCTCCATGCGCGTGTTGGATGGTGCCTGTATGGTTTACTGCGCAGTCGGTGGCGTGCAGCCCCAGTCGGAAACCGTCTGGCGCCAGGCCAACAAGTACAAGGTGCCGCGCCTGGCCTTTGTCAACAAGATGGACCGCACCGGCGCCAATTTCTTCAAGGTCTACGACCAGATGCGTTTGCGTCTGAAGGCCAGTCCGGTTCCTATCGTGATCCCGATCGGCGCCGAAGAGACTTTCACCGGCGTGGTTGACCTGATCAAGATGAAGGCCATCATCTGGGATGAGGCCTCGCAGGGCATGAAATTTGACTACCAGGATATCCCGGCCAACTTGATGGAGTCGGCCAAGGAGTGGCGCGAAAAGATGGTCGAGGCTGCTGCCGAGGCCAGCGAAGAGCTGATGAACAAATACCTGGAAGAAGGCGAACTGTCTGAGGAAGAGATCAAGCTTGGTATACGGATCCGGACCATCGCGACCGAAATTCAGCCGATGCTGTGCGGAACGGCCTTCAAGAACAAGGGCGTGCAACGCATGCTGGACGCGGTGATTGATTTCCTGCCCTCGCCGGTGGACATCCCGCCTGTGGCCGGCACCGACGAGGACGAAAAGGAAACCAGCCGCAAGGCAGACGATGGCGAAAAATTCTCCGCCCTGGCGTTCAAGCTGATGACCGATCCCTTTGTGGGGCAGTTGACTTTTGTGCGCGTCTACTCAGGTGTCTTGAGCAAGGGCGACACGGTCTTCAACCCGATCAAGGGACGCAAGGAGCGCATTGGTCGTATTGTCCAGATGCATGCCAACGAGCGCCAGGAGGTCGAGGAGATCCGTGCCGGCGATATCGCGGCCTGCGTGGGACTGAAGGATGTCACCACAGGCGAAACCTTGTGCGACCCGGATGCGGTGGTCACCCTGGAAAAAATGGTCTTCCCGGAGCCGGTGATTGCACAGGCCGTGGAGCCCAAAACCAAGGCCGATCAGGAAAAAATGGGCATTGCGCTGCAACGCCTGGCAGCGGAGGATCCGTCCTTTCGTGTCAAGACCGACGAAGAGTCTGGCCAGACCATTATTTCTGGCATGGGCGAGCTGCACCTGGAAATCATTGTTGACCGTATGAAGCGCGAATTTGGCGTGGAAGCCAATGTGGGCAAGCCTCAGGTGGCCTACCGCGAGACGGTGCGTAAATCGGTATCCGATGTGGAGGGCAAATTTGTTCGCCAGTCGGGCGGTAAGGGTCAATACGGCCATGTGGTGTTTCGCCTGGAGCCCAATGAAGCCGGCAAGGGCTTTGTGTTTCTCGATGAGATCAAGGGCGGCGTGGTGCCCCGTGAGTACATTCCCGCGGTCGAGAAGGGCGTTATAGAGGCCCTCAACAGCGGCGTGCTGGCTGGTTTCCCGGTGGTGGATGTCAAGGTCGCGCTGACTTTCGGCTCCTACCATGATGTGGACTCCTCCGAGCAGGCCTTCAAGATGGCCGCCATCTTTGGCTTCAAGGACGCTGCCCGCAAAGCCAGCCCGGTCATTCTCGAGCCGATGATGGCAGTGGAGGTCGAAACTCCTGAGGACTATGCCGGTAACGTGATGGGAGACTTGTCTTCACGGCGTGGCATGGTGCAGGGCATGGATGACATGGCTGGCGGTGGCAAAGCCATCAAGGCAGAAGTGCCGCTGTCTGAGATGTTCGGCTATTCAACGACTTTGCGCTCGATGTCGCAGGGTCGTGCGACCTACACCATGGAGTTCAAGCACTACGCCGAGGCTCCCAAAAACGTCGCCGAGGCGATCATCGCCGCACGAGCCAAATAATTTTTAGCGGTCTGCGACATCGTGCCATCCCGTGCCCGTGCGGGGTGATCCATCAACGGTGTGCAGACCTAAAACCAGTACACGGGACTTGCTCTTTGGAGATTTGAAACATGGCGAAAGAGAAATTTGAGCGGACCAAGCCGCACGTCAACGTTGGCACGATTGGGCACGTGGACCATGGCAAGACCACGCTGACTGCGGCCATCACCACCGTGCTGGCCTCCAAGTTTGGTGGACAGGCCAAGGCCTACGACCAGATTGACGCGGCCCCTGAAGAGAAGGCCCGCGGCATCACCATCAACACCGCGCACGTCGAGTACGAGACGGCCAACCGCCACTACGCACACGTGGACTGCCCCGGCCACGCCGACTACGTCAAGAACATGATCACTGGCGCAGCACAGATGGAC
>JAURFH010000359.1 GCA_030834415.1 Verrucomicrobiota bacterium | reverse complement strand
CACGGTGTTCATTCCCATGCTTAAGATGCGTTGCGGTCATCGGGCCAGCTTGTTGACGGCCATCAATCTGGCGCAGGTCAGTGAGTTCTCGCTGGTGATCGTGGCGCTTGGCATCCAGTACAAGCACATCACGGAAGCGACGGCAGGCATCGTCAGCTACGCCTTCGTCATCATGGCCATCCTCTCGACGTATGCCATCGCCAACGCGGAGGCGATCATCCGGCGGTTGAGCACCTTCCTCAGTGATGTAAACATCGATGACCTGAACGAGGAGGGTTCCACGCTGAACATGCACGGCGGCAATCCCAAGGTCTTCCTGCTGGGCTTTTCTTGGGCGGCCAGTTCGTTGTTGGATGATATCCGGCGCAAGAATCCGGACCTGGTGCGGGACTTGGCGGTCATCGACTTCAATCCGCAGGTGAACGAGGGGCTGACCAAGCGTAAGGTGCGCGTCATCTATGGTGACATCAGCCAGCGAGACACCTTGCTGCATGCGGGGGTGGATCAGGCGGAGATCATCGTCTGCACGTTGCCGAACAGTATCTTGAAGGGCAGCACCAACCAAAAGCTGGTGCGGATGGTCCGGGAGATCAACCCCACGGCGAAGATCATCATGCATGCCGAATACTTCGCCGACCTGCCGGCACTCTATGCGGCGGGGGCCAGTTATGTGAGTGTGCCGCGGCTTACGGAGGCTGCTGAGTTGCTGGAGATGATCGAGGCGGCCGGGAAAGACCTGCTGGATGAGAAACGCGCCGCGCAGGAAGCCTTCGTCAAACAACGGGATGAAGTCATCCCCTGATCCATTAGCCATTATTCTTTCAGGAAATCCATGAAGCTGTCTGAACTGAAACGTGCCCTGAAAACTGCTGTCATCGCTGCCCAAGCTGCCGGGGCGTTGATGCGCAAGAACCTCGGCTCCACCAAGGTCATCAACGAAGCCACGCAACACGACATCAAGCTGGAGCTGGATGTGCGCTGCCAGAAGCTGATCGAGAAGACCTTGCGGAAAGCGTTTCCTGATATCTCGATTTTGGGTGAGGAAGGTGTGCTGGGTGATACCAGTGCGGAGTATCGCTGGGTGGTGGACCCGATCGATGGGACGGTGAATTTCACCTATGGGTTGCCGCATGCGTGCGTTTCCATCGCGTTGCAGAAGCGGGGGGAGACGGCCAAGGAACGGAAGCAGAGCGGTTACCCGGATGGTTACACAACGGTCATTGGCGTGGTGTATGATCCTTTCTGCGATGATCTTTGGACGGCCATCAAAGGGCAACAGGCGCAGTTGAACGGGAAGAAGATCTCCGTGAGCAAACGGAAGAAACTGCAGGAGAGCATCGTGGCGATGGGTTTTGCCAAGTATGAATCCACGCTGGCGAAGATGCTCCCGGTCTTCAACAAGCTTGTCCACAAGGTGCGGAAGATACGCATCATGGGTGCCGCGGCCCTCTCGATGACCTATGTCTCCAATGGCCGCATGGATGCCTACAAGGAATATGGGGTGCGTTTGTGGGATATCGCGGCGGGCGGGCTCATCCTGGAATGCGCGGGGGGAGAGTTCTGGCGGCGGGCGGTGGATGACCAGCACGGCTACGAGATCGTGGTGAGCAACGGGAAGCTGCGGAAGCTGATCGAGGCGGACTAGAAAATCTCGAACACCTGTCACCGGGAAACGGTGGCGGAGCGTAGAGATAAAGGTGATGTCCATCTTTTCAGAGAGAATTCCCAAGGGAGAATAGCCGCGCTTTCGCGCCAGTCGCAAGGTGACGGCGAGGCAGATAACGGTGATGAGCATGTTCGGCCAGGCGTTCAGCGCCCATTGACCGGACCAGATCCATTCCAAGCGGTTCCAAGGATACCAATAGAGGATCGGCCAAGGACCTTCTGGTCCGCGTGAGCCAAGAATGTCCCCCAAGATGTGGGTGTGTACAGAGACAAAGACGAGCAATGCGGTTTGCCGGCGAAATGTTCGTGCGAAGGTATAAGCAAAGCCGGTGGCCAGCGCGGCAAAGAGCAGATTATGCGCGAAGATATGGTGGCCTTCACTCCACCAGAGCAACGGATGAGCCGAGTTTTTGGTGAGGAATTCGGCGATGATGCCGAGGCCGTCGAGATCGGGAGCAGCTGCGGCCAGAGTGACCATGGTCCGTTCACGTTTCTCCAAGCGGGGTGCTGATTCTGCGAGGCACCAGCCGATCAGGAAATGGGTTATGGGACTCATCCGCGAGAAACGCTAGCCGAACGCCGAATGGACGGGAAGCGGGAAAAGGAAAACACCGTTGGGTAGGAGAACCCAACGGTGTTTGAGTAAGAAATAAGATGGGGTTACCTGATCTTTGCGTCCGGCAGTTCGCCTTTGATGCCTTCGTCCATGGGCATCTTGTCGGGATCGGCACCGGCGGCCTTGATGAGCTTTTCCAGCTCGGCGCGCAATTCGACGGCTTTGTATTTCAGGATCGGATCGTTGATGAGGTTGTAGGCTTCATCCGGGTCGCTCTTGATGTGATAGAGCTCGGCCATGTGCTTGTCTTTGCTGCCGTCGCCCGGAGGGTAGTGGATGTATTTCCACTCGTCGGTGCGGATGGCGCGGACGTTGGGCGTGTACGGGAACTGCTTCTCGTAGTTGTATTCGTAATACCAGGCGGTGCGCCAGTCTTTGGCAGC
>JAURFH010000358.1:456-2684 GCA_030834415.1 Verrucomicrobiota bacterium | reverse complement strand
GCCGGGATACATCTCCCTGCGTCCGGGTGGGGTTCCTCCGGGAGGCACGCAGAACTGGCAGTCATCTTTCCTGCCGGGTGTCTTCCAAGGCACGAGCATCAACACGACTTCTCAGCGCGTGGAAGACCTGATCGAGAACATCAAAAACCAGTTCTCCTCGTTGCCGGAACAGCGTCGTCAGCTCGACCTGATTCATAAGCTGAATTACATGCACAGCCAAAATCTCCAGAAGGACAACCAACTGGAAGCGCGGCTGGAGGCCTACGAGATGGCGTTCAAGATGCAGACGGAAGCGACGGACGCCTTCGATATCTCGAAGGAGCCGCAGAACATCCGCGACATGTATGGCAACTCGGCGCAGGGCCGGCAGATGCTCATCACGCGGCGTTTGATCGAGCGCGGTGTCCGCTTCGTGCAGGCCTGGCATGGCGGCTGGGATCATCATCAGGATCTCGAAGACCGGCTCTCGGCCAAGGCCCGTGAGATGGACCAGCCGATCGGGGCGTTCCTGAAGGATATGAAACAGCGCGGGTTGCTGGACAGCACCTTGGTGGTTTGGGGTGGCGAGTTCGGACGCACGGTGACGCGCGATCGCAACGGCAACGCCGATCCAGGCCGTGATCATAACAGCCGTGCGTTCAGCACGTGGTTGGCGGGTGGCGGTGTGAAGGGCGGCATGACCTATGGTTCGACGGATGAATTCGGTGCTCGCGCAGTGGAGAACAAGGTGCACATCCATGATCTGCACGCCACGATCCTTGGCCTCTTGGGCTTTGACCACGAGAAGCTGACGTATCGTTACAATGGCCGTGACTTCCGCCTCACGGATAACTTCGGTGTGCCGGTGAAGGCCATCATGGCCTAAGGATAATTTGCGTATGAAATTCCAACCAACCACGACCGCACGCAACGCCGCTTTCGCTCTCGGGGTGATGGCGCTGGTGGCGGCACCGTCGCTACGGGCGAACGATGTCGTCAAGCAGCAGATGGACTTCTACAACACCAAGATCGCCCCGGTTTTGGCGGAGAAGTGCATGAAGTGCCACAGCGGTGATGAGAAGGCCAAGGGTGGCCTGACGCTGGATACCAAAGAGGGCATGTTGCGTGGTGGCGATACCGGACCCTCGGTGGTGCCGGGTAACGTGGAGAAGAGTTTGCTCATCCGGGCGATCGCTTATGCGGATGAAGATCTTCAGATGCCGCCGAAGGAGAAGCTGCCCAGCAGCGTGATCTCGGACTTCGTGGTATGGATCAAGATGGGTGCGCCGGTGCCGGTGAGTGACGGGGTGAAGACGGCCAAGGGCTACAAGAACCCGGCCGCAGCGAATCATTGGGCTTTCAAGCCGGTGACACATCCGGAAGTGCCCAAGGTGAATGCCAAGCAATGGGTGAGGAACGACATCGACAATTTCCTCCTCGCCAAGCTGGAGGCGAAGAACATGTATCCGAACAAGCTCGCGGACAAGCGGACGATGGTCCGCCGGGCGACGTTTGACCTTACGGGATTACCACCCACGCCAAAGGAAGTGGAGGCCTATCTGGCCGATGATTCCACGGATGCGTATGAGAAGCTCATCGACCGTCTGCTAGCTTCGCCCCAATACGGCGAGCGCTGGGGCCGTTTCTGGCTGGATGTGGCGCGTTACTCGGATACGAAGGGTGAAGTGAACCGGCAGCGGGAGGATTTCCATTATCCGTACGCTTACACGTATCGCGATTACGTCATCAAAGCGTTCAACGAGGACAAGCCTTTCGACCAGTTCATCATGGAACAGCTCGCGGCAGACAAGATGGATCTAAAAGACAAGACGGACCTTGCCGCGCTGGGCTTCATCACATTAGGCAATCGTTTTGACAACCAGGCAAACGAGATCATCAATGACCGTATCGATACAGTTACCAAAGGGTTCCAGGCACTGACCGTGGCGTGCTCACGTTGCCATGATCACATGTTCGACCCTTTGCCAACGGAGGATTTCTACGCGCTACATGGCATCTTCGCCAGCTCGGTGGAGCCAAGGGAGAAGCCGCTGATCGAGAAGGTGAATGAGAAAGATCCGGAGTATCGTTCCTATCTGGCCGAGCGGGCCAAGCTGGAAGAGAACCTGCAAAAATTCTACCGTGAGGATATAGGTGGCTTCATCAGCGACTTGCGCAAGAACGCGGGTCTTTATCTGGCCATCAATGAAGCGATCAAGGGCAAGGACCGCAGCGAGATGGGCAAGATG
>JAURFH010000358.1:0-446 GCA_030834415.1 Verrucomicrobiota bacterium | reverse complement strand
GCTGAACCAGGAAGCGGCCCGGCTTTGGCAGGCTATCCTGACCCGCACCCGTCGCGGATATGATCCGGTGATGGGACCTTATCACGAGTTCGCCCGCTTCTCCGACAAGGATTTTGCCACCAAGGCGCAGGATCTGGTCACGCGCATCACGAACAATTCCGACCGGAAGAAGCCGGTGAATCCATATGTCTCCAGCCAGTTCCGGGGGCGTTATGTGAAGTCGATGTCGGATGTGGTGACCATCTACGGTCGGGTGTTTGCGATGGTGGAGTCGAACTGGCAGCAGGTGAGTTCCCGGAACCCTAACGCCCCGGCGTTGCCGGATGCCGGTCAGGAAGCCGTGCGTTTGGCGGTCTTCACCGGAGCGCGAGCAGGCGAGGATCAAATCGAGGCGATCCGCCGTGCGCTGCCGCGTAACTTACAAGGTCGTGAGACGCGTCTGCGCT
>JAURFH010000035.1 GCA_030834415.1 Verrucomicrobiota bacterium | reverse complement strand
CACCGCGAATGTCAGACTCCGGAACTGCTCGATCAGCGAGTCTTTCGACATGATCTCAAAATCATCCTCCTGACCGGGCTGAACCTTGCGCACCGCGCGCAATATACCACGGGTCTGCTCGATCGTATCTTCAAAAGTCTCGGCACTGGCCGCCTGTATCAGGATGGAGAGACTCCGCCAGCGCGCCCCATATCGGTTCAACCCGGTCGACATCGGTATGGCGGCAAAATTATCCTGCCCGGCTCCCCCCATGCCCCCTTTTGCCTCCAGATAACCGACCACCAGATAACGCACTCCATCAAACTTGATCTCCTCACCAACCGGTGAACTGTGCGGAAACAAAGCCTTGGCCAGATAGTTTCCCAACACACAGACAGGCCGCGCACTCTCCATGTCCCCCTGACTGAAAGCCCTTCCCTCCTCGATGATCCAGTTCTTGGCCAAAAACGCGCCGGGCGTAACCCCCTTCAATTCCACGTCTGGATTCGTCGTCTCATACCGTGAAGCAGCCACCCCACTGATCAACCCCGTCTCGGCCCCTACCGTTTTCGCTAGACTGGCCCTGCGCTCCAGCTCCTCTACGTGGTCCATGGTCAGATTCTGCCGCCGACGATACTTCTCCCAGCCGCTAGGTCCTTCGAAATTGAGGCCCGGCCAGCGGCTGACGGCAAACGTATGTGTCCCTAAGTTGCTAAGTTCCGATTCCACATTCCGCTGCAAAATCCGCATAGCGGTCATCACCACGATGATGGAGAACACCCCGACAACTACCCCCGTCAATGTCAGGATGGAGCGCAACTTGTTCGCCGTGACCGCGCCGATGGCCATATGAAAGCTCTCAACCGCCTCGCCCCAAAGGACGAGCCACGCACGGTGCTTGGATTTGCTTTTCGTTACCACAATTTCAGCTCCGACTTACTCCACCCGCAATGCTTCCACCGGATCCATCTTCGCCGCCCGCCAGGCCGGCAGGAATCCCGCGATGACACCCGTCACCAAGGAAACTCCCAAAGCCAACCCCACGACCATCGGCGAGATGCGCATCGGCAGGACACTGGCTGCTCCCGCCGCCGCTCCCCAAGCCAACCCCAGCCCTATCAATCCTCCCAAAAGACAGATCAGAGCCGCCTCCAAGAGGAATTGCAGCAGGATGGCCCGTGGCTTGGCCCCCAGCGCCTTACGCAAACCAATTTCCTTGGTCCGTTCAGCCACACTCACGAACATGATGTTCATGATGCCAATGCCGCCCACGAACAACGACAACCCCGTGATGAACAAACCCACGGCGGCGATCACCCCGCCGACCCGGTGAAACATATTGATGAACGCCTGCTGTTCGTTGATGGCAAAATCATCGGCATCGCCCGGTGCCACATTCCGCAGCTTGCGCATGATGCCCCGAAATTCCTCCCGTGCTTCCGGAATCTTCTTCATATCCTTCACCTTCACCCGGATAGTCACATTGGGACGCCAACTAACGACTTGATTGAACCGGGTGATGGGGATGAACACTTGGTTATCCAGGCTCTCCATGGCAAGAAACGTGCCTCGCCGCGTCAAGACTCCCAC
This sequence comes from Verrucomicrobiota bacterium, assembly GCA_030834415.1. Lineage (GTDB taxonomy): Bacteria > Verrucomicrobiota > Verrucomicrobiia > Limisphaerales > JAEYXS01 > JAEYXS01. The sequence continues at coordinate 24,735 of JAURFH010000035.1, read as the reverse complement.
CACCTCAAAGGTGCTGTCGGATATGCGCACGCGCTTGCCCAGTGGTGATTCATAGGGAAAGAAATTGGCCGCCACATCAGCCCCCAAGACACAGACCGGCCGCGCACCTTCCACCTCGGCAGCGGCGAGAAAACGGCCCTCCGTCAGATTCAGCCCGTCCACGATGGCTCCCTGCTCCGTGGTCCCTACAATGGTCACGGAAGTCGCTATGGCATCACCGTACCGGACAGCCCTACGGGAAAAGGTGACGGCTGCAACCGCCTCAGCATGCTGCGATTGTTTCGCCAGTGCACGCGCATGGGCCTGAGTGATATCATTCCGGTTGCGCACCTTCCACCACGGCTCTTCGTTAAACCAGGGAAACTTCTCGATGAACACGACATCGGCTCCAATGGCTGAAATGCTCTTGATGAACGCCTGGTTCAAGCCATCGATCGCCGCCGCCATCAGGCTTACCGTGACGATGCCCACCACGATGCCCAGCGTCGTCAACGCCGACCGCAGCTTGTTGGCCCGGATCGCGTCCAATGCGATCCACAAGCCTTCAAAGAGTTCAGCGATGAGTCTCATCGGCTAGTCCTTCACCAGCACTTCATCACTGGCGATTAACCCGTCCAGAATGCGGACCATCCGCCGCGCATGACGTGCCACGGCTTCTTCATGGGTCACCACGATGATGGTATTGCCCTTGGCGCTCAGTTCATTGAAGAGCGCCAATATCTCCTTGCCCGTCTTTGAGTCGAGATTCCCGGTCGGTTCATCCGCCAGCAAGATGGACGGCTTGTTCACCAAAGCCCGCGCCACGGCCACTCGCTGGCGTTGACCTCCGGAGAGCTCATTCGGCTTGTGCCCGACACGCTCGGCCAGACCGACCTGAGTCAGCGCCGCCATCGCCCGTTCATGCCGTTCATCCGCCGGGACCCCGGCATAGACCATCGGCAGCTCCACATTGCGCAAGGCCGTTGCCCGTGGCAGCAGATTGAAGCTTTGAAAAATAAAACCGATCTCGCGGTTCCGCACCTCGGCTAGCTCATTATCATCCATCTCACTGACATCTGTGCCATTGAGTTCATATCGTCCGGAGCTGGGCGTATCCAGACAGCCAAGCATGTTCATCATGGTGGATTTGCCAGAACCAGAGGGTCCCATGAGTGCGACGTATTCACCTCTGTCGATGGATAGGGAGACTCCCCGCAAGGCGTGTACCGTCTCCGCCCCCATATCGTAGTGGCGGGTGATGTCTGTAAGACGGATGAGGCTCATGGCAGTAAGACAGGCTCAAGGCTGCTTCACATCAGAGGAACCGGCACCACTGCCGATGATCACTTTTTTGCCATCCTCCAGGTCACGATTGATGGCCTTATAACTGCCGGAAACGACCTCCTCTCCTTCCTTCAGTCCTTCAGTGATTTCGGCATATTGCTGGTCACTGATACCCCGCTTCACCGGCACCATCTTCACAGTTTCTCCTTGTTTCAAGAAAACCACTTCGATGGGCCGGTTCACGTTCTCCTTGTCCTTTTTACTGGCGGCAGGCGCATTGGTTGTCGCCGTAACCACCGTATTGGTGCTACCCGGTTTTGGTGGCCGCGTCGTCACGCTCTGGAAAGGCACGGTGATGACATTGGTCCGATACCGCGTCTCGATCTCCGCCGTCACTGACATGCCTGGGCGGAATATTTCTTTCTCTAACACCCGGATCTTCACCTCGAAGCGGGTCGCCTCCTGCTGGGTGCCTTGAGAAGTCGTCTTGGCGGTATTGGCGATCTCAGTCACCTCACCGGTGAATTTACGGTCACGAAAGGCATCCACCTCTAAACGGGCTTTTTGCCCCACGGCAATCAACACCACATCGATCTCCCCGATGTCCACCCGGGCTTCCATCTCTTCCAAGTTGGAAAGGATCATCACCTCCGTGCCTGCCATCGTCGCGGTGCCCACGACCCGCTCGCCCACTTGGGAATTCAGCTTCGTCACCACGCAATCCAATGGCGAATAGATGGTCGTCTTGGAAAGCTCCTCTTCCGCTCGCGCCAAAGACGCCCGGGCGACATCCGCCTGATGCTTGGCCGCATTCAGTTGAGCAGTAGCCACATCAAAAGCCGTTTTCGCCTCCAATATCTGCGACTCCGAGATCAGCTCGGCTTTGAAGAGATCCCGGTTGCGATCATATTCCAAACGGGCTTTCTCCAGATTCGCCGCCGAAAGGTCCTTGTTCGCCAGCACGGCTTTCAGATTGGCATCCGAAGAGTTGCGATTGGCCACGTAGAAGTCCGGCTTGATCTTGATGAGCAGTTCGCCCTTCTTCACCACCTGACCCTCCTTCACCGGCAGCTCGATGATCTCACCGCTGACCTCCGGGCTGATCTTCACCTGGAGCACCGGCTGGATACGACCGGTGGCCACCACGAGCTCGGTCAGGTCGCGGCGCTGCACCTTCTCGGTTTGTATCTCTATCGGGGCCTCTTCCTTGTGAGTATGTTTCCACCACCCTAGACCGCCGCCCAGAACGACAATCCCAAGAATTATCCACCAGCCTTTTGAACGCTTTTTACGGGCCATGTGCTTACAAATATTGGCGATTTACGGGTCAGAACAGGCCTCAGACCCAAAGTTGGAACACCTCAGAAGGAAAAAGGTTCATTCCAGATTGCGCAAGAGGTATCCGCGACAATCGCTTTTTTCCTGTTGAAACCCTTGGGGTAACGCCTGTTAATGGACCCGCGTTCGGCAGCGTCCGAGGAACAACACCGGTGAACCCGGTCTCGCTACCTTCCGACCGCATTGACTCAACAGTGAAACCAACGGATCTGCGGGGCATCCTGCAATACATTCCGCGTTACCGGGAAAAGACGTTCGTCATCAGCATTGATGGTGCGATCGTCACGGACGAGAACTTTGCCAACATCCTGCTGGACATCGCGGTACTGCGTTCACTGAACATCCGCGTCATCCTGGCCCACGGCGCTGCCGCCCAGATCCGCGCCTTGGCCGCCCAGCAAGGCATTGCTGCCTCTGACCTCGATGGCACAGGCATCACTGATGCCGAGACCCTCAAGCTTTCCCTAACGGCCGCGAACCGGCTGACGCATGAGATCCTCGAAGGTCTCTGCACTCATGACATCCGTGCGGTCTATACCAATGCCGTCATCGCACATCCGAAAGGCATCATCAACGGCGTGGACCAGCTCTTCACCGGCAAGATCGAGCGTATCGATGTGGAGATGCTCCAGTCTCTGCTGAATCAGGGCATGATTCCCGTCATTCCGCCCCTAGGCTTTGACGGCGATGGCAAAACGTATCGGGTCAATTCAGATGCCGTCGCCGCTGCTTTGGGTGAAGCGCTGAAGGCGGCAAAAATCATTTTCATCACCAGTTACGACGGTCTGCTTAAACAAGGCCAAGTTATCCGGCAGATCCAAGTCGGCGACCTAGACAAGCTGCTGGCCGCTCCCAAGAGCGAGATCCATCCGGAACTGCTCTCCAAAGCGCAACATGCTGCTGCCGCCTGCAGGGCCGGCATCCCCCGGGTACATGTCATCAATGGCGAGGTGGACGAAGGATTGTTGGCCGAGGTCTTCTCCAATGAAGGCATCGGTACCTTGGTCTATGCGAACGAGTATCAGCAGATCCGCAAAGCCATGAAGAAGGACATCCGGAGCATTCTCGGCCTGTCCAAGAACGCGATGGCCAATGCTGAACTGGTGAAGCGCACCCGGCCGATGATCGAGAAGAATTTGGGTGACTATTACATCTTCGAGATCGACCGGAACCCCGTGGCTTGTGTGGCCTTGCACACCTACCCTGAATTCGGCAAAGCCGAGCTGGCCTTCCTGTTCGTTAGTCCCTCGCATGAGAATCAGGGCATCGGGCGCAAGTTGATCCAGTTCGTGGAGGCCAAGTGCCGGGAAATGGGTCTGCAAACGCTCATCACTCTCTCTACCCAGGCGTTCAGCTATTTCCAATCCAAAGGAGGTTTCGTGGAAGGCACCCCCTCCGACCTGCCGCCTACGCGGCGGGAGAAGTACGATTCGAGTGGCCGCAATTCCAAGGTGCTCATCAAACCCGTCGGTCCAGCCGGTCTGCTTAAGGCCAGTTGATGCAACTCCCGCCCGGCAATATCTTCCACTATCCGGCGGCACTCGCCTCCGAACGACGTCTGCCAAGAGAATTGCCACTGCGGGCGCGCCGGTTGAATATTGAACCCACGCGGTTTCTCCTTGCTGCCTCCATCCGCGAGCAGCGTATGGACCTGTTCACGGCCAATATTCCAACCCGCCCCTCTTGGGGCAGTTACCTTTTCACCCGTCGCTACCTGATCTCCACCTCGCGCTTCGGCATTGGTGAAAAGGAGAACTCGAACTGCACCCCACGTGGTTTGCACAAGGTAGGGAAAAAAATTGGCGCTGGCTGGCCGGTAGGAACCGCTTTCAAAGGGCGCAAACCCGTTGGTTGCACCTGGCAAGGGATGCCCATGGCCCCCATCGCCCATCGTATCCTCTGGCTGGAAGGCTTGGAGCCGGGTTTCAACCGTGGCGAAGGTGTCGATACGTTCAAGCGCTACGTCTATATCCACGGCCTGGGCAATGAGCCCAGTCTGGGCCGACCGGACTCCCATGGCTGCATCCACCTCTCTTCATCCGACCTCATGCCACTCTACGACCGGTTGCCAGAAGGCACACTCGTCTGGATTCAGCCATGAAGTCCAGCTACCTTGCCTCTGTGTTGTCTAATACCCCAATCCATCGGCTGACTTCCCGGGCATGGCATTGGGTCATCTACCTCAGCCTCCTGCTCAGCTGTTCGCTTCAGGCGCAGACACCCAAGCTGCTTTGGCAAGCCGATCTGGGCCACCGCATCCAGTCTTCCCCTGCCCTTGGAGTCGATGGAAACATCTATGTAGGCACTGACGATGGATTCATCCACGCACTCAAGCCGGATGGTTCCATTGCTTGGACCAGTCGCAGCGAGGCGGCAGTGGTCTCCACTCCCACCGTAGATTGGCAAGGCCATATCTACTATGGTTCGATGGACAAGTTGCTTTATGCCGTGAATCCCGACGGGCGCGGCAAATGGTTCACTTCACTGAGGGCGGAGATAGCCAGTTCGGTCGCTCTGAGCGAAGAAGGAGATATCATCACGGCGACCACAGAGGGAGTGCTGCTATGTGTGAATTCATCAGGTAATGAGCGCTGGCGCTTCACCATCAACAACCCCATCGTTTCCTCACCCGCCATCGGAGCCGAGGGCATGATCTATTTTGGTGGCCAAGATGGGACACTCTACGCCTTGCGGCGGAACGGCACCCTCTTCTGGCAACAAAACTTAGGAGACCGCATCAATGCCTCCCCGGCGATCAGTCCCGACGGCATAGTTTATATCGCCACTGTATCTGGCAAAATCGTAGCCGCTTCTCCAACCGGAACGATTCTGTGGGAAACCAATCTAAAGAGTCCCATCCGCTCATCTCCCGTGCTGAGCGCAGAAAGTCAGGTCATACTGGGCACAGATGATGGCAAACTGGTTGCCCTCGCACCTACTGGAGAGATTCTATGGACTTTTCAAGTGCCGGGCTCTGATCCCGCCATCCGCTCCACCCCTACTGTGACGCAAGACGGCACTATTCTTTTCGGCAGTTATGATGGCCGCCTCTACGGAGTCTCTGCCCAAAGCGGCAAACAGCTTTGGGCTCAAGATACTGGCGACAAGATATCAGCATCGCCCTTGGTCCTGCCGAACGGAACCATCATCGCTGGTTCTTGGAACGGCAAGGTATCAGCCTTTGCCGGCACCAGTAGTGCCGTTACGAATACTTGGTCGATGTTTCGCGGCAATGCCCAACGCACTGGCTTGGCAAAGCTCACCAAACCACCTGCCGAACTACGACTTACCCTTAGCCCAACGAATTCAATACTCGCCGCTGGCAGCAGCTTGGATATCCAGGCCGAAGCACTCGACACCATCGAGACACCAGTCGCCGTAAGGTTGATGGTGAATGGCAAACAATTCTCCCGTCTGACTGCCGCCCCCTATCGTTGGACCTGGCAGGAAACTACCGCTGGCAGTTATCATATCATGACCGAAGCGACCTTCCCGACGCGCTCAACGTTACTCTCAGCTACCCAGACCATCACCTTGCAGCCGCTCAGCATGACGACTGATGCGGTTAAGCCCAAACTAGAGATCAAAGCACCGGATTCAAACTCACGTGTCTTGATCCCTCAATTGACGATGACCGGCAAGGCTGAGGACAACATCGCACTCGCCCGCGTTGAATTCAAATTGGGCAACGACGACTGGCAACCCGCTGTAGGCACAACGAACTGGTCGGCAGTGGTTGCCCTCGCGCCGGGTGAAAACCTCATACTGGTCCGAGCTGTGGATGTAGCTGGCAATCATTCAGACCAAGAGAAACGAACGTTTCGACGCATCGTGATGACACCCGTTTCGTTGGCTACCTTGGGTGATGGCTCAATAAAGCCCGACTTGCGGCGGGAGCAATTGGAGGTTGGCAATACTTACACTATCACCGCTGAGCCCGCTGAAGGCTGGCTTTTCACCGGCTGGACCGGCAGCGTGACAAACAAAAGCGCTAAACTCTCTTTCACCATGCAGACAAATATGGCTCTGCGGGCCGAGTTCAAGCCAAACCCGTTCAAGCTCATTGCCGGTGATTTCCATGGGCTTATCTTTCAGACCAATGCTACCACGGCGGCCCACAGCGGGTATTTCACCCTCACCACTTCAGAGAAAGGTGCGTTCAAAGTCCGCCTGATATTAGGCGGCATCAACCACAACTTCAGCGGCCAGTTCGATGCCGATGGCCGCGCCAGTGCCGTCATCTTGGATGAACGCCAGAAGGCCCTCAGCATCGTCTTCAATCTCAACTGGCGCAGCACGCCTGACCTCATCACCGGCACGCTCTATACCGAAGGCGGCACGGCTGAAGTGCTAGGTGATCGCTTGGCCTTTGATGGCAAGGAGAAGCGTACTCCATTCGCTGGCACTTACACCGTTAGTCTATCACCACCCGAAAGAATCAATGGCCCTACTGGCAACGGCTACGCCCTGCTGCAAGTCTCAGAGGATGGTCGTATCCAGATGAAAGGTCGGCTAAATGACGGCACTGCCATCGAGCAGACCACCTACATCTCACCCGAAGGACTTTGGCCTCTGTATCTGGCACCGCATGGCAATCGCGGATTGCTGACTGGCTGGCTGCGCTTCGGGAATGAATCTTTTGCCGACTTGCATGGTAGCCTACGCTGGATCCGCCCCAGCACCAGTGGCACCAATGCCCTCGCACTAGGAGTCCAGCAAACCCTCACCGCCATCGGTTCACGTTATGTTCCCCCCGCCCGTAAGCAGCAAGTTCTTGCTTGGTCCGAAGGATTACTCGGCTTGCAAGGTGGTGGCTTGCCCGAGTTGATCGTTTTCAACCTCCAATTCAAAGGCCGGAATGACATTATTCTACCAGAGATTAAACCCGATATCATCAGCTTAAAACTGACTCCCGAAACTGGTTTGCTGACCGGGCAATTCATCCATCCAGATGCAGAAAAACCAGTCACCATGGAGGGCGTCATCCTCCAAAAGCAAAATCACGGTATCGGTTTCTTCCTTACTCCAGTGACCAACGGCAGTATATTTATCGGCCCCAAGTAGGAGTGCTTGCTCTGCTGTCGCAATCCGGTTTTCGCCCCTCGCTTTTCCCTCATTGTGTGCTTATTATAGGCCCCTGATATGAGTTTGACGGAGCAAATGACAAAACTGGCCCAGCAAGCCAAGGCCGCCTCGCGCGAATTGGCCAAGCTGACCTCGGATGAGAAGAACCGCTGTCTGCTGGCTATGGCCGATGCCCTTGAACAGCAAGGAGAAGCGCTAAAAGAGGCAAATGCCAAGGATATGGTCGTGGGCCAGAGCCTCGGGCTTTCAGGCGCGATGCTCGAACGTCTCAAACTGGATGACAAGCGCATCAAGTCCATGGCGCAAGGCCTGCGGGAAGTCGCCGCCCTGCCCGATCCGGTTGGTCGCTTGCTCGACGAGCGTACCCGCCCGAATGGATTGAAGCTCAAGAAAATCGCCACCCCAATCGGCGTCGTCGTCATCATTTACGAATCCCGCCCGAATGTGACGGCGGATGCCGCCAGCCTCTGTTTCAAGACGGGTAACGCCACCATCTTGCGCGGCGGCAAAGAGGCCCTGAATTCCAATCGGCTCATCAGCGACGTGATGGTGCAGGCAGCCAGAAAAACCATCGCTCATTTCCCCGAGCACGCCATCCAAGTGGTGCCGGTGGCCGACCGTGAAGCGATTCCGGTGCTACTCTCGCTCACCCAATATGTGGACCTTTGCATGCCTCGTGGAGGCGAAGGCCTCATCCGCGCCGTAGCCGAATGTTCAAAGGTGCCCGTCATCAAACATTACAAGGGCGTCTGCCACGTGTATGTGGACAAAGATGCAGACTTGAAAATGGCTGAGGAAATCGCGGTGAACGCCAAGGTGCAAAGACCCTCCGTTTGCAACGCCATGGAAACCTTGTTGGTGGATAAGGCGATCGCACCGAAGTTCCTGCCTGCCGTCTCCAAACTGCTTTGGGACAAAAATGTGGAACTCCGGGTGGATGCCGCTACACGTGCGAGTCTGAACGGAACTGCGTCCGCCCAAGCCGATAAACTCAAAGACGCCACCGACGAAGATTACTATAAAGAGTACAACGATTACGTCCTTAACGTACGCGTCGTCGATGGTCTGGAACAGGCCGTCTCGCATATCAATCAGTACGGCTCAGGCCACTCAGACAGCATCGTGACGGGCAACGAAGCCAACGCGAATCGCTTCCTCGCTGAGGTGGATTCAGCGGCAGTCTATTGGAACGCCTCCACCCGATTCACTGATGGTGGCGAGTTCGGCATGGGTGCCGAGATCGGGATCAGCACAGACAAGATCGGCGCACGTGGCCCCATGGGGCTGGATGAATTGACCACCTACAAGTGGATCGGTATCGGGACAGGACAGATACGTGGATGAAGACAGAAGTCATCCGATGGGCGGACGGACAAGTCATTGGTGAGCGGATTTTGGAAGCCACCTTCGACGAATGGCTGACGTATATTTTTGAACGGCCAGATGGAGAGTTGGGAACCCACTGGTCTTTTGGAGAGAAAATACCCTATTGGGAAGTTGATGCTACCATAACCTCCCGATACGTAGCTCAAACTTACGAGGAATCGAAAACATGGACAAAACGGTATTCCGTCAAACAGATCGCCGACGGCATTTCGTTCACCCATAGTTCCAGTCTTGGCGACGTATTTGCAGTTTTTACAGATGACGCCATTCCATGGGACGATCGTAGAAGAGCTATCCAAGCGATCACGACACTATACCGAGACTGCTTTCAGATTCTCTGCGAACCGGGTTTGAGTCATCTGAATGAATGCTCAAAAAATCCGTTGAACGGAGTCTGCTATATGTTTTGGGACATTTTTCCCATTTATGGCCAGGCCGAAGATAAGACCCTCAAAGAGCGTGACGATGAATGCCTTCGCGTGATGGAGCGAACACTGCAGATCGACCATGAGGCATGTCGAGAGTCCTCGCTTCATGGTTTGGGTCACTGGGCCTTATCCTATCGTGCACGTGCATCCTCCATCATCGAGCAATCGCTTAAGACTGTTCGCAAAAGATTACGCCCGGAACTACTATCTTACGCGGACCGGGCAAAATCTGGAAACGTCCTGTAATGATCATGAGTTCTACTCCACCAGTCGATGCTAGCAGGGTCGCCAAATCCGTCCGCGCCGCCCTGCCCGCTGAAGGCTTGTTCGCCGGCGAGACATGGCGTTGCGCTACGCAGCCGTTGCCCTTGGACAAAGATGTCACCAGTCGTATCGACAAGCTCGGGCGCGTCTTTCTGCAATTCTATCGCGCGCTGAACCTGCTCTACCGCCACAGTGTGGAAGGCAGGCAACCAGCCTGGGTCGCTGACTGGCTTGAGCGTGGCAAACCGGCTGAACTGATCGAACTGCAACGGTCCACTGCTTTGAAAGGCGAGCTACCGCGAGTCATCCGTCCTGATTTATTGATCACCGAGAACGGATTCGCCGTAAGTGAACTGGACAGTGTGCCTGGCGGCATCGGTCTCACCGGCTGGCTGAATCAAGCATACTCGCAAGCTGGCTTCAATGTGATGGGTGGTGCCAACGGGATGTTGGAAGGTTTCCGTGGCATCTTTGGTGAGGCGAAGAAAGTCCACCTCATGGTCTCCGAAGAATCAGCCACTTACCGACCTGAGATGAACTGGCTCGCGGCCCAACTGGGTGACCAATTCCAAGTGGTCGATGCCTCTTTCAATGATGTTCAGGAAGGCGAAGCGGTCTATCGTTTCTTCGAACTGTTTGATCTGGCAAATATCCCGGCCGCAAAGACATTGTTCGCGAAGGTCGAGGAAAAGCAGATCCGCCTCACGCCACCACCCAAGACTTTCTTCGAGGAAAAGCTCACGCTGGCTTTGCTCTGGAACCGCAATCTGCGCCCATTTTGGTTGCAGCATCTGGGAGAAAGTTTCCTGAAGCAAATCCTCCAGCTTGTCCCTTATACGTGGATCATCGACCCTACCCCTCTGCCTCCGAATGGAGCCTTTCCGGAGTTGAACCTGACGGACTGGCAACAGCTCAAATCACTCTCGCAAAAGGAACGCGAGCTCATCCTGAAAGTCTCTGGCTTCTCGGAAAATGCCTGGGGTGCCAAGGGTGTTTACTTGGGCAGCGATCTGTCCGTGGCGGATTGGAGTGCCGCTGTGGATGAAGCCATCGGGTCCGCTGAGCAGCATCCCTACATCCTTCAGCGCTATCACAAGCCCAAGAGCATCGAAGCCCAGTGGTTTGATTTCAAAGCGAACGCAACGCATACCATGAACGGACGGGTGCGTTTGTGTCCCTACTACTTTGTCCACGGTGATGGCGATGCCGCCCGCACTCATCTCGGCGGCGCCTTGGCGACAATCTGCCCGGCAGATAAGAAAATCATTCACGGCATGGATGATGCGATCCTAGCGCCCTGCATGGTATGATCCTTTCCGAATATCTCCTGCTCGCCCTGAGCTCCCTGTTCGTCATCATGGACCCGATCGGGTTGATTCCGCTCTTTCTGGCCATGACTCCGCAGGACACTGCGGAACAGCGGGTCCGCATGGCCCGTCTGGCTGCGATTGTGGCCGCCGTTGTGTTGATGACATTTGCCCTCGGTGGGAAATGGGTCTTCAAACTCTTAGGTATCAGCCTGCCCGCATTTCAGATGGCTGGCTGCTTGGTATTGTTGACCATCGCTCTGGATATGTTACGAGCCAAACGTTCACCCGTGCAGGACAGCAAGGAAGAAGCAGACGCGGGTTTGGCCAAGGATGATATTGCCATCACCCCACTAGCGATACCCATGCTCGCTGGTCCGGGCAGCATCACGACTACGATGCTTCTTCAGAGTCGGGCTGAAGGTTTTGTTCAGCAAGTCGGCCTTTACGTTATAATTGCAACCGTTTGCCTAGGTGCTTACCTGACCTTAAGATGGGCAGCTCATGGAGCCAAAAGACTTAGCCCGCTCGTCTTAAAAATAGTCCAACGCTTGATGGGATTACTGCTGGCAGCGATCGCCTTCCAATTTCTTATCAATGCGATCCAAGAACTTGGGAAAAACCAATATTGACCTAGTTAGCTTCGGTCAGAGGAGTTGGGGGAAGGGGTGGAAAATCCGCCGGCTGAACCACCCGGTTCACTTCAATCTGCACTGCTTGTGCTGCGGGATTAATATCCTGAACTGCTGCTGGAGCCTGATAGCTGGCCCCCCCACCGCTGGGATTCAATCGTAAAGGGCGAGTTGGAATCGAACGCGTCGGATTTTGCTGGGTCGAAGTCGGAAGATTCGGGATCACACTACCGTTGGAAGTAGAGCTTGGCCGAATACCAGTATTACCTGGAGAGACAGGTATGGTAGATGATGTCGTGATGGGTCTCGCAGAGACCGAGTTGTTAGCCGATACCGGGGCTACTCCGGGCACCGTCGGCAGAGCAGGCATTCCCGGGCGACCAGGCACCGCTGGCGCAGCAGCCGCAACAGACGCCATCGCGCCATGTGTCTCGAAAGAAATCAGTGACGGCACTCCACGGTTTTTGATCCGAACCCGACCGGTCTTCGGAGTGATCTCTACTACTTCTATCGCCCCTTGGCGCTCATTTTCGCCCAGATGAATATACTCAGGCTCCTTCTCACCCGGTGTAGTGATCTTTAAGTAAACCTGTTTTTTGCCCCCGATTGAAGTCACCCCCGTCATGATGATATTCGAGGGCGCTTTATCCTCCACCGGCGGTGGCAATTCCTTGGGCGGCTCAGGTGGTTTCAAGCCAAATGCGTTCCGGGTCACGATATCCGCATACGGGTTACCGCCACTTTCCACTCCCCACGCCATCGCTCCGCCCAGCAATAGGGCACTGGTGGTCATGGTCGCAACTGCTTGGCGAATATATGGTCGCATCATTGACATCGGTTAATAACAACACCGCTATCTGGTTTCGGTTTCGCAATATACACGCGCCCCAGATAAAAAGAAAGTGCTCCCTTGAACAAAAAAAGCCACCCGCAATCAAGCGGGCGGCTTTTCTGAATTCGTATCGATGCTCTTAGTAGGAAGCCTGCGAGCCCTTGATCGTGCGCTTCTGCATCCACGGCATCAGAGAACGCAGCTTGGCACCGGTCTTCTCGATAGGATGCTTCTCGCCCGCCTTCAGCAACGCGTTGTAGCGCTTGTAGCCGCCCTTGTATTCGGCGACCCAGTCCTTCGCGAACTTGCCGTTCTGGATCTCTTTCAACGCCTTCTGCATGCGCTTCTTCACACTTGCGTCGATGATCTTAGGGCCCACCACCACGTCGCCCCACTTGGCCGTCTCCGAGATGGAAAAACGCATGCCGCTGATGCCGGACTCGTTCATCAAGTCCACGATCAGCTTCAGCTCATGCAAGCACTCGAAGTAGGCCATCTCCGGGGAGTAACCAGCTTCCACGAGCACTTCGAAACCAGCCTGCACCAAGGCGCTGCAACCACCGCACAGCACCGTCTGTTCACCGAACAAATCCGTTTCCGTCTCTTCCTTGAAGCTCGTCTCGATGACGCCCGCGCGGGTACCACCGATGCCCTTGGCCCATGCCAGCGCAATCTTCTTCGCGTCTTTGCCCGGATTCTGATAGATCGCGATCAGGGACGGCACGCCCTTACCTTCAGTATACTGACGGCGGACGATGTGGCCGGGGCCCTTCGGCGCCACGAGGATGATGTTCACATCCTTCGGCGGAACGATTGTCTTGTAATGAATCGCAAAACCATGGCTGAACAACAGCGTCTTGCCCTTCGTCAGGTTCGGCGCGATGTCCTTCTCGTAAGCGGAAGGCTGCTTCGTGTCCGGGATCGCCACCATAATGACGTCCGCGCGCTTCACGGCTTCCGCGGTCGTGACCACTTCAAAGCCCTTTTCCTTGGCCACCGCGGCAGACTTGCTGCCCTCGTACAAGCCGATGATGACCTTGCAGCCGCTCTCTTTGAGATTCAGCGCATGCGCGTGGCCCTGGGAACCGAAGCCCAGCACCGCGAGCGTTTTGCCTTTGAACACGCCTAAATCAGCGTCCTTATCCGTATAGACTTTTGCCATAGTATTATCTGACTGTTTAAATTGTTTTGTTTAGCTGCGTTTCAGCGCGATCTTGCCAGTCCGCGCCAGTTCCTTGATGCCGAAGTTGCCCATCAGTTCGATGAACTTCTCCACCTTGGATTCATTGCCCGTGATCTCGATCGTGAGCGTCTTGGCCTGCACATCCACAATCTTCGCCCGGAAGATGTCCGTGATCTGCATCACCTCGGCGCGGGATTTCGCATCCACCCCAACCTTGATCATCACCAGTTCACGGTCGATGAAGTCGCCTTCGCGAAAATCATATACCGCCAGCACATTGATCAGCTTGTTCAGCTGTTTCACGATCTGCTCCACCGTGGCTTCGTCACCACGGGTCACGATCGTCATCTGGGATTTGGCCGGATCTTGGGTCGGGCCGACATTCAACGTATCGATGTTGTAACCGCGGCCACTGAAAAGGCCCGTCACCCGCGTCAACACGCCGAACTTGTTCTCAACCAACACGGAAATGATGTGTCGCATAACTAACTGATACCCGCTTACCGTCGTTTGCTCCGTATGCCGCCGTCAGATTTCCCGCCCGCTATGATGGCTTTGGTCGGTATCCTGCCCGGCAAAATCAAAAACCCGCATCCCGTAGGGGAATTGCGGGCGGCCTGCGAGCAATGGGACCAAAGCCTCGGGCCGCGTTAGTCGGCTACGACTACGCTGACCGGAAGAGCTACAATGGTCCGCAAAAGCATCGGGCGCGGACATTACCAACCCTCTTCACCCGCGGTCAACAGGCAATTTAAGTATATTCTAGGGATTAGTCCCTCACCGCCGCCGCCACCATCTCCAACACCCGACGCAGCCCGTCATCCCCACCCATGCTGCCCTCATGGAACGGTGTGCGTGGGATCGGCGTCCAATTATCCCGCGACCCGTCATACTGAAACGGTTGCGGCAACCCCGTCAGCGCCGGATTGTACTGGTTTTCCTTCCCACCCAGCTTATAGATCACGATATCCAAGGATGGCACCACGAAGATACCGAACCCGCCTGCGCCTGACTTGTAATAAGCATCCTTCGGCGCACCGGCCACATGCCCGTCCGAATTATTCTCGAACTGCAATGCAAACGGCGTATGCGGATTATACTTCGATGGCTTGTTGCACAGCGCCACGTAATCCGCCGGCACAAGCTGCTTGTCCTTCCACTTGCCGTTGTGCAGCAGGCAATACGCGAACCGTAGCGCATCCGTGGCATGCACCGCTGTGCTTCCTGCGCCATTCGCATGCGGCATCTTGAAATCACCACGCTGCAGGCAATACCCCCACGGCCCCCAGCCCATCGGCTTGGCCAGACGCTCGTTGATATAATCCTGCAACTCCATTCCCGTCACATGCCGCAACACGATAGAGGCGATATGCGGTGACGGCGACGAATAGGAATAGCCCCCGCCCGGTTCCGTCCATAGCGGCACCTTGAGTGAAGATTGATCCAGGTCCTTGATATTCTGTCCCGGCACTGGCTTAAGCGATTGCGGCTTGCCCATCACGATACCCGTCGGTCCCCCGCCCTCGCCCCAATACCCGGCGGACATGCACAACAACTGCCCGAGCGTGATATTCGCCTTGCGCGGATCATTCAGTGGGAATGCTTCCGGCAAATACTTCTCCGTGAACACCTTCGTATCCAGTCCCTCGGGAATCTTGTCCTTGAACTCATGCAACATGATGCCGCACGCGATGGAAGTATACGCCTTACCCGTCGAGGCCATGTCCGGATTCGCGTTGCGATGCGCGCGCCCGAAATAATTCTCGTAAACCAGATACCCGTGCCGCACCACCAGCAGCCCACCGTTCTGACTGCACCGTTGGGTGAAATCAAACGCCTGCTCCAGCTTGTGCAGATCCATGCCCGCCTTTTCCCGGATCTCTTTCGCATCCTTCAGCGTACGCCAGCCGCCCTCACTGTCCGGCGGCGGAAAATAATCGGCTCCACGGGTGACATTGCTGGTCAACGCCAGCGTGACGGTCAAAAGCAAAAGCTTCGCCGGGGAAAACTTAGAAAGCATGTACCGATGTAATCCGCCCGCGTAAACCCGGTCAACCAATCAATCATCCGGCCCACGAACACAATCGACACTTCCACCACAATCGCTAACGTATCAGCCAGATTCGACACGCGAAACCAACGAACACTTTGGAAAACGGCCTGACATTAAAACCCATCGGTTACATCGCCACGAAGAAACCCTTGAAGTTTCACGCGCGCCATCAGCCTTTGGAGAAAGAACCCGAGCGCAACATCTTGGAACTGCTCCCTGACAGTGGCTATGAGCAGGCCCTGCAGGACGTTGCCGGTTTCAGCCGCATCTGGCTCATCTGGTGGTTCCATCGCAATAACGCTTGGAAACCGCTCGTCCTCCCGCCGCGCGGTCCTTCGAAACGCCGTGGCGTCTTCTCTACCCGCTCGCCCTATCGCCCGAACCCGCTCGGCCTCACTCCCGTGCAACTCATCGGTGTGGAAGGCCGCAAACTCATTCTAGGTGCTTGCGATCTCGTAGACGGCACTCCCGTTTTCGACATCAAACCATACATCCCCGCCTACGATATTTTCCCCGGCGAGAAAGCTGGCTGGACGGATGAAGTCGAAGCCCTCCAGCAAAACCCGCCGCAATACACGGTGGTTCTCTCGCCTCTAGCCCAGACACAAGCAGAATGGTTGGCCAAGAATTGGAACATCGATTTCCGCCCGCGCATGACGGAGTTCCTCTCGCGCGATCCTTCACCTCATCGCACCCGCCGTATAAAACGTCGGCGGACAGGTATCTTCGAGATCGGCTGTGGCGCTTGGCGTGCCGTCTTCACCGTGGATGATAATGTAGTGAACGTCCAAGCCCTCGACGCCGCTTATACAAAACGCTTCCTGGATAGCTCCCAGCGCACCGATGTTCCCGACCGCGAAGCCCAGCTCGCCTACATCGCAGAATGGCCTCATCGCGCCGGCTGGGATGATTGAAGAAACTAAGCTTCGACCTTTATCAGCGTCTTCACCGCCCGATTGCCCGCCGCCATGGATTTGAACAGCGTCGGCAATTCGCTCAACGCGCATTCGCCATCCACGAAGTCTTTTGCCGTCACCACGCCGCTCTCGATAAACTCTAATGCCCGACGGATCGTCCGTGGTGTGTGATGAAAGCTCGCGAGTAAAGTAAGGTTGGAATAATGGATGAGCGTCGTATCCAATGACACGCTCGTCCCCGATGGGCAGCCACCGAAGAAATTCACCGTGCCGCCTTTTTGGACCAGCTTCACACTGGCTTCCCAAGTCTCTGGCTTCCCTACGGCCTCGATCACCACATCCGGATTACTTGGCAACTTCGCTTGCACCACTGGCACGATGTCCCCCTCATGTGGCACCTCGATGACCGTCTCTGCACCTAACCGCTTCGCCAGCGCCAGACGCTGCTCGCCCCTGCCCGCCACGCTCACCTGACAACCCAGATGCTTTGCCAAAGCCACAAACATCAATCCGATCGGCCCCGACCCGATCACCAAAACGTGTTGTCCGGCCTTGAGCTTGGAATCCTCCACTCCTTGCACCACACAGGCGAGCGGCTCCGTCAACGCTGCATCCTTGAATGATGTGGCGGTCTTTAAACGCAACAGATTCTTCTGCACCAACCGCGCGGGCACCACGATGGATTCCGCGTAAGCTCCATTCAGAAACAACAGATGCTCGCAAAGATTCTCCTGCCCCTGTTCGCAATAGAGGCAACTCCCGCAAGGTGCCGAGTTCGCCACCACCACCCGCTCTCCCGCCCGCCATTCGCTGATATCAGGAGCCACCTCCGCGATCGCCCCCGCCAGTTCATGACCAAAGACCGCTGGCGGCACGATCATCTTAGCATGGTAGCCTCGTTTGTAAACCTTCAGGTCCGTCCCGCATGTGAGTGCCGCTCCTATCTGGATGCGCACCTCACCCGGCATCAACGGCCGTTCCGCGACCGTCTCCACGCGCACATCTTCTTTACCATGCAGAACCGCTGCCTTCATCGGAGCAATTTAACCGCCAGAAAACCCGCGATACCCAGCGCCAGAAGCGCCCAGGCAAACAGGTCGAAATATTTCTCAATCAGCGTCTTCACCTTCGGGCCGAAGTAATAGATGACGCCACCCACCATAAAGAACCGCGCCGAACGACCAAACGCAGACGCGATGATCAACGTGACCAGGCTCACATGAAACACCCCGGCAGCGATGGTGAACACCTTATACGGAATAGGCGTGAAAGCCGCCGTCAGAATCGCCAAAAACGCGTTCCCCTGATACAGCTCCTGCACTTTGTCAAAAATCTCC
Source organism: Verrucomicrobiota bacterium (assembly GCA_030834415.1). Lineage (GTDB taxonomy): Bacteria > Verrucomicrobiota > Verrucomicrobiia > Limisphaerales > JAEYXS01 > JAEYXS01. Next base: position 6,710 of record JAURFH010000035.1, on the reverse strand, counting down.
TGCGAGAAGATAAATGGAATGAACAGGTGTTTGACGCCTTCCCACAGCGCGTAACCGATACACCAGCCCAAGATGCCGCCGATCACCGAGCCGGCGGCACAGATCAAGGCAAAGCGAAAAGACTTCTCCGGCTTGCCCACACATAATGCCAGCAGCAACACATCAGGCGGGATCAAAAAGAACGAGGACTCAATCACCGCGATGAAGAATAACGCCCATGCACCACCGGGCCGATCTGCCCAGCTGATGGTCCAATCATACAACCGGCGCAAAACGCCCGGCTTCTTGCTGTTAGGTATGGCTTCTGCCCCGGAACTCATAATAGGCGCCGAGTGGACTGGAAAGCATCGCCAGCGTCAAGCCGCATGCCCGCCCCGATACACCCGCCCCACCCGATACGTGATACTCGTCAGCACCTCCCAAGGAATCGTCCCCAGCCACTCCGCCAATTGCCCCGCCGCAATCTCCTTCTTCCCCTGCCGCCCTAACAGGACGACCTCATCCCCCGCCGTCACATTTTTAACCCGCGAGACATCCACCAACATCTGATCCATCGTCACCCGCCCCATCACCGGACATAGCTTCCCACCGATCAACACCTTGGAGCGATTACTCCCCGAACGTAGATATCCATCCCCATAACCCGCAGTGATCGTCGCCACCTTCATCCGCTTGGTAGTGGTGAACGTCCCGCCATAACTCAGCTTCTGCCCCGCCTCCACCGTCTTAACGAAACTCACCCGGCACTTCCACGTCAGCGCCGGTCGCAGCTTGCTCTGCAAATCTCCCGGCATCCGCCGCTTGCCCACGGGCACCACTCCATAGACCAGCAACCCCGGCCGGATCGTGTTTGAAACTTCATCCGCCTCAAAAAGGACACCGGCACTGTTACGTAGATGGATGAAATCCGGCATGATCCCCGCCGCCTGCAATTCCTTAACCACCCTCAAAAACAATTCCCGCTGCCGCTTGGAGTAGCGGGCATCGTCTTCGGCAGAGGCGTAATGGGAATAGATTCCGCGCAGATTCAAGTTCGGCAGTTGAACGATGGCCTGCGCCAGTCTAACAGCTTCTTCCGGCTTGGCCCCCAAACGCCCCATGCCGGTATCTACCTTCAGATGCACATCGACCACCCGCCGCAACTTGCCCGCACTAAGCGAAAACCGCTCGGCCTCTTCCAAGGTGGAAATGGTCGGCATGACCTGGTCCTTGACCGCGGTATCCACCTCATCCGGCAGACAGGCGCCGAGCATCAGGATGGGCCACCCCTTTCCCACACTGCGGATGGCCCGCGCCTCGTTCAGATTGGCCACCCCGAAGACATCCGTACCGCTTTGCATCAGCAAGGCCGCGATCTGCTTCAGCCCATGCCCATAAGCATCCGCCTTCACCACCGTGATGATCCGCTGCTGCCGCCCGGCAGCATGCCGCAGCCATGCGAGATTTTCTCGCAAAGCTGAAAAATCGATCTCCGCCCAACACCGATGCGTTCCAGACATGGCAATATTTGGCAGGCAAAAGTCAATCGATAGCAAGTCAAGCCCTCAACTGTCTCGCGAGTGGACACTATTCCAATTTCCAACCAATTGATTTTAAGATATTTACAAAAATATCCATTTTTAACGGGACATTTTCTCACGCAAGATTGGCACGGCCTTTGCTACTTTCAATTAGCATATGAAAGCAAAACTGAACGACTTGAAGGCTGGGATTGTGGAATGGACCTGCTTTGGGCTCTTCATCGCTCTGGAAATCATGGTGATCTACTATACCTTCCGCTTTTTTGGAGCCGTTAAGTAAGCCGCCCTCTCGAGTCACCATGCTCCAGCGGGCCAATCGGCACTTAATGCCCCCACATTAAGCGCTAAATGGCCACCAAGTTCCCTGCTCTTTCCCATAAGCTTCTGCCCTGAAGACTCAAATCTTAAGGGCAGACTCCTTTTGCAGTAATCCGCATTTCCTACCCGACAAACCACCGCAGAGCTTCCAGCATGGCTTCCGGTTTGGGCGGATCCTTCGGCAGCATGCTCATAAACACCTTGGCCAGCCCCAAGAAACTGAAGAACCCCATCACATCCGTCACCGTGGTCAAAATGATGGAGGAGGATTGAGCCGGGTCCTGTTTACAAGCCTTCAAGATAAGCGGCACCAAAGCCCCAGACACACTCGCGATAGTCATGGACATGACCATGGCTGAGCTGATGACAAGCACCAGCCCAAGTGACTTGCTCCAGATCCACACTCCCAGTCCGGTCACCAGTGCCACCGCTATGCCGTTGATGAAACCCGCCAGCATCTCCTTCCGCACCAGCAGCAGCCATTGGCTCATCCGGATCTCCTTCAAAGTAAGACCACGGATCGCCACCGCCAACGCCTGCGCCCCTGTATTCCCAGATTGACCTGCCACCACCGGCAGCAAGACCGCCAGTGCCGTCACTTGCGCGATGGTTTCCTCGAACAACCCTACGACTGCCGCTGCCAGAAACGCCGTCCCCAAATTGATCTGCAACCATGGCAACCGTTTCTTCACTGCGAAGAAGGGAGACGACAGCGCACGCTCATCAGGGCTTACGCCCACCATGGATTGCAAGTCTTCCACCGCCTCTTCCTGCGCGGCACTCAACAACACATCGTAACGCACCACACCGAGCAGCTTCCCTTCAAAGTCCACGATCGGCACACTGGAAAGCTTCTTCTCCTCAAACAACCGGACCACCTCTGCCGCTGGCTCCACCGCCGGCACACTTCCCGGAACTTTACGGGCCAGTTCACCAAGAACGGATTTCGGATCGGCCAAGGCGATATCTTGCAAGGAAACGTGCCCCGTCAAGATGCCGTCGTCATCCACCAGATACACATCGTATATCTTGGTCTGTAACGAAGCGCGGATGGACTTCAACGCTTCCCCTGCCTGGGTAGATTTACGAAAACCCATCACCCGCGGATCCATCAGCCCCCCGGCGGAGTCCGCCGGATAGACCATCAACTCCCGCATCTCCTCGGAAACCATGGCCGGTAAAGATTGCAGGATCTGTTGCTGCTTCTCTGCTGTCAGACGCAACAGCGCCATGGCCGCCCGCACCGGATCCATCCGCATCACCAGCTTGGTGACCGTATCGAGGGGCAATTCATCCAACACCCGGGAGGCAAAATCTGGCAATAAACGCTCGAGCAGATTCGCCGCCGCACTCAATTCCAATTGCACTACGATGTCGAGTGCCTCATCCACACTCAGACGTTCTACCTCATGCGCCGCTTCTTCGGGAAATAGTTGGACGAATCTTTGGACGAGCTGTCCGCTCACTTGTATAGATGAAAGCTCGCTCATAGCGGATCCCCTCCCTTGTCGCTCAAGCCAGTCTTCTTTCCAGCGGGTGATTCGATGCTATGCAGCAACCCGAACAGCCCCACCCGGTAAAGCTCTCCCAAGGCAGCTCCGGCCGACCCACCGGTCTCACGCCCTGCCTCCGCCTCTTCATCAGCCAGATCCGTCAGCGTCTCTTCCGTGACCGCGCCCAGATAATGACCTTCCTCGCTCGTCACTGGCAGCACGTTGTAACGACGCAGATCAGGATTCCCCAAAACAGAACGATAGTCCGTCAAAGCCGAGAGCCGGAAACTCAAGTCACGCATGACGGAAGTCACCGGCTTGTCCATCGGTTGTCCCAGCAGATCGCGGATGCTTATCACCCCCGCAAGAATCTGGTTACGGTTGATGACATAGACATAATAGGAGAAATCATCCGAATCCCTTTGGATGCGTTTGGTGGCCTCGCCGATATTCAGGTCATCCGGCAGCGCCAAGTAGCTCGGATCCATCAACGCGCCGACCGTTCCTTCGGGATAATGCAGCACCAACTCCAAGCCACGTCGCTTGTCATTAGGCATTTGCTGCAAGGAAGCAAGCCGGTCTGCTTCCGGCAATCGCCGTAAAACCACAGCTCCCAGATGCGCCGGGAACTCAGCAAGAATCTCCGCCCGCGCTTTTGGGCTGAGGGATTTAAGACATTCACGGCCCGGCACAGGCGCCAGTCGACGGGCGACACGGGCGGCCACGGCTGACGGGGCATCCGTCAGCCAGCGGGCAGCACTCGCCGGCTCCAGCGTCTCCAGGAGACGGGCCGCCTCATGCGGATGACGCCGTGCAAACAACTGTCCGATGTCTTCCAAGCTGCTCATTTGCCGTTAGTCTTGTTCACCAGCATTGAACGTTTCTCAGTAAATTCTTGCGCGGGGATCGCCACTTGTCCCTCAAGTGTTTCGATCACGATGAAGGTACCGGTGATTTTGACGATGGTACCGCGCACCCCATCGATCTCGATGACATTGCCTACACGATAAAGTTTCTGCGTATAATGACAGGCGAGGATATTGCGCACCATCGTCTGCGCCCCCAGACCAAAGGCCAGCGCCCCCGCCAGCAATGGCCCGGCGAGCAGGACCGCACTGATGGTGGTGAGGAATGACAAGTTGATACCCAACTGCCCCACCGCCACCACGATCGAGACGATAACCACACTGAACTGGCACACCCGCCCCAGCACTTCAGCATACGGCAACCGCGCAGTAGCCGCCATGCGCGTGACCATGTCCCGGAAGAATATGCCGCACCAGAGACCGCCAAAGAGGATGAGCACTGACGTCAGGAACTGTGGAAGGAAACTCATCACCCGGGACAGCCAGGAACTGAAGACCGGCAAGCCAAGCACTTCAGTGGCCAACGCGATGAAGAAGACGATCAAAAACCAATAGACGATCCGGGGAATGACTTTTAGCGCCGTATTCTGCAAGCGTCGTCCCCCCGTGCCTTGGGCACCAAACCGTGAGATGATGAAATCGTTCAGTCCTTGGACCAGCCGGCGCACCACAAAAAACGCGATTGTCGCCACCCCCCAGCCGATGAGCAAAAGCAATAACGCCGCCGCGATAAGTGAGGTATGGGATACCCCGGCCTCCTTGCCTTCCAGCGCTATTTCCAGAAACTCTTTCATGCCCGTTTGTGACACAGCATCGACCGTTCCAAGTCAGCGAACTACGCGATCAGCCTAAAGGCCCGGAATCAGAGTGTAAAGGGAAGGCTGGAAAATCCGGTGCAGCTGCCTTCTCGTGATATATCTGCTAAAATTATTCGTGCAGGAATGGGCTTATTAAGGTAAGGTTTAGTTGTTCACCCACATAAACCCCGGAGCCGTCTTATGAGTCATAAGGTTCAAAGAACTTCGGTATGGGCCGCCAGCATAGAGGATCGCCCCGCTGGTTTGGCAGAAAAATTGGCCGCCTTGAATGGCAGCGGTGCCCACTTGGAATTCATTCTCGCCCGCCGCGCCCCCGAACTGCCCGGACATGGCGTTGTTTTCATTGCGCCACTCAAAGGCACGAAGCAATTACGCGCCGCTGAAAAAGCCGGGTTCTTCCCGACCGAGGCATTACATGCTGTCCGGGTGGAAGGAACGGACAAGTCCGGTGTGGGGCAACGTCTCTCCGAGACGCTTGCCACGGCCAACCTCAACCTGCGCGGCTTCTCTGCTGCTAAGATTGGCCGCAAATTTGTCGCTTACCTCGCCTTTGATGATGATGAAGAGGCCCGCAGTGCTATCCGCGCCCTTAAGAAAATGAAGTGATCGCAAATTCCATCCCGCGTTCCTTTTCCTCCGAGGCCAGTTGCACTTTGCTACCCAGATTTTTCACACCTCGCATCTTTCCTGTTGAGGTTCTCCGTCATCTGCCTATGTTAGCGCTTAAGTCAGCATCAATTCCCCCAGTGCTGACCAAAGATGAGTTCTCACCCTCCATCTCCTGGCAGCAATGCTGCCGAAGTTGGTGCTGTTCGCAGCGATCGCGAACGCGCTGAGGCAGCTCTTCGTTTCACCGAGACGATGTTACAGGTGTCTCCTGTCGGCATAGTGACCTATAAGGCCACCGGCGAAGCCATCTCCGCCAACCGGGCTATCGCCGAGATGACCGGCAGCACCGTAGAGCAATTGTCCCAACAGAACTTTCGCCAGCTTGAATCATGGAAACAGAGCGGCATGTTAGCCGCAGCTGAAGCCGCCCTGACCACGGGCCAGTCACAAAAGATCGAGACCCATCTTAAAACCTCGCTCGGCTCATCCCGCTGGATCACCTGCCGTTTTGTGCCTTTTGAGTATGAAGGACAGCTTCATCTGCTGGGGCTCTTTACCGACAGTTCCGAGCGCAAAAAGTCGGAACAAGATCTGCGTGAAAGCCAGTATTTCCTCCAAAAAGCGCAGGCCGTGGGGCAAGTGGGCAGCTGGGTGTCTGACCCCACTGAAGACGGCAAATTGATCTGGTCAGATGAAGCCTGCCGCATCTTCGGAGTTAAGCCGAAAGATTTCGACGGCAAGGTGGCGACTTTTTTCAAGCACCTCCATCCGGACGATCACGCAAAAGTCGTGGCCGCCGCCCAAGCTTCACTTAACGACGGCCTGCCCTATGATATCGTGCACCGCATCGTGAGACCGGATGGCGCCGTGCGTTGGGTGCACCAGCAAGGAGATGTGGACCGGGACGAATCAGGCAAAGCCTTGCGCATGATCGGAGTTGTCCGGGATATCACCACCCAAAAGGAAGCGGAGCTCTCCATCCAAAAGATGGCCGCCTTTCCCCGCCATAATCCCAACCCGGTATTCGCCTTTTCCGCCGATGGGGAACTGAATTACTTCAACGATTCTGCGGTGCAAATGGCGCAT
>JAURFH010000357.1 GCA_030834415.1 Verrucomicrobiota bacterium | reverse complement strand
AACCGGAACTTCACCGCCACCTCCAAGTCACGCTCCCCGTCGATCCGGATATGATCCACCGCCGAGTGATCGGACTTCTCCGGCGTGATGCCCACCAGCACACCATCCCGCACCACACTGCCGCTCTTGTAATGCCCCCAACGCGGCCCGAACTTCGGTGCCGAGAAATCATCCGCGAACAGCGGGCGGTCGTAATAACCGGCGGAATCCGCCGCGAACGCAGCCGCGGTGACCAAAGTGGCGGCTAGGAACAAAACGAGTGGTTTCATGCGCGGGAGTGTAGGAGTCCCCCGGCGGATTTCAACTGGGGAAAAGGTGAATAATCTTGGCCTTTCGTCGTCATTTCTGTTTTAAGAATTCACGCATGAACCCCTCCATCCGTCCCGGCTTGGCCTCTTTGGCCGTTGTCGTCTTTACGCTATCCGCCCAGTTCCTCTCCGCCGCCGCCCCGGCGAGCGCACCGACTTCCCCCACCGCCTTGTACGCACCTCCCGGTTTCAAGGTGGAGTTGCTCCAAGCAGGCGAACCGAGCGAAGGCTCTTGGGTGGCCATGACCAAGGATGACCGCGGCCGCCTCATCATCAGCCCGCAACATCGTGAGGCGAATAGCGAAGGTGGCTTGCTGCGCATCACCCTCGGACCAGACGGTCAGGTGGCCAAGCGCGAGTTCATCGCCAAGCCGCTCTACGATGCGCAGGGGCTCATGTTCGCCGAAGGCTCCATCTATGTGATGGTGAACAAATACACCGCCAAGCAACCCAGCGGCCTGTATCGCATCCGGGACAAGGGGAATGATCAATATGAAGACATCCAGTTGTTGAAAGAGTTTCCCGGCAATGGTGAACACGGCCCACACGTGCCGCGCTTGGGACCAGACGGCATGCTCTACGTCATGGCGGGCAATCATACGAAACTGCCCGAAGGCATCGCGGCCAGTTCTCCGCACCGCAACTACGACGAAGATTACCTCCTGCCCCGCCAATGGGATGGCAATGGTCATGCCACCGGCATCTTGGCTCCGGGCGGTTATATTCTTCGCTCCGATCTGAACGGCAAAACCTGGGAAGTCTTCTGTGCGGGGTTCCGCAATCCCTATCACTTCGCCTTCAATGCGGATGGCGAGATCTTCTCCTTCGATGCCGACATGGAATGGGACTGGGGCACGCCTTGGTATCGTCCCACCCGTGTGAATCACTCCGTCTCCGGTGGTGAATACGGCTGGCGCGCCGGCACGAGCAAATGGCCCACTTACTATCCCGACAGCCTGCCCGCCATCGAGATCGGTGTGGGTTGCCCCACCGGTGTGGAGTTCGGCTATGGCGCAAAGTTCCCCGCCAAGTATCAGCAAGCCCTCTACATCCTTGATTGGACTTATGGCCGCGTGATGGCCGTGCATCTCACCCCGGATGGCGCGAGCTACACGGGCAAGATCGAAAATTTCATCTGCCCCCTTGGCTTGATGCAAGACGGCGCGGAGAAACGTCCCTTCAACGTGACCGATCTCGTCATCGGCAATGACGGCGCGATGTATCTCACCATCGGCGGACGCAACACCGTGGCCGGTCTGTATCGTGTGAGCTATGTCGGCAATGAAAGCACAGCTCCTGCCGTGCAACCGAACAAAGCGGGCGCCAAGGACCGCAAACTGCGCCATGAATTGGAAGCCTTCCATGGTCATACCGATCCCAAGGCCGTCCGCTTCGTCTGGCCACACCTGAACAGCGAGGACCGCTTCATCCGTTACGCCGCGCGCATCGCACTGGAGGCCCAACCCGTCGCGCAGTGGCAAGCCAAGGCCTTGTCCGAGAAGAAAACGGAAGCGGGACTCACCGCTTTGCTCGCCCTCGCCCGCGTGGGTGGTAAGGAAACGCAACCGGCTTTGCTGGATGCCCTGAAACGCTTCCCGCTCCGTTCACTCAATGAGATGCAACAATTGGAGAAGCTCCGCCTCATCGCGCTGAGTTGCATCCGGCAGGGTCGCCCGACCAAGGACGCCTCCGATGCCCTCATTGCCGAGCTGGATGCGCAGTATCCCGCCCAGGCGGAATCCCTGAACCGCGAGCTCTCGCAGGTGCTCATCTATCTGCAATCGCCCACCGTCATCGGCAAGACGCTCAAGCTCATGGCGGACGCCGTCACGCAAGAGGAGCAGATCCACTACCTCTTCCACCTGCGCACCGCCCAGGGCTGGTCGCTTGATCAGCGCAAACAATACTTCACCTTCATGGGCCAGAAGCTCGCCGCCTCCCAGAACGTGCAGTTCTACGAGCCGGATTACCCGGGCACCAAGCCGGGACCGATGCCCATGAGCAAGAACCACAATCCGCAACTGGAGAAATGGTTCAAAGAGGCGGGTCGCCCCTATGGCGATGGCTCCAGTCTCGCGAACTTCTTGAAGAACTTTTACGCCGAAGCCTTGGCGAACCTCACCGCATCCGAGCAAGAGGCCTTGCAACCCATGCTCACCAGCTTGGAAGCGAATCTGAAACAGGGCAAACCCGCCAAGTCGAGTTTCCCTGAGCCGAAACAGCACGCCTTTGTGAAAGAGTGGACCATGGCCGAACTCGCGGGGTCGCTGGATCAAGTGGAGAGCGGCCGGAATTTCGCCAAAGGTCGCCAGGCATTTGTGGATGCCCAATGCATCTTGTGCCATCGCTTCGGGAATGAAGGTGGCGGTGTGGGTCCGGA
>JAURFH010000356.1 GCA_030834415.1 Verrucomicrobiota bacterium | reverse complement strand
CCAAGGCGCTCACCAGTTCAGAGGTGGATCAATTGCTCAAGCCGCTGCCGATGGAGACGCCAGAAGCCTTGTGCGATCAGGCGATTCTGGAATTGGCTTACGCCTCAGGGCTGCGCTTGAGCGAATTGCGCACCATCCGTCTGGAACAGCTTCATCTGGAGGCGGGGTTCATCAATGTCATCGGCAAGGGAAACAAGGAGCGGGTGGTGCCGGTGGGCAAGGTGGCGGTGGAGGCCATCAACCGTTATCTGAGCGTGGCACGCCCGAAACTGGTCACACCAAAATCACCAGCTGCCTTGTTCCTCAGCCGTCGCGGCAAACCTTTTGCAGCGGTGAGCATGTGGTGGCGGGTGAAGCGGCGGGTGAAGCTGGCGGGCATCGCGCGGAATGTGACGCCCCATATGCTGCGGCATAGTTTCGCTACGCATCTGCTGGAGCATGGCGCGGATCTGCGCGTGATCCAGGAACTCCTCGGTCATGCGAATATCAGCACCACAGAGATCTATACGCATGTGGCGGGGAGCCGGTTGCGTGAGGTGCATCGGAAATTCCATCCGCGGGCGTGAACGGTTTAGTTTGCGACTCGATGAATTTTCCCGCACAGTGCAGGTGTAATGGCAGGTTCACGTAGCATTGTTTCCAAACTGCTGATTTTCGCATTCGCGCTGGCGCTGTCTTTTGGTTTCCAGATGTGGCGGAACGGTACTGCGCAAAAATATGTGGCCCGCTATCTGCACGGTAAGGAGGGCAAGGCATTTGTGGATGCCCCACCAGAGGTAAGTGAGTTGATCGATGATTCATTGCATCGGGCCCAGACCGCAGGAAAGACACCGGTCATCCGGTTCAATCTGGTCAATTGCGGTATCTGCGAGCGGGTATCGCGGGATGTTTTCACCAAACCGGAGTGGGGCAAGTTTGCCGCTGAAAAACTGGAGATCACAGAGTATCTCATGCCCACCACGGTCACCAGTGACGATCCCGAAATGGTCAAAAGAATGAACCTGTTGATAGCGTTGGGAGAAGCTGCCGGGGTGCAAGGCGGTTTTCCGCTATTCGTGGTGATGGGCAAGGATGGCTCGGTGCTGGGGGCGCGCGCCGGTTATCATGCGGGTGGGGCTTCGGGTTACATCAACTGGGTGGAGGGGTTGGTAAAGGCTGATACTTCGGTGGCCAAAGTGACGACGGACAACAAGGTCAATACTAGTGAGCCGACAGAACCTGCTAAAGCACCGGTAACTAAGGTGGTTGATGCTCCGAAAGTGAGCACACCAGCGGCTGCGCCTGTTCCAGCGACCAATGAAATGGTGAAGGCGAGCCTAGATATAGCCGTGAAGGGCGTGAGCGGTACAGGGGCTAGCAAGGTGGTGTTGTTAGCTATTGGGGAACGTAATTACCCGTTGTTCTCGGGTGATAAAAAACGGGTGCAGTTCAACAATGCCCCGGTGCTGGTGGAATGCCGTGAGATCAGTGATGACGAGATCGTGGTGCAGGTGGAGGGAGAGGAAAAGGAGCGGCGATTATCTCTCAAGCTTGAGTAAGCCCCTTGGTTGATTTCGTCATCCGTTTTCTGCCGCTTGATTTCAAACGAAGCGCAAACGATGTTACCGGCAAGTGGTACACCGATTTTCCATCCTATCATTGATGCTGGTGTTTGCGTTGAGCGGTTTCGCGCAAACGGTGGCGACCTTGCAATGGCCTTCACGATATGCCGCCAAACCACCGGCCGGCATCGATACTCGCTGGCTGGCGACCTATCGCTTGGGCCTCTCCAGCATGAGTGAGGCGCAGGCCGTTGGCTTAAGCGCCACTGCCGCCCAGATGATCGGTCTCTCGCAGGAACAGGCTGGAAGATTGCAACGCCTCCTCGTTCCTCTCTACGACGAGATCAAGAAGGACGACGTCTTCAAAAGTGTTCGCAGTACTTTGCCTTACTGCTATTCCGAGAGCACGCCGACCAATGGAATGGCGACGGTCTATCTGCCGGAAAAGCTGGATACCAATCTGCCACCGATCGTTTTTGTGCACGGCTATGGCGGCAGTTTTCTTTGGCCCGTCCATCTGTTGGCGAAGACGTTTCCGGATCGGGTCATCATCGCGCCAGCCTATGGGTTGAGTGGCGGAAACATTCATCCGCTCTATTTGCAGCAGGCCTTGCGGGCCACACAGGAAAGGTTGCAACTGGAGGAACCTTTACCCAAGCCGGTGCTGATCGGTCTCTCCGCGGGTGTCTCGGGAGTGCTGGAGCTTTATGGACCGCGCGCCTCGCAATTCGCCGGGGCCATCTGCATCGCCGGGTATCCGCCCAGTGAAAGCATGCCGTCTTATCGCGCGGGGCATAAGCTGGAATTCCTGTGCGGAGAGAAAGAGATCTTTGTGCAGAACCGGATGCTGGAAAAACGCGTGGAGAAGCTGCAAGCACGCGGCGTAAAGGTCACCAGTCAGGTAATCGCCCAAGCGGACCATTTCTTTCTGGCGGAGTTCCAGGATGAATCGATGACGCGCCTGAAACTGGCGATGTCGCGGTTGCGCGACTAAGTGTGGTTACTTCGGCTCCGGCCAGTTCAGGTTTTTGTGCAGGAACTTGTAAGTGCCCTGCTCATTGATGGTATGGGGTCCATCGAAGTATTCGATCTCGGTGAGCTGCGGGATCTTCAATTTGTCGTAGAGACGCTTCACCTTGGCGTATTC
>JAURFH010000355.1 GCA_030834415.1 Verrucomicrobiota bacterium | reverse complement strand
TGACCATCCATACGGCGGGGCAACGGTCTTTGCTACCTTTATTCCAGCCGCCGCCGTGAATCCAGACGACCACCGGCATTTTGCCTTCCACTTTCTCGGGCAGATACAGGTCGAGCATTAAAGTCATGCCGCCCGCTTGCTTGTAGGCGAGGTCCGTCAACTTTTTGACGCCGTCTGGCAGCTTGGGGGTAGCGGTCTTTTTCTGCTTTTGCTGTTCTTGCGAGAAAGAAATCGAAGGAATGAGGAACAGAGTGCTCAGGCAAATGGCCAGTAAACAGAATTGGCGACGGATGTTCATAGCTGATAGGACGGAGTTTGAACCATGGAGGTTTCATTTGTCGAGGCGTCAAGCCGCCTCGGCGGAAAGCTGCGTCAAGCCGCAGCACTCCAAAGTGTTGTGAGAAATCCGTTTTGAGTTTTTGCGATGGAAGGAGCAGGATGTCCTTATGCACCTGATCACTGATGAACGTTGCACGGGTTACGAATCTTACGGGCACCCGGAACGACCGGCGCGCATCACAGATACGCTGACGAAGCTGCGCGAGCAGGAGGATATCAAGCTCACTTGGGACAAACCGGCGGCAGTGGAGGATAAGGTGATCCATCTGGCGCATACGGAGGCGCATCTGAAACGTATCACTGAGGCGCTCTATGATTTCGATGGGGATACCTTGGCGCACAAGAATATCGAGCAACATGCGCGGAGGTCGTTGGGGGCGGCTTTGCGGGGATTAGAACTCTCGCAGAAGGGGGAGCTGTCGTTCAGCCTGATGCGGCCACCGGGGCATCACGCCACGCAGGACAAGGCGATGGGGTTCTGCTATTTCAATCAGATCGCGATCGCGGCTTTGCAGGCGCAGAAGCTCGGGATGAATAAGGTGGCGGTGTATGACTTTGACGTGCATCACGGAAACGGGACCGAGGCCATCTTGTTGGGCAAGCCGAACACGGCTTTTTACTCCATCCACCAGCATCCGTGCTATCCGGGCACAGGGACGAAGAATGTGGGTGAGAACTGTTTCAATTATCCCGTCGCCCCTTACACCAAGCGGGAGGAGTGGCGGAAGGTTTTGACGAAGGCGCTCGAGGAGATGGGCAAGTTCAAGCCGGACTTGGTTTGTGTATCAGCCGGGTTTGATGCGTATGCGCATGATCCGCTGGCGCAGGGCACGCTGGAAGAGGAAGACTTTCACTGGATGGGTGAAAGCATCCGCAAGCTGGGGCTGCCGACGGTCAACGTGCTGGAGGGCGGTTATAGCCGGGACCTGCCGAAACTGATCTTTGCGTATCTCAAGGGGCTTACGGGAAAATAGGTTGCGAATACTGCTTTGCCCGGCTCAGGGGGAGGGATTAGATTCGCGGTGTGAAACTCTCGGTGAAAAGTGATTATGCGATGCGTGCCGTCTTCGGCCTGGCGCGGCATTATGCCTCGGGCAAGGCGCAGCGGGTGGAATCGCTGGCGGCGGAGCAGGGAATCCCGGCGAACTATCTCACGCAGATCCTCATCGAGCTGAAATCACAACAGATCGTGAAGAGTGTACGCGGCAAGGTGGGCGGCTATCTCTTGGCCAAGCCGCCCGGCGAGATCACTGTGGGGGATGTGCTACGATGCATCCACGGGGCATTGCTCGATACGCCGGCGATGAATGATCCGCAGTGTCCGCCGGAATTGCGTGGAGTGTGGCAGCAACTGGGCACGGTGCTGAATGACACGGCGAACGGCATCAACTTCCAGACGCTGACGGAGGAGGCTACCGAATACTCCATCTGACGGCTGACCACCATGAACAGCTGGCCGCAGAATTTGTGGATCGTGCTTATCGGGTTTGGGTGCACGCTGGTTTTCGGTTGGGTGGTGACCAAAGGATGGTTTCAGCAGGTGGCTAAAGCGGGGCGGAGAGCGATTCTTCGCGGGCTGTTTTCTTTGGGGCTTGGATTGCTGCTTACCGGGAGCGGGGTGACGGCGTGGTATTATCTGCGGCCTCAACCAGCACCGATCACCCAAGAGTTGTTTCCGGGTATCACTTATGTGCGCGAGGTGAGGAAAGAGCCAAGACCCGTGGTCATCCACATCGTGACGGTGGATCTGAAGGCACCCGGAATCAGTTTCTTAGTCACACCGGGCAAGGTGGGGGAGAAGGAATCACTGAACGCGCGGACGACGAGTGAGTTTGCGAAGGAATTTCAGGCGCAGCTCGCTATCAACGGCGATTTCTTTTCGCCGTGGGTTTCCAATACGCCGTGGGATTATTATCCGCGCACGGGCGATCCGGTGGGTGTGCATGGCATCGCGGCCTCGCGCGGCGTGCAATACACCGAGGGTGAGCGCAAGTGGGATGCGCCGACGCTATATCTCAGCAAAGACAACCGGCCTTCATTACTGCGGCCTACCAATGAGGTCTATAACGCCATCTCGGGAAATATCTTTCTTGTGAGGGAAGGCCAGCGCGGGCCTGATCCGGTGCCGGAGAAGAATTCATTGGAGCCGCGCACGGCCATCGGTTTCGACAAAGAAGGGACGAAGCTGATCATGGTGGTGGTGGATGGACGGCAGCCGCGTTTTAGCGAGGGATTAAATTACCATGAACTCGTCGATTTGTTGGTGGCGCAAGGTGCCTACAATGCAATCAACTTGGATGGCGGTGGGTCGACGACATTAGTTTCTGAGACAAGGCCGGGGAAACTGGAGGT
>JAURFH010000354.1:1795-2691 GCA_030834415.1 Verrucomicrobiota bacterium | reverse complement strand
TGCGGGGCATCTGGCGGATGGCGAAGCTGTAACAGTGACCAGCTTGCACCCCGGTGTAGCGTTCACGCCAGAGCTCGCGTTTGCCAGCCAGCATCTGAGTGGCGAAGAACGTTTGATATTTTTGTGCGAGCGCGAGGCGGCGGCGAAACAATTGGAAGGCTAGGATCTTGCAATGGCCGGGCCGGGGATCGCCTTGTCGCCGCGCGACGGTTTCATCCAGCCAAGTGCCGAAGATCTCCTGAAACTCCCGGCCCATATCGTCATAGGGCTCCTCCGCGATGATGGGGGCGAAGGATGGTGGAAGTTTCATGGGACTACCTGACTAAGGTGCCAGAGTGTGAAAGCAGAAAGCGTTGCCCGCTTTCACGAGCAACGCTTGCGAGATTAGCGAGTGCAGGGTCACCGCTCAGAACTGCACCGTGGGGGCTTGCTTCGCCTCGGCCGGGGCCTCGAAGAAGGGTTCTTCTTTGAAGCCGAGCATGCCGGCGATCAACACGGCCGGGAAGGTTTGCACGGCCACGTTATGCTGTTGCGCGCTGTCGTTGTAATACTGGCGCGCGAAGGCGACACGGTTCTCGGTGCTGGTCAGCTCTTCTTGCAGCAAGATGAACTGTTTGTCCGCTTTCAGGTCCGGATAATTCTCGGTGACCATGAGGAGGCGGGAGAGGGCAGAGCTGAGTTCGCCTTCGGCCTTCATCCGTTCGGCGGTGCCGGCGGAGACATTGACGCTGGTGGCCTTGGCGCGGGCGCTGATCACGGCATCCAGCGTGGACTTCTCGTGATTGGCATAGCCCTTCACCGTATTGACGAGATTCGGGATGAGATCGTGACGGCGTTTGAGCTGCACATCGATCTGAGACCAGGCATTGCGGACGGCCTGACGCAGGCGCACGAGA
>JAURFH010000354.1:0-1785 GCA_030834415.1 Verrucomicrobiota bacterium | reverse complement strand
TGAGATCGTGACGGCGTTTGAGCTGCACATCGATCTGAGACCAGGCATTGCGGACGGCCTGACGCAGGCGCACGAGACCGTTGTAAATGCCCATGACCCAGAGGCCGATGATGAGGGCGATGCCCACCAACACTCCCAAGGCGATAAGTAAAGGTACCATGTCCCCACTGTAACGGTTCTGGCGCGGGATGCAATGAAGACCGGACTACAAGACCGGGGCGCTTTTGGAATGGTCATTGGGGCAGGCGGTATGCTCACCCACCAGAGAAGGGAATTTTTTTCATGGTAATTGTGAAAAGTATGTTGTTTCGTCGGGTTACCGGCAGCCGTATGCTGAACCCCTATTTATCGCTATGAAGAAGACAAATGAGCAGCTCTGGGAGCGTTTTCAGGAATATTACACGGAGTTTCCCGGAATCGGTCTGGCGCTGGACCTGAGCCGCATGAATTTCCCGGACGATTACTTTGCCAGCATGGCGACGCCGATCCAAGGCGCGTTCAAAGCGATGGCGGAACTGGAGAAGGGCGCGATCGCCAATCCGGATGAGAAGCGCATGGTGGGGCATTACTGGCTGCGCAACTCGGACCTCGCACCGACGCCGGAGCTGAAGCAGGAGATCGATGAAACGCTGAAGGCGGTGAAGGATTTCGCGGGCGCGGTGCATCGCGGCGAGACGCATGGGGCGAACGGGCCGTTCGAGCATGTGCTCATCGTGGGTATCGGTGGATCGGCACTGGGACCGCAATTTGTGGCGAATGCCTTGAGCCAGCCGAAGGCGGACAAGTTGCAGCCGCATTTCTTCGACAACACGGACCCGGACGGCATCGACAAGGTGCTCGCGCAACTGGACGGGCAACTGGGGGAAACGCTGGTGGTGGTGATCTCGAAGTCCGGCGGCACGAAGGAGACGCGCAACGGCATGTCCGAAGCGCGCGCGGCTTATACGCGGGCGGGATTGAAATTTGAAGACCATGCAGTGGCAGTGACGGGCTTGGGCTCGGAACTGGACAAGGTGGCGCAGAATAATTACTGGCTGCGCCGTTTCCCGATGTGGGACTGGGTGGGCGGTCGCACGAGCGAACTCTCCGCGGTGGGTCTTTTGCCGGCGGCGTTGCAGGGGCTGGATATCGACGGTTTGTTGAATGGCGCGAAGGCGTGCGACAGCGTGACGCGTTCGACGGATGTGAAGGCGAATCCAGCCGCGCAACTCGCGCTCATCTGGAAATACATCGACCAGGGTGCGGCGACGAAGGACATGGTGATCTTGCCGTATAAGGATCGTCTCGAGCTGTTCTCGAAGTATCTGCAGCAGCTCATCATGGAGTCGCTGGGCAAAGAGTTGGATCTGGATGGCAAGGTGGTGAACCAAGGCATCGCGGTGTATGGCAACAAGGGTTCCACGGACCAGCACGCGTATGTGCAGCAGCTGCGTGAGGGGCGCCACAACTTCTTCGTGACGTTCGTGAAGGTGTTGAAGGATCGCGACGGGCAATCGCTCTTTGTGGAGCCGAATGTGACGACGGGTGATTACCTGCAGGGTTTCCTGCTGGGCACGCGCACGGCACTCTTCGAGAAGGACCGTGAATCGGTGACGATCACGATCAAGGATTGCTCGGCGTTCAGTGTGGGCGTGCTCATCGCGCTGTATGAACGCGCGGTCGGCTATTACGCCACGCTGGCGAACATCAATGCGTATCATCAGCCGGGTGTGGAATCGGGCAAAAAGGCGGCGACGGCGGTGCTGAGCCTGCAGACGAAGCTGATCCAATACTTCATGGAGAACC
>JAURFH010000353.1 GCA_030834415.1 Verrucomicrobiota bacterium | reverse complement strand
GATTTCTGGCTTTCTTCTTACATTGATCTTCTGGATCGTTTTAGGGATGGTGGGGTTTATAGCTATCCTATTTCAAACCCCCAGGACCGCATCTACGGATCAAACTATCCGTTCTGGTATTCCGAGCAGCAGCTTGGACTCTTCCGCGCCCAGGCACGATTGGTGGCTACCACTAATCCTAATGCTCAAGGATTACTCAACGGACTCTGCTCATATGTCATCGGGCCGGGGTTCAACTATCGGATCGGGCCTAAAGCAGGTACGGATGCCGAGGACTCGCTCGTCAATGCCGTCCAGGAAGTAGTCGAGAAATTCCGCAACGACAACGAATGGGATTTGCTTGAACAGGAAGTCTTCAGCCGATCCCGCACCGATGGCGAATGCTTCCTCCGCCTGTTCCCCCAGCCTTCTGGACGGTTATTGGTTCGCACCGTCGAGCCGGAACAGGTGATCCAGCCCCCCGGAGAGGATTTCGCCCATTGGTCTTACGGGATTGAGACCGACCCGGACGATGTATTCCACATCAAGAATTACCATGTTGTCCATTCCGCTCCCCGTGGAGAGGATGAGAATCACGACAAGACCCCTGAAACGCCGACAGGGGAGATTGTCAAAGCTCACAACATGGTTCACATCAAGTGTAATGTCCCGAAGTCAATCAAGCGGGGCGTTTCAGACTTCAGCTTTGAGACCCTGGAAACCTTTTCAATTGCCGCCAAGCTGCGCCGAAACCTGGGCGAGGGGGCATCAGTCCAGTCCGCCATTGCTGCGGTTCGCCAACACGATACGGCAAGCATCCAACAGGTCGAGACATTCGTGGATGATGCGACAGATTATTCGGTCGCCAACGCTCCAGCTGGACGGTCCACAGATTATCAGCGCATTGAGCCGGGAACCTTCCTGGATATCCCCAAGGGCATGAACTATGTGAAACCGCCGGGGGCAGAATCGGCAACGGATCACCTGGACATCTTCCAGGCCTTGCTGCGATCCGCTGGCAACCGTCACAACGCCCCGGAATGGCTTTCCAGCGCAAACATCTCCGGTGCAAACTATGCATCCAGCCTGACTGCCGAATCGCCATTCCTTCGCAACTGTGTCCGATTGCAGGCCTTCTATCGTCGCCACTTCTTGCGGATCATTACCAGGGTGATCCGCCATGCCGCCGAGATGGGTCGCTTGCCCATCAATGTCCTCGATCAGGTCGAAATCATCATCACGCCACCCGCGGTCGAAGCTAGGGACAAGATTGCCGATTCCCAGGCAGATCAGATTTATTACAACATCGGGGCCAAGTCTGTTCAGACCATCGCCCAGGAGCGAGGCCTCGATTTCGAGCAAGAGCAGCACAACATCCAGAAGATGCAAGAACTCATGCCGGACGAGTTGGCTCCCGGCGAGACCGAGCAGCAGATTTCGGATTCTGCCCTCAACGGTCTCCAGATCGAGAATCTCACCGCCATCGTCATGCGGGTTGCGACTGGTCAGATTCCCGTGGATGTTGGCCGAGCAATTGCCCGCGCCGCCTTCCCCCTCATGGACGAGTCAAATATTGCCGACCTCTTCCCCGAGTCATTAGCTGGTTCGCAGAAGGTTCCGCCCCGTGCTGCCGGAGGCATGAATCCTGTCAAAGAATTGCCGACCGGGGTGGACAAGGATTTGCAGAAAACGCCGGAACCAGAAGATCAACTGGTGGCTGAATCCCTGCAAGAGGGCAAGTACGACAAGATCAATTTCACGCCACCGGCATCGGTTCGCGCCGCCGCCAAGCGGGGTCTGGAGTTGCGTAAAAAGTATGGCAGGGGTGGAACTGCTGTTGGTATCGCCCGCGCCCGTGACCTCTCCAATGGCAAGGAAATGTCGCCATCCACGATAAAGCGCATGGTATCCTTCTTCGCCCGTCACGAAGTGGACAAGAAGGGCGAGGGTTGGGGCAAGGATTCCAATGGCTACATCGCCTGGCTTTTGTGGGGTGGTGATGCCGGATGGTCTTGGGCCAAGAAGGTGGCCAACCAGATGGATGCCGCCGACAAGAAGGGCAAATAATGGATTTAAGGACGCGCCGGTTCAATGCGGAATTGGCATCGCTTATTGGGATTCAACATATTGAAGTCCAATATTCGATCAACCGCATTGCCCGGCAGGCTATGGGAATTATTTCACGCAGACTGCGATTTTCATTGGTTGATGAAAACATAAAGAGTCCCAGGCATATCGCCTACAACATCGAGATCGGATTTTCGGAATTCGCATCCTTCGTGGAAAAGCGAATCGAATCACTTGCATCGGTTTATCTGCGAAACATGGGTCGCATATTCACCTCCACCTTGGAAAAGTATTCCATGTTGGAGGCGAAGCGGACGATCAATAAGACCCTGTTTCCTGGGGTTCCCAAGAGCGTCATCCTGAAGATCGTCGCCAACCAGCGTGTAGCCGATAGACTGCTCAAGAAAATGCAGAAGAGCGGGATGAACCCGTCCACGATGGCGGCGATTGTGTCACTTCAAACAGACACAATGAAAAGACAAAACTTGTTGGAACAATATTTCAGGGCCATGCGGAATAACGCATACACCATTGCCCGCACCTCGATGTCCGAGATGATAGGAAAAACTGGCAAGATTGCTTACGAATCCCTGCCCAAGGATTTGATCGGTTTCCAGATTCATGGCATCCTGGACGAGCGCATCCGGCCTGCCCATC
>JAURFH010000352.1 GCA_030834415.1 Verrucomicrobiota bacterium | reverse complement strand
TGCGCGGGCGAGACACTCTGCGCGATGGTGAAGGGCAGTCGCACCGTCACGCCGTCATGTTCCTCGCCTGGCGCATAGGCATAGGTGAGGGGAACTGGCTGGCCACTGACGGCCACGGCGTCCGGAAACGCTTCCGAGTCATAGCCCAAAGCCTGTCCACCCGTCATCTCCGCTTCCGTGATGCAGAGCGCATCCTGACTCTTCAAGTCGCGCAAAAAACGGTTCAGCTCATGCACGCTGGAGACGTTCTGGATGTGCTTCGCATAAAAATCGCACATCACTTGATCCAAGTCTGCGAAGCCGTAACGCCGCACCCGTGTCTGCCAGTTTTCGATCTTCTGCCGCACCGCCCGGTTCTTGAGCATGAAGTCATAGATGGGTGGCAAGGCATCCTTCGTTTTAACAGTCGCCATTACACGCACATCGTTGGAATCGTCTTCATTACGCCCGCGTTGTGGTAGGAGATTACCCTCGACCAGGGCCGCGCGGATGAAAATCTTCGTGGCTTCCTGCGGGTTGATATTGCCGAACACCACCTTGCGCCGCTGCACTTCCAGCCCTTGCAACGTCACTATCTCCTCCACCAGCACGCGTCCTGAACTCACGCTCCAGTGTGGATTGTGATGCGTCACTTTGCAGCAATGCGGTGCGAGCTGATAGATCCACTGCGGATCGATGCCAGCGATGGTACGTGCGAACAGTTGCGATGTCTCTACAATCTCGCCCGCTACGATCCAGTGTGGTTGGTTGGATTTCGGTTTGGGCGCTTTGTTGTCTGGTTTTGCTCCTTTCTTGGGCCAGAACTCGCCGCGTTCATAGAGTGCCGAACCAGGGAACACCGTCGTCAGCCGGTTCCCGGTCGCCTTGTAATTATTCCGCTCCTCACGCTGCGCCACATGCCCGATCAAGCCCGCCAGGATGGAGCGATGGATGGCGTCATATTGCGCATTGCTTTCGTTCAGCTTCAGCGTGCCGAGATCTTCCAATGCGTTGTGCAGTTGCGTGTAGAGGTCCTGCCACTCACGCATCCGTAGGTAGGAGAGGAACTGTTGCTTGCAGAACTTGCGTCGTTGGTTTTGCGTGCGCAATTGCTCCCACTGATCATGCACCGCGTTCCAGATATTCAGCAGCGCGAGGAAGTCCGACTTCGGATCGTTGAACTTCCGATGTGCCGCCATCGCTGCTTCCTTCTGGTCGCTTGGCCGCTCACGCGGGTCTTGGATACTCAAGCCCGCCGCGATGATAAGCATCTCACGTGTCGCATGCTCGCGCTGTGATTGCAGCAACATCCGCCCGATGGTCGGATCGACCGGCAACCTTGCCAGATCGCGTCCCAGCGGAGTGATGGCGCGCTGCTCATCCAATGCACCCAACTCTTGCAGGAGCGCGTAGCCATTGGAGATCGCCGCCGGTGTCGGTGGTTGGACGAACGGGAATGTCTCGATGTCGCCGAGATAGAACGCCTTCATCCGCAAGATGACTTCGGCAAGGTTCGAGCGCTGGATCTCCGGCTGGGTGAAGGCGGGGCGCTCGTTGAAGTCTTCCTCGGAGTAGAGACGGATACAGATGCCGTCTTGCACACGACCCGCACGGCCCTTGCGCTGATTCGCACTGCTTTGGGAGATGGCCTCCACGGGCAGACGTCGTGTGCGCGTGCGCGGATTGTAGCGGCTGATACGCGCCAACCCGGCATCGATTACATAACGGATGCCCGGGATCGTGAGCGATGTCTCCGCGATGTTCGTTGCGATGACCACCTTACGCTTGGCGGATGGGGCAAAGACCTTTTGCTGATCACCCGAACTCAAGCGACCGAAGAGCGGGATGATCTCGGCCTCACCGGTGAAACGACCTTGCAACTGATCGCCCGACTCGCGGATGTCTCGCTCGCCGGGCATGAAGATGAGCACATCGCCCGTGTTGCTCTCATACAGGATGCGCTCGCACGCACTCACGGCGGCGTCCACGTAGTTCACGTCGCCGCTTTCTTCTGATTCCGAGTTCAGCGGCTGGTAATGGACCTCCACCGGATACATGCGCCCGGAGACTTCGATGATCGGTGCGTCATTGAAATGCTTCGAGAAAGCCTGCGTATCGATCGTCGCGGAAGTGACGATGAGCTTCAGATCTTTGCGTCGCGCGAGCAGGTTCTTCAGATGGCCCAGCAGGAAATCGATGTTCAGCGAACGCTCATGCGCTTCGTCGATGATGATGGCGTTGTATTCGGATAGATTTGGATCACCCTGCGCCTCGGCCAGCAGGATGCCATCCGTCATCAGCTTGATGTAGGTGTGCGGGCTTGAGCGGTCGTCGAACCGTATCTTACACCCCACCTCACGGCCCCAGTTTGCGCGCAATTCTTCTGCAATACGTTTGGAGATGGAAAGCGCCGCGACGCGCCGTGGTTGGGTGCAACCGATTTTTGCCTCGATACCCAAGCCCGCCTCCAGGCACATCTTCGGTATCTGTGTGGTTTTGCCCGAGCCCGTTTCACCCGCGATGACCACCACTTGGTTTTCCCGGATGGCCTTGACGATTTCATCCTTCCGTGCCGTCACGGGCAAGTCCGGCGGATAGGTGACCCGCGGCACGTTGATGCGGCGCGCTTCCCGGAGCGCGATGGATTTCAATGCCTCTTCCTTCAGGCGCGCGAGCAAGGCATCGTGCCGCTCGGCGTGATGCTGATCTCGCAAAAGCCTTAGCAGCCG
>JAURFH010000351.1 GCA_030834415.1 Verrucomicrobiota bacterium | reverse complement strand
AACTGTGTCTCCCTGGGTGGTGCGCCCGGCCACGCCGACCATAACCACATCTCCGTTCTTGTCCAGTGCCACATCTGAGCCGAAATCAGAAAGAGTCGAACCGGCGCGGACGGCCCAGAGAGGAGTGCCGTCCGGGCTGTGGGCAGAGAGATAGTAATCCTGAGCTCCGCCATTGGTTAATGTGGTGGAGCCAAAGGTGCCGGTTCCGGAGTATTGCCCGGTGGAATAGATGGTGCCGTTACTGCCAACGGCTACTCCCTGGCCTTCATTAGCACCCGCGCCAGTCCGAAAACTGAGGCTGATTGCCGGTGGTGTCTCGGCGGAAATGACGTTGAAAGAAAGAAGGGAAAGCAAACAAATCAAGGCCCCCGACAAGATATGTTTCATAGTGTAGGTAAACGCTTCTCTTAAAAAAGCAGGGCTACCTAGCAGGGTGTAAGTTGCTTTGCAACAAAGCATTCGGACCTATTCGCGGTTCTGCAAAAGACGAGCTTATGAAAGCGCTGAAGCCTGGAGTGCAAGTGTTCCAAAGACGGTTTGTAACAGGTAGGAGTATCCCGATAAGGGGATAGCGAGATAGCGCTAAGTGCCGAAGTGATATCGAAGACGGACAAGCTGGACGCTACCAATTCTGGGTAGCGCCTATCTAACAGAAACCCAAGGTAATCCCGCATAAGCGAAACAACCTTGGGTTGTGATAGTTCGATTCCTTTAGATTATCAGCCTATTGCTTTTTCACTTCATGCACCGGATTCGCCCTGCGCTCGGTGATCGAGGCCATGATATCCGCAATGGCTTCGCTGGTGGGCTTGGTGCCGACGTTGCCTTTGCCGTGGAGGCGGATGGCAACGCTGTCGTTTTCGAGTTCGCGGGTGCCGAGGACGAGCATGGTGTGCACGCGGGATTGCTCGGCGTTCTGAATCTTCGCCTTGATAGGCTCAGCACCGAAATCACCGTCCACACGGACCATCTTGCCGCGGAGTTCGTTCACGATGGCCTTGGCATGGCCGACGAGTTTCTCGTCGTCACCGATGGTGATGACGCGCACCTGGTCAGGCGCGAGCCAGAGCGGGAAGTTGCCTGCATAATGCTCGATCAGGAAGCCGATGAAGCGTTCATGTGTGCCCAGCGGGGCGCGATGGATGCACAATGGAGTCTTGTTCGTGTTGTCACGGTCCTTGTATGTAAGGCCGAATTTGGCGGGCACGGCGAAGTCAACCTGGTTTGTGGCGATGGTGAATTCGCGGCCGATGGCGCTCCATACCTGCACGTCGATCTTCGGGCCGTAGAACGCGGCTTCATTCGCCACTTCCACGAAGTTGATGCCGGATTCGATGAGCACCTTGCGCACCATGTCTTCCGTCTTCATCCACAGCTCGGGCTCGTTGACGAACTTCTCGCCAAGGCGCTTGGGGTCGTGTGTGCTGAAGCGCATCTGATACTTCTCCAGACCGAAGATCTTGAAGTATTTCAGATACATCTCGTTCACGGCGCGGAACTCGTCGGCGAACTGTTCCTCGGTGCAATAGATGTGCGCGTCATTCATGTTCATGGAACGCACGCGCATGAGGCCGAACAATTCACCGGATTGCTCGAAGCGATAGCAGGTGCCGTATTCCGCGAGGCGGAGGGGCAGGTCACGATAGCTCTTGGGCTCTGCCGCAAACACGCGATGGTGATGCGGGCAATTCATGGCTTTGAGGTAGTAGCGGGAGCCGAATTGAGTGCGAGCGGCCTCCAGTTGAGTCAGTTGAGCCATGAGTTCGTTCACCTTCGTGTCGATCATGGACTCTGGGTTCTCAATGCCGACAGGACGATGGATGTGTTTGCTGCCGGGATTCAGTGTCTCTACTTGACGTTGAATATCGGAGATTTTCTCCTCCAGTTTAGCCCGTCCTTCACGTTCATCAGCGGATTCGAAGAACTCCATCGCAGGAAACATTGAATCAGCATAGTAGGGTAAATGTCCTGAGGTCCGGTACATCTTTTCGCGAGCCAGATGCGGCGTCTTCACGCGCACGTAGCCAGCGGCGAACTCGGTTTCTTTCGCGAGCTTTTCCAATTCCTCCACTATGTTGGTGCCTTTTGGCAGCCAGAGGGGCAGGCCGGGGCCGGTGTAGTCCGGGTCCATGGCGAAGAGACCCATCTCCTGACCGATCTTGCGGTGATCGCGCTTCTTGGCCTCTTCAATCATGTTGAAGTAGGCTTCCATCTCCGTCTTGTTCTTGAAGGCGGTGCCGTAGATGCGCTGGAGCTGCGGGTTCTTTTCGTCGCCCTTGTAGTAGGCGCTGGCCACGTTCGTGAGCTTGAACGCCTTAATGTTGCCGGTGCGCATCACGTGCGGTCCGGCGCAGAGATCAACGAAATCGCCGTTCTTGAAATAGGAGATGGGTTCGCCCTCTGGGATGCTGTTGATGAGGTCCAGCTTGAAAGTGCTGACAGTGCCACGTTCTGATAGGGCTCCGAGCCGGCCGTTCTGAGCGTCGACAAGGGCTTGCTCGCGGGAGACGACAACTTTCTCGAAGATGTTGTTGGCCTTGATCTCCTTCTTCATCTCTTCCTCGATCTGGGCGAAATCTTCCGGAGTGATGCGATGGCTCAACTGGACGTCGTAGTAGAAGCCGTTCTCAACGGGCGGTCCATAGGCGAACTGGGCATCCGGCCAGAGGCGGAGGATGGCGGTGGCGAGCACATGGGCGCAGGAGTGCCG
>JAURFH010000350.1 GCA_030834415.1 Verrucomicrobiota bacterium | reverse complement strand
TCCTCCTTGGGTGGGCCAGAAACAACCTTCTGCCAGTCGGATGTTTTAACCGCCGTGAGGCTCCCATCATCCTCCATGAACTCCGCATAAATCATCGACCGCACCAGCGGATGCCCCTCGCCCCACCTCGCAAACTGATCATCAATCCACTCCTTCCGAATATGCGGGCAATCAAAAGCGGTAACGGTAAAGGTCTGCCACTTACCATCGTTCCGCCGGAATACATCGTAGAAATACCCGGAGCTACCCCCCGGACTGCTCATTAGCAACGTCCGCGTAGGCTGGCACCGCTCCATCGACTGGAAGATCCCGTCCGGCACCGCCTTCGCCTCGTCCACGATATACATCAAATCCCCGCTCGGACCCTGCACATGCCAGCCCTCCGCCTTCTCAGGGTTGCTCGCAGAGAACCCAATACACCGGCTCACCAACTCCTGACCATCAACCTTCTTGGGATATACATAGCGGATCTCGCCATCCTTGATCGAGAACCCATTCTCCTCGCCACCCAACCCATTGATCATCTTCCGCAGATGGGGCCACAACGCATCGGCCACCTGTCGGTACACACCAGCCGTACACACCACCAAGCTCCCCGGCCAGCGGAGCATGTGCCAGATCACCGCACTCGCAGCTACCATACTCGTCTTGCCAGAACCATTCGCAGCCTTCAAAGCCACCTTCGAGTGCTTCTCATTCAAAGCTCCCAATACCTTCTCCTGCCACGCATAGGTATCGCGTAGGCCAAGCATCATCTTAGGGAAGTTCTGCAACTGCTGAGCCTCCTCCAATAGCTTACGCTGCTTCCATGCAGGGATATGCGAACCCATGCCGAGTGAAGGGGATTTCTTTTTCTTAATTTGCTTGACTGCCATAAAATTGGTTGTGGGAGGGGGAGGGGGTATAAGGTAACACCCACCCCCCACCTGGGTGGTCCCCCTACCCCGTGGTCCTATGCATTGAGCTGCGATCCATCGGTTCCCTATGCAAATAGCGGCTATACCAATAGCGCCCTATCCTATTTGCTCCCGCCTCCGAATGCTCCTAGTAGTGACCCGCTAATTGATAGTTCCTTCCCACCTTTCCCAGTGTGTTCCAATTGAGCGCGAGCAACATAGCCTCGGGTTCTCTCCAGTAACCATGCGGAACCTTGCCAACCTGGTCCGCAGGAACGGACGACGGAGGAAAGCTCAACCTCTCCATCGAAGCGGGCAGCTTCCAGCTCTGCTGCGAAAGCCGGGTTCCTGGCAAGGTAGCTTTGCCAACCGGCCCCGTTGTTCCAGAACCCGCAACCGATCGCGATCCGTTCCAGTGGTATTCCAAGGCGGGCAGCTTCAATTGCTTTTTTTGTGACTTCAGCAGAAAGAGTTTTGAGGGGTCTCCCAATCTTCGCCCTGGGTTTCTCTGCGACCGCTTTTCCCTCCTCTTTCGCTTTCATTCCTGCAACTCGCCCCTAGAAAAGGCCACTTTGCCACTTTTTTTCGAAAACCTGTGGAAAACAGTAGAGTACTGTCTTAAATAGGCGGCTCCATGACACAAATAACGACAGCAACGACCGAACAACCCTTCGCTTCCTTCACCAACGTAGGGTGGATCCGCCCCGGAACTTTCGTTCCGATTGCAACCATCAGCCCGACGCCCGATTGGGTTCGGGGCGTGACTGATTCCCATCACGGATGCCATGAAATCCTTTCGGGCACCGAAAAAGATTGTTGGTGCATGGTTTTCGTTCGCTTCGGACAGGGTGACGGTCTCCCTCCGGGCGATTGGCTGATTTACTATCGGTACGACGACGACGATGGGACGCATGACCACCAACTATGCGTCGCAGCCCGCATCACCCCGCAGTGACCGGATCCGATGCCTTCCGACGGGAGGTATCTGGTCCGGCCATAGTGGCCGGTGTCTCAAATCATGAAACTACGCATCCCCCCCCGCTTCCACGGTCCCCTTGCCATGATCGGCTTCGCGATCATCATGGCCATTGTCGCCATCATCGAATCGATTGGAGGTCTCCAGTGAACGGCTTCATTCTCCACGAGGATGAGTCCCGTGTGATCATCGCGACTGGATTCTCCACCCCTTCCGACAACCGGAAAACGGGCGACATGGTTCAAATCTGGATTCTGGTCAAATCCGTTTCCCCTACCGAAGCGATTCGGACGGGCTTGGACCGTTTGATATGCGGCAATTGCATGCATCGCGGGCACGAAGAAAACGGTCGCTTCGGTGTGGAACGTTCCTGCTACGTCAACCCCGGGCAGGCTCCCCAAGGAATTTGGAAAGCTTGGAAATCGGGCAACTATGCACCCTTGCGCTCTCTCGAGTGTTTCGTTGGCCGGAAAGTCCGCTTCGGAGCTTATGGTGACCCCACCCATATCCCTTTGCCGCTTGCGCTTGCGATCGCGGGTGTTTCAAGCGGGTGGACCGGTTACACCCACCAATGGCGCAAACCATCGCTTCAGGGGTGGCGTTCCATTCTTATGGCCTCGGTGGATTCCATCGCTGAGCTAGTGATCGCCAGAAGTATGGGCTGGTCAACCTTCCGTGTGACACCAGACCTCGATCACCACTCGATCGAGACTCTTTGCGCCTCCGATCGGGTCGGAACCCCATGTTCGGAGTGTCTCGCCTGCGCGGGCGCTAGGACTGGCCAGCGCTCAATCCACATTCCCGTGCACGGGACCGGAGCCCGGCATTTCAAGGAAGGGGTGGCCAAGTGAAATCC
>JAURFH010000349.1 GCA_030834415.1 Verrucomicrobiota bacterium | reverse complement strand
AGAGCGGAATGCCTGCCATGCTCGCCACTCCGATGACCGTTGCGGCTGTGGTCTCTGCCGCAAAGCCGTGCACCGGCTGGAGCCGCACCATCTTATGCCCGAGCGTCTTGATGATCTTCCATCCGCCCGCCCAAGTCCCCGCCGCCATGGTGATCGCACACATGATCTTGATCCAAAGAGCTACTTTCATCTTCTCCCCTTCCGCCGGGGCCGTAGTCTTTAAAAAACTTAAAGCATCCGGCACTTGATCCAACGCGCCTGAAGCCGTGCCCGCCACCAGCGCCAAAGTGATGATGCCCATCGTCTTCTGCGCATCATTCAAGCCATGGGCAATTCCCATACCTGCAGCACTGAAAATCTGCAGATTCCCGAACACCTTCTTGACTGTATGTGGACGCCATTTCCGGAGCAAAAAATACAGAAAACCCATGATGACGAAGCCGATGATGATTCCGCAAACCGGGGAAACAAACATCGGGATGACCACTTTCTTCAGGATGCCGCCCTTCTCGGTGAAATAAATCACATCCCAATTACCATGTGCCGCCGCCAAGGTGGAACCCACCAAGCCGCCAATCATGGCGTGACTGGAACTGGAAGGGATCCCAAAATACCACGTAATCAAGTTCCAGATGATGCCGGATATCAACCCGCACATGATGGTCGCGGAGGTGACGAAAGCAACATCCACCAACCCCTTGCCGATGGTGCTGGCCACGGCATTGCCATAGAGCGCGCCGACCAGATTGCAGATCGCCGCCAGCGCCACCGCCTGCTTTGGCGTCAGGACTTTGGTGGCCACCACCGTGGCGATGGAATTGGCCGTGTCATGAAACCCGTTGATATACTCGAAGATCAACGCGACCAAGATGACGCAAAGGATCATTGTCATGGCGTCAGGTCGCTTACGAATTCTTCAGGACGATGTGCGTCACCACGCTGCCGGCATCGCGACAACGATCGATGACCTTTTCCAAAAGCTCATAGAGGTCTTTGGCGATCATTGTCTTGATGGGATCGTACTTGCCGGTATAGAGATCCTTGAGCAACTCCAGCATCACCTTGTCCGCTTCCCCTTCCAAGTACTGGAGCCGGTCGTTCAGTTCCTTGACCTTTTCCAACGGCGGCAGCTTGCGCAGCAGCTTGACCATCTGCACCAAGATTTCCGCTGTCTTCTCCACGGCGGCAGCCTGTCGGCTGAAATCCACATCCTTCAATTGATCGGCTGCCAGGCAATAGCGCTCGGCGAACTTCTCCACCGTCTTGGGAATCTTGTAGAGCGCATGCGAGAGCGCCTCGATCTCCTCACGCTCCAGACCGGTGACGAAAGTGCGCACCAACTCTTCACTGATCTGCTCAGTGATGCGCTTCTCTTTGCGCCGGGTCAGGACGAATTCTTCCATGGAGCCGGATTTGCCCGCGGTCTCCAAGAACCCCACCAGCGTGCGAACGCTATTACGCGCTTCTTCTGCACTGGCTTCCAGCAGACCGAAAAATTTATCACCCTCACCAAAGAGCTGTTGTAGTGAAAACATGAGGCGGATGTTGTCACACAATCGTAACAAATCTGCACGCAGATTTTACAAAACCTTCGCCTGCAACGGATTGAAGAAACGAGAAAGAGCCTTCCACGGACTAAAATGATGGTCCAGCGCCACGCGCGGACCACTTCTCGCGCTTGGACATCTCTGGCTCTACCAGCACTTTGCCCAACACTTGCCGGGCGTGCAGCCGTTCGTAGGCCAAGCCCGCAGACATCAGCGGATAGACGGTGTCGATGGAGGCCTTGATACGGCCCTCAGCGGCCCAATCCAGTGTGGCTTGCAAGTCAGCGCGATTCCGTCCGTAACTGCCGATGAGTCGCTGCTGTTTCACAAAGAGGGGCCAGAGATTCAGGGTGATCTCACGACCGGCAGTCGCTCCGCAGGTCACGATGGTGCCGCCGCGCGCCAGACAATGGAAAATCTGCTCCAGCACCGGACCGCCCACATGCTCCACCACCACATCCACGCCGCGCTTGCCGGTGATCTTGCGCACCTCCACTGCCCAATCCGGCTTGGAGGTATCCACTGTAAAATCGGCTCCGAGCTTTTGCGCGAACTCACGTTTCTCGGCTGAGGAACCGGTAGTAATGACTTTGCCACCGAGTTGCTTCGCGATCTGCACCGCCGCCGACCCCACCCCGCTCGCGCCTGCCATCACCAGCACCCAATCGCCGGGCTTCACCTCCGTGCGATCCGTGAGCATGTGCATCGCGGTGCTCGCCGCCAGCGTCAAGGCCGCACCCGTGGCGTAATCCACTGCATCTGGCAAACGCACCAACGTCCGGGCAGGCACCAAGACTTGCTCAGCGAATCCACCATCCCGCTGCACGCCGAGCAACTCGCTCTTCAGACAAATGGATTCATCACCCCGTTGGCAAAACTCACAGACGCCACAGAAGATATTCGACTGGATGGCCACGCGATCACCGATCTTCCATTGATCCACGTCTGCGCCCAATTGCACCACCTCGCCACTCACTTCGCCACCTTGGGTGAGCGGCAGCTTGATAGCGGTGGGTAGCTCACCTTTCTCCGTCCACAAGTCGAGGTGGTTCAGCCCGCAAGCCCGCACCTGCACCACCACTTCATCGGCTCCGGGCACTGGATCAGGAACTTCCCGATATTCAAAACGACCAGGCTTCCCGTGTTCCATCAACTGATACGCGTGCATGTAACAAAGAAACACCCGGAATCAGAAACCTGCAA
>JAURFH010000348.1 GCA_030834415.1 Verrucomicrobiota bacterium | reverse complement strand
TGTAGCGGATCTTCGCCATCGCCTCGAAGCTTTCCGGCGGCTGCTCGAACGGGATCCAGTTGCAATACTGCACCGTGAACTCATCCCGCTCCAGTAGCGTATCATCGCCCACCACCACGCGATTGTTGTTCGCATCCAGTTCGATGACATATAGCGGCTTCACCGATGAGATGCCCAACCCCTTGCGCTGGCCGATAGTGTAGAACGCCACGCCATCATGCTCGCCGAGCTTGGAGCCATAGACGTCCACGATGTCCCCGCGCGTCTTATCCACCAGCTTCGCCTCCTGCAAGAAACGCCCGTAGTTGTTATCTGGCACGAAGCAGATTTCCATGCTCTCCTCCTTGTCCGCCGTCTTGAGATTGCACGACCGCGCCACGTCCCGCGTATCGCTCTTCGTGCGTTCGCCCAAGGGGAACATGGCCCGCGAAAGCTGGTCCTGCCGCAGTGAGAAGAGGAAATAGCTCTGATCCTTTTTCAGATCCTTGCCGCGTTTCAGCAAAGTGCGACCGGTCGTCGGGTCTTTTTCCAACCGTGCGAAGTGGCCGGTGGCGATGAAGTCCGCCCCCAATTGACGGGCGCGCTCCAGCAAGGTGCCGAACTTGAGGTGCTGATTGCACATCACACAGGGATTCGGCGTGCGGCCGGATTTATACTCGTCCGCAAAATACTGGATGACCTTCTTCTGAAAATCCGCCGATTCATCGATGAGATAGTAGGGCACCCCCAGCTTATGACACACCGAGCGCGCATCCATCACCGCCTGCGGACCGCAGCACTTGTCCTCCGCCCGCGAGACGCAATCCTGCGGCCAGAGCTTGAGCGTCACACCCACCACGTCGAAGCCCTGCTCCATGAGCAAAGCCGCCGTGGCGGAGGAATCGACTCCACCGCTCATCCCGACCAAAATCCGCGTCTTTTTCACCGACGACATAGCCGGACAACTTAGCCGATGAATACCAGTTGTCCACGCTCGAATAAAGCCGTAGCGGGAGGGCTTTGGTCACTTGAGTAGGTTCTGCATGGCGTCCATCAGCACTTTTTCCACTGCTGGCGCCACATTGGAGGCCCGCGCACTGGTCTCATAGCCGCCTTCCTCATACGCGATGGCGGTCCCGATATATCCCGGCCCGTAATCTCCATACGCCGCCATGGTGACAAAGAGGTCCGGGCGCATCTTCTTGGCGGCTAGTTGATATTCCACAAACAGTTCCCCGGGCAGATGTAACACGCGCGCCCGCCCCAGTTGCAGACAGCCAATCTCGATCTGATGCCCGCTCTCACAGCGATTGAGCCAGGCCAACTTGGCCGCCGCACCCAACAAAATGCCGCCATCCGGTCCGGCCACCGCTGCTTCCATCTCCGCCCGCTTGATGCTTTCTGAGACCGGAAGTGCCACCCCTTGATTCGTCCATTTCACCTCCGCCGCAGTGATCGGTTCCTTCTTGGTACTGCTCCAGGCACTCCGCATCGCCTCTGCGACGCGTTGCGCGAGTATCCAACGGTTCTCATGGGAACCGTCATTATATTTGCCCGCCCCCAGATTGCCTCCCGCGCCATTGAAATGGACATGCAAGGTGTCCGGCACCTCAAGCTGGCGAGTCAGCCGGGCCAGTCCGGGGAAATCCGGATTCGGTATGCCGGTGCGATAATAACTCTGCGGATGCACCGCATAGTAACTCAGCGAAGCAATGGGCTTCTCGCCGTTCCAGAACGTGATGAGACAGAGTTCGGGATCGATGAGCCCCTCCGGTTCCGCGCGCAGCTTCGGGTCTTTCGTGGCCGTGTAGCGTACGGCGCGAACTTTCCCATCTGGTCCCAGAATACGACGGTTCGAGGCGACTTCCTTCACCGTGGCTTTCCCCAAGCCGATCTGCGTGACCGGTTGC
Source organism: Verrucomicrobiota bacterium (assembly GCA_030834415.1). Taxonomy (GTDB): domain Bacteria; phylum Verrucomicrobiota; class Verrucomicrobiia; order Limisphaerales; family JAEYXS01; genus JAEYXS01. Next base: position 863 of record JAURFH010000348.1, on the reverse strand, counting down.
GCCGCCTTGAGGGCAGGGGGCAAGACCTCGCCCAAGCGCTTCAACACCGTGCGTGCGACTTTTCCGTCATATCTTCCCAGCGGAGATTCCTTGGCCTGCAGCAACTTCTCCGCACTGAAATCCGCAGCCGGAGCATCATGCTGATGCAACGTATGCACCGTCACTCGCGCCGCATCGGTGCCGACCGCCTTGGCGATGCTCTCGCGAAAAGCATCATGCGCTTCATTGCCTATTCCCAGCCAATCCACCGCACACAGTACGATAGGTTGCTCAGCCCCCAACAAAACTATACCTCGGCAACGCAGGCTCACCTCGCCGATCTCCTTCACCGGATCATACGCCATCATACTGCCCACTGGCGGCGTGGCATCGATGTCAAAAGTCACGATACGCAGAGACGCGTTCTCGGCGCGGCCAGCCACTGGGCTGATGAGGACTAAGGCGAGAAGGAGGATTATCTTAATTCTCAGCATGGTTCAGATTTTCAGAAAGAGTTTCCGCCGATACATCCAATGCAAGATCAACCAGAGCATGAGAAAGGTCATCGCCCCATGCAACAACGGTTCATAAGCTGCCCCGAATACTTTGAAGCTATCTTGTCCGAGGACGGTCTTCAGCATCTTGCCAATGAAGCTATCGAACAGATGCGCCATCACATACGCCGCGATCGAATTCATGCCGACGATAGCCAGTGGGAAGACAGGCGCGCGCTGCTTCCTGATATCCACCAGCGCATAGAAGCCCGCGAGGAACAAGAGACACCAGCCGCCGCTTAAAAGTACCCAACTCGGCGTCCAGATGCGCTTCACCACCGGGCAAATCCCCAATGCTCCCAAGAGCCAGCCACTGAACAAGCCGATAGC
>JAURFH010000034.1 GCA_030834415.1 Verrucomicrobiota bacterium | reverse complement strand
TCCGCTTAGAATCATTTTTCTGCACACCCGATTTTGCTGGTTTACAGACAAACTTTGTCTGGTTGGAGTGGGATGGGCAATCACTCGCCGATGATTTTCACCAGCACGCGTTTGCGGCGGTTGCCGTCGAATTCGCCGTAAAAGATCTGTTCCCAGGGGCCGAGATCCAGGCTGCCTTTGGTGATGGCCACCACGACTTCGCGGCCCATGATCTGGCGTTTCATGTGCGCGTCGGCATTGTCCTCACCGGTGCGGTTGTGATGGTATTGCCCGGTGGGTGCATGCGGGGCGAGCTTCTCCAGCCACACCTCATAGTCGTGATGCAGACCGCTTTCGTCGTCATTGATGAAAACGGAGGCGGTGATGTGCATGGCATTCACGAGGCATAATCCCTCTTGGACTCCGCTCTTGCGCACCAAGGCTTCGATGGTAGGGGTGATGTTCTCAAAGCCGCGCCGTCCGGGGATCTCGAACCACAGGTGTTCGGTGAGGGATTTCATGGGTGACTAATTTTGTTGCTTAAGGGATGTTTTCGCAAGCTGGTTCGATTGATATTCACTACCAAATGATGATTCAGTCTGATGGTCGAATTTTTCCAAGGCAAAGTGCCCGGGCGCGTGGTAGTGTCCGCGCGTGATGCAAACTGGGGTTGAAATACTCATCATCTTGCTGTTGTTGCTCGCCAATGGTGTTTTCGCCATGGCGGAGATATCGGTGGTTTCTGCCCGTAAGGGGAAACTGCGCCAATTGGCGGATGCCGGGAGCAAGCGGGCGAAGGCGGCCTTGGACCTGGCGGAGTCGCCGAACCGGTTTCTCTCTACCGTGCAGATCGGTATCACGCTGGTGGGGATCATCGCGGGTGCATTCGGTGGGGCGCAGTTGTCTGATCGGCTAGCAGGGGTGTTGACTGACGTGCCGGTGATCGGGGCGTATGCGAAATCCATCGCCTTTTTTCTCGTGGTAACGTGTATCACTTATTGTTCTTTGGTGATCGGTGAGTTGGTGCCCAAGCGTATCGGACTGAATAATCCGGAGGGGATCGCGATGACCTTGGCTGGGTTCATGCACCGGCTCTCGGTGGTCGTCAGTCCGGCGGTTGATTTTCTGGGGGCGTCCACGGATGCGTTGCTGCGGATATTCGGAGTGAAACCGAAGCAGGAGAACGCTGTTTCTGAGGAAGAAGTAAAGGTGTTGATGCAAGAGGGGATGCGGGCCGGGGCGTTTCATCATGTGGAGAGCCAGATGGTGAGCAGTGTGCTGGAGTTGGACCTGCTGCATGTGCGCGACCTGATGACGCCGAAGCCCAAGATGATCTGGATCAACGCGGATGAACCGCACGAGTCTGTGTGGCACAAGATCGTGGTCAGCGGGCATTCGTATTTCCCCGTTTACCGGACGAATCGAGACAACGTGGTGGGTATCGTCTCCATCAAGGCCATCTATGCGAATCTGGCCGCGGGGGTAGGTGTGGCCATCAAGGATGTGATGGTGACTCCGCTCGTGGTGCCGGAGACGCAGAACACGTTGCAACTGCTGGAAACGTTTAAGACCAGCGGGAAACACATCGCATTGGTGACGAATGAATTCGGCTCCATCACGGGCATCGTTTCCATCAACGACATCATGGAGGCCATCGTGGGAGATCTCACCACGCAGGAGGAACGCGCCAAACCCGAGGTGCGGAAGCGGGATGACGGCACGTGGTTGATCGATGCGATGGTGGAATTGGAAAAGGTGGAGCGTGCCTTGCCCGGTTTCAAATTCCCGCATGAAGGTAGCAGCGAATACCAGACGCTGGCCGGTTTCGTGGTGAAACAATTCGGCCGGGTGCCCAAGGAAGGCGAGACCTTCGAGATGGATGGTTTTGTCTTCGAGGTGCTGGACATGGACCGGCACCGCGTGGACAAGGTGATGGTGATGAAGGGGAAGTGGCCGAGGTGAACTTGAATGGGCCGCTATGCTCATCTTGCGTCGCTGACGCGACGCTGCTTACAAGTGAACTGGACGGCGGCTTGAAAGCCGCCGCTATGAATCTGATGTGCCTCTGGCACAAGATACCACGCGATTTCACACGCGTAACAGCTTTGCTACATAGGCGCCATCGACCCCGTCTTTGAAGGGGATCAGTTGGCGTTCGGTTTCCAGTTTGAAACCCGGGGTCGCGGCCAGAAAGCTCTGCACGATCTCGCCATTCTCTTCTGGCTCCAAACTGCACGTGCTGTAAACGAGCGTGCCTTTGGCGGCGAGTTGGGCGGCGGCTTTGGTGAGGAGTTCCAATTGGGTCGTGCGCAGGCGCTCGATCTCCTCCTCGCGGATGCGCCAGCGCAAGTCTACGCGCCGACTCATCACACCGGTATTGGAGCAGGGGGCATCGACAAGGATGCGGTCGAATCGGAACTTCAGTTTGGGTGCATCAGCGAGGTCCGTCTCCACAGTCTTGAAACCGAGGCGGAGGCAATTCTCCTTGATCAATTTCAAGCGCGGCTCGGAGATATCACGGGCGACGACCAAGCCGCTGCTGCCGATCTTTTGCGCGATAAAGGTGGCCTTGCCACCGGGCGCAGCGCAGGCATCGAGGATGCGTTCGCCCGGTTGGGGATCGAGCATCCGCACGGCGAGCAAGGTGCTGGGGTCTTGGATATAGAACAGGCCTTGGCGGAAACTCGGCAAAGTTTCCAAGGGGGGATGGCTCTTCAGGCGGAACACGAGATGTTCATCCAGCCAATCACGGGCAAAAAAGTCGTATTCCACGCCTTCCGAGCGCCATTGCAGAATAATTTTTTCGGCATCTGTGCGGGTGGTGTTGAGCCGGGCATAAGTAGCGGGGGCGGTGTTATTCCACGCCAGCAGCTTTTGGGTATCCTCGACCCCGTAGCGTTGAAGCCACTTATCGACCAACCAGCCGGGCTGGGACCAGGCGAGCGAGGGATCATTGACCTTGAGCTCCGCCAATAGTTGCTGGGTGGCCTCTTTTTCCCGGACATAGCCGCGTAGCATGGCGTTGATGAAGCCGGCTTGCGCGCCATAGCCGAATTCCCGCGCCAATTCCACGGTTTCGTGGACGGCGGCATGGTCGGGAATGCGATCCAGCCAGAAAAGCTGGTAGAGGCCGAGGCGTAGAAAGAGCCGCAAATCACTTTTTTGCGGGCGACCGTCCGTCTTGCGATCGATCAGCCAATCCAGCGTGGCGCGTGCCCTTACGATGCCGTAGACCAGCTCCTGCACCAGGCCCCGGTCAGGGCCGGAAAGGCGCTGACGAGAAAGCTCGCTATCCAGCAAGTTTTCCGTATATTCATCTGAATGTTCGCCACGTCTCAGGACGCGGAAGGCAATTTCTCTTGGTTTTTGACCCGTCACGGCCTAAATATGGCGAACACTGTATTGCAGGCGAGTTATTTGATATGAGAGAAGAATTTGAGAAACTGGCACTGGCGGGTAAAATCAACAACAAGGACGTAGACGCGTTGGTCCAACTCGCGCAAGGCGGTTACTGCATGCATCGCAGTTGGGGCTTTGGGCGGATCACCACCGTGGATGCTGTCTTTGCCCGGTTCACCATCGATTTCCAAGGCAAGACCGGTCATTCCATGGACTTGTCCTTTGCTGCCGAGTCGCTGAAGCCCATCGCCAAGGATCATATCCTGGCCCGTAAGGCTTCAGACATCAACTCCTTGCGACAAATGGCGGCCCTGCATCATCTGGACCTGATCAAGGTGGTGCTGGCGAGCTTTGATGGCTCCGCCACGGTGGACCAGATCCAAAAAGTGCTCGTGCCGGACATCATCGCGAGCGACTGGAAGAAGTGGTGGGAAGTCGCCAAGCGCGAGATGAAGAAGGATGGCCATTTCCTCGTGCCGTTGAAGAAGAACGAGCCGGTGGTGATGCGCGAGCAGACCATTTCCCTACAGGATCGCCTGATGGGTGAGTTCCGCTTGGCCAAAGGTTTGAAGGCCAAGCTCGTGGTGGCGAGCGAGATCCACAAGAGCCTCGACGATCTGACAGACCGCAAGACTGCGGTGACGGAAGTCATCACGCAGTTGAATGCGGATATCCAGACCCATCAGCGCACGATGGCCTCGCTGGCATTGGAAGCCATCTTCCTACGGGATGATCTGGCTCAAGCCTGTAGCTTGCCACCGCAAGCCGGTGAAGTGACCTCCAAGGATATCTGGTCGGGCGAGAACTCCTTCCAGTCCATCATGGAGGGCATGACTGCCTCGAAGTACCGTCGGGCGCTCCAATCCTATCAGGAAGCCCATCCGGCGAGCTGGCATGAATCCCTGCTGGCCTTGCTGAATCTGTCTTCCGCGAAACTTTGCAGTGAGTGCGCGGTGGTGCTCTTGCAAGCGGGCAAGTTGCAGGAACTGAAGGACACGCTGACCCGGCTCATCAGCCAGCATATGGCGAGCAGCGAGACGTTGCTCTGGCTGGCCAAAGAACGCTCCGACACCTTTGCCGACATCCTCGGACCGGAAGTCTTCCGTGCGATGTTGACGGCGATGGAGCGCGACCAATTCAACGAGATCCGCTCGAACCGTTTGCGCGATTTCATTCTGGATGACGCCACATTGCTGGTGGAACTCATCGGTTCCGCTGACATGGAGATCATCAAGGACCTGACCCGTGCCCTCCAGTTGTCACCGAGCTTCGATGACATGGACAAACGGTCCTTGCTGGCGCGCATCGTGAAGAATTACCCGTCCATCCAGTCACTCATCACGGGTGAAGCTTCCAAGCAGGACACCGGACTGGTGGTCTCGTGGACGAGCCTCGAACGCCGCAAGGCCGAATACGAGGAACTGGTGAAGAAGAAGATCCCGGCCAACTCGAAGGACATCGCCATCGCCCGTAGCTACGGTGACTTGCGTGAGAACCACGAATACAAGTCCGCGAAGGAGATGCAGAAGATGCTCATGCGTCGCAAGGGCGAACTGGAAAGCCAGCTCGTGCGGGCTCGTGGTACGGACTTTGCCAACGCCAAGGCGGATGAAGTGAGCATCGGCACGGTCATCAAGGTGACTGACTCCGAGTCTGGTAGCAGCGAGACCTTCACCCTCTTGGGTGCATGGGATTCGGAGCCAGATCAGGGCATCATCAGCTACCTGTCGCCGGTCGGTCAGGCGTTGATGGGGCACAAGCAAGGCGAAGAAGTGGAGATCGAGACGGAAGGTGGCAAACGCAAATACCGCGTGGATTCCATCGAACTGTGGAAAGCCCCGGAAGCAGCGGCTCCCGCTGCCTAAGCCTTAGTAAGATTCTAAAACAAGTAGCCGGACAGGAATTCCTGTCCGGCTTTTTCTTTTCTTAACCTATTCCCAGAAAGAAGGTTAGGTAGATTGCATGGCTTGGTTGGGAAACTTTTTAGAAATATTTGTCCAACTTCCCGGATTTGTAACATCTTGATAATAGTAACACCTGAGATGGATTTGCCGCCAACAGACATGGCCGGTGATTCAGCCAGTGCGGAAGCCCGCACGGAGGCCTACCTGCGTCTGCTTACCCAGAATGACCGCTGGCTGGCGGCGTATGTCTATAGCCTGGTGCATAACCAGCAGGACGCCGAGGATATCTTGCAGGACTGCAAGATGGTGATGTGGAAGCAGTTCCATAGTTTCATTGAGGGAACTAATTTCCGTGCTTGGGCCCGTAAAATTGTTGCCTTCCATATCTTGAATTTCCGGCGTTCCACAGCCAAGCGCTCGGCTGAGCCATTGGAAGAAGAGTTTATCGAAGCGATCGCGGCGGAGATCGAGCGGAATGCTGCCAAATTGGACCGGCGTAGTGAGGCGTTGCAGACTTGCTTGCGCAAGTTGTCCGAAGCACAGCGCAAGGTCATCGTGCTGCGCTACTACGAGGACCGGGACATCGATGAGATCGCTGCCATCACCGGCCAGACCACCGGGGCAGCTTATCGGCTGTTGAGCCGGATACGCCAACTCCTGAACGAGTGTGTCTCGCGCCAGGCCAATCTGAACGCACAATCATGAGTCAGCAGCCAACATCCCAAGAACGCATTGAACGGGCGATCGAGCGGCAGATGTCGCCCGAAGAATGGGCTGCATTTCAAGCGGACATCATCAAAGATTCCAAGTTGCGTGAGCAGTATGTGGAGCAGCTTTGGTTGCACAATTCGCTGCGGGCGGAGCAGGAGATTTTGGGCAAGCTGCTGACGGCAGAACCGGCGCCGATTGTCATCCGTCGCTGGCCCGCTGCGGCTTGGTCGGCGGCCGCCGCAGCAGCGATCACGCTGGTGCTCAGCATGCTGTTGTTTCCCCGGAATGAAGTGGCGAAACCGGTGGCTACCTTGATCAAGGCGCATAACTGTCGCTGGGCCGGTTCTGATCTGCCGACGGCTGAGCAGTCCAAGCTGGGCGTGGGCACTTTGGCTTTGGTGGAGGGCATCGCCACCTTGCAGTTCGAGAGCGGGGCCACGGTCACGATGGAAGCACCGGCGAAGATCAAGATATTGAACGCGATGCATTGCCAGTTGCTGGAAGGTTCGGTCACCGCCGATGTGCCTGAACCCGCGCATGGTTTCACGGTGGATACACCTGACCTTAAGCTCGTCGATCTGGGCACACGTTTCGGAGTGACCATCGGTTCGACCGGGAATTCGCAGGTATTCGTCTTTGAAGGCGAAGTGAAGGTGAATGATCTGAACGGCAAAGAAATCAAGCGCCTCAAGGAAGGCAAGGGGATGCAGTTGGGTCTGGGTGCTACGTCGGCGGATCTGGAGCCCAAGCGTTTGCAGCAAACGGTGGAGGCTGATGGCTGGACATCCATCCCGACTTCCTTCGGTCGGGGCAAGGATGCCTATGCGCGTCGGGGTGATGCCCATGGGCCGACGGGTGGCCAGCCGTTGCTCATGATCAAGCACAGCGAGATTCCGGAGAGCAGCCGGAATGAGCGGCGCATCTATCTGAGCTTTGATGTGTCGGCCATCCAAGCGGCGAATATCAGCAGTGCGGAGTTGGTCCTGACACCGCAGCCGAGCGGATTGGGTTTCGCCGCGCTGGTGCCGGATTCCAAGTTCGCCCTCTACGGCATCACGGATGAGACTTTGGACGATTGGGTGGAAGGCGGTATATTATGGGATGCCTCGCCTGCTTCCACCGATGAGGGATTGGAATCCGGCAAGGCGCGCAAACTGGCGGAGTTTTGGATGCCGGTCGGCCGGGCTGAAGTGCCGGTCACGGTGAGCTCCAGTGCGCTCGCGGAGTTCATCCGGGAAGACAAAAACGGACTCGCATCTTTCGTGCTGATACGGGAAACTGGTGAGAGTAACCCACAAGGCCTGGTGCACGCGTTTGCATCCAAAGAACACCCGACGGCCAAGCCACCGACATTGCGGGTGAAATAGAGTTTTAGCCATACGATGAAGATACTATTGACCATAGTCGCAGCCGCACTGGCAGGCAGCTCTTTGCAAGCCGCCACGCTCAGTGCCGCGCAGCGTGCGCTCTTCGAAGACAAGGTGTTGCCAGTGCTTCAGGGGAACTGCTTCGATTGCCACAGTCACGCCGGGAACAAGATGAAAGGCGGCCTGGTGCTGGATACGCTGGGTGGGTTCATCACCGGCGGTGATTCCGGTCCGGCCATCGTTTTGGGCAAGCCGGAAGAGAGCCTGCTCATCAAGGCAGTCCGCCATACGGATGAGCATCTCAAGATGCCCGCCAAGAAACCCAAGCTTAGCGACGAAGAGATCAGCTATCTCGCAGAATGGATCCGGCAGGGCGCTCCGTGGCCGGGCTCCGATATCACGAAGATCAAACCGCGCGGCAAGATCACGGCAGAAGACCGGCAGTGGTGGTCCTTCCAACCGTTGAAAGAACCGGCTGTACCGGCGGTGAAAGACAAGGCTTGGACAAAGAATGAGGTGGATCGCTTCATCCTGGCCCGGTTGGAAAAAGAAGGGCTCAAGCCGGCGAGTGAAGCGGAACGGACGGCTTTACTGCGTCGTGTCACTTTTGATGTCACTGGTCTGCCACCGACACCGGGTGAACTGGAAAGCTTTCTGCACGATTCCTCGCCGGATGCGTATGAGAAACTCATCGACCGCTTGCTGGCCAGCCCGCGCTATGGCGAGCGTTGGGCACGCTACTGGCTGGACTTGGTGCGCTACGCGGATTCGGATGGCTACCGGGCGGATGAGTATCGTCCGCTCTCCTGGCGCTATCGTGATTACGTGGTGGATGCCTTCAACGCGGACAAGCCGTACAACCTGTTCGTGAAGGAGCAATTGGCTGGAGATGAATTGTATCCGGGCAATCCGGAAGCGCTCATCGCCACGGGATATCTGCGGCACGGGATTTACGAATACAACAACCGTGATGTGCGCGGGCAGTGGACGACCATCCTGAACGATATCACTGACACTACGGGCGATGTTTTCTTCGGTCTGAGCATGCAGTGCGCCCGTTGCCACGATCACAAGTATGATCCCATCCTGCAGAAAGATTACTACCGGTTGCAGGCGTTCTTTGCGCCGATCTTGCCGCGCGAGGATCTGATCGCGGCGACGGACAAGGAAAAAGCCGCCTATGCTGCCCGATTGGCGCAGTGGGAGATGAAGACAGCGGATATCCGCAAAGAGATCGAAGAGATCGAGGCCAAGTATAAGCCGGGTGCCGCGCAAAAGGCCGTCATCATGTTTCCGGAAGACATCCAGGAGATGATGGCCAAGCCGGTGGCGGAACGTGAGCCGCTGGAACATCAATTGGCCGAGCTGGCTTACCGGCAGGTCGATTATGAGTTTGGCCGCATCGATAAATTCATCAAAGGGGATGACAAAGACCGTTATCTCGCGTTGAAGAAAGAGCTGGCGGAAAAGAGCAAGGACAAGCCCGCGGAGATGCCCATCGCGTTTGCCGCCACGGACCTTGGCCCCAAAGCACCGCCGGTCTACATCCCGAAGAAAGGCAAGGAGCCGGTGGAGCCAGGTTTCTTGAGTGTGCTGGATGAAAACCCGGCGGATATCAAACCGTTGGCGACTGCGCCGAATTCCACGGGGCGGCGGGCCGCGTTGGCGAACTGGCTCACGCAGCCGGATAATCCGCTCACGCCACGCATCATCGTGAACCGCATCTGGCAGCATCACTTTGGCCATGGACTGGCCTCCAGCGCGAGCGACCTCGGCAAGTTGGGTGATGTGCCGACGCATCCGGAATTGCTCGATTGGCTGGCAGTTCAGTTCATCAAGGGTGACTGGAGCATCAAGAAACTGCAGAAGACGATCTTGATGTCGGCCACGTACCGGCAGTCGGTCATGCATCCGCAGATGGAAGTGGGCAAGATGAAGGATCCGGAGAACCGGCTCTACTGGCGCGGCAATGTTCGCCGGTTGGATGCCGAGCAGATCCGTGATGCGATCTTTGCGGTGACGGGTGAGTTGGAGACAAAAGAAGGCGGGCCGGGTGTCATCGGCACGGAGCCGCGCCGTTCCGTTTACACTCGCATCATGCGGAACAACCGCGATCCGCTGTTGGATGTCTTCGATGCGCCGCTGTGGTTCAACAGCGTTTCCTCGCGCGATACGACCACGACGCCGGTGCAGTCATTGTTGCTCATCAACAGCCAGTTGATGCTGAAGCGGGCGAAGGCGTTTGCGGACCGGTTGGTGAAGGAAGGCTCGGCGGATGAAAGCCGGCTGGTGGAATACGCCTTCCAACTGGCTTACGGGCGCAACCCGACACCGAAGGAAACGACAGAGTCGGTGAAGTTCCTCAAAGAACAGGAAGAGCGCATCGACCCGGTGCGGGCCGGTTCGGCGAAGGCGGCGTTCCTGTATGACAAGCTGCCGTATCGTGATGGTCAGGCGGCGTTGATGTCGCCCGAAGGACCTCAGAGCCGTTTTCAGGTGCCGATCGCCGGTATCATGCCGACGAATGATTTCACCATCGAGGCTTTCATCCTGCTCCGCTCGGTCTATGACAGCGGATCAGTGCGGACCATCGCGGCGAACTGGACGGGTGGCGAGACGCAGCCGGGCTGGTCCTTCGGCGTCACGGGTATGAAATCCCGGCGCAAACCGCAGACGCTGGTGCTCCAACTCACGGGCAAGAAGTTGGACGGCAAGGTGGGGAACGAGGCGATCTTCTCCGACCAGAACATCCGGTTGGACAAACCGTATTTCGTAGCGGCGGCGGTCAGGTTGGCGAAAGACGGTAAGCCGGGTGACATCACCTTCTACGTGAAGGATCTTTCCAACGATGATGAGCCGCTGCAGATCGCGTCGATGCAGCACAAAGTCACGGGTGGTTATGCGAACAAGAATCCCCTAACCATCGGCGGACGCACGGGGGAGGGACAGTCGTTCTTCGACGGCCTGATCGATGATGTGCGCCTGTCCAACATCGCGCTGCCGCTGGAGCAGATACTGTATACTTCGGAACCGATGAACAATCACACGGTGGGTTACTGGCAGTTCGAGGCCAAGCCGGACGTCTTCTATGACGCCACGGGGCATGGGCTGAACATCAATCCGTCTGCGAGTTTCGCGAAGGCTCAAGTGGATGTGCGCATGACGGCGTTGACCGATTTCTGCCACATTTTGCTGAACTCGAACGAATTCCTTTACGTCGAATAGTTGTAAGCCATGAAGAAATCATCTGATCCACGCTGTCATCGTTTCGACCCGGTCTATACGCGCCGCGATTTTCTTTCGCGCGGGGCGATGGGGTTCGGTTCGCTGGCGTTGAGCTATATGCTGGGGCAGACGGGCGCCAGTGCGGCCGTGAAGTCGCCGTTGGCGGGCAAGCCGGCGCAACTGCCGGTGCGCGCCAAGAGCGTCATCTTCCTCTTCATGGAAGGTGGGCCGAGTCACCTCGATCTCTTCGACCCGAAACCGGAACTCAACCGTTTGGCCGGACAGCAATTGCCGGAGAGTTTCGGCAAGGTCATCACGGCGATGGGTGAGACGAAGTCGCCCCTGTTGGCTTCGCAACGCAAATGGAAGCAGCATGGCCAGAGCGGTATCTGGGTGTCTGACTGGCTGCCGAACATCGCCACTTGTGTGGATGATATCGCGGTGGTGCGTTCCTGCGTCGCGGATGGCATCAACCATTCCTCGGGCGTGTGCCAGATGAACACGGGTTCCATCCTGGGCGGTCGGCCTTCGTTGGGTTCGTGGGTGAGCTACGGATTGGGCACGGAGAATACGGATCTGCCGGCGTTTGTGGTGATGCAGGACAATCAGTCGAGCGTGGTGAACGGACCGCGTAACTGGGGGGCTGGTTTCATGCCGGCGCTTTATCAGGGCATCCGTTTGCAAAGCGGCTCGGAGCCAGTGCCGAACCTGAACACACCGGAAGGCATCACGGCGATGCAGCAGCGCGGCAAGCTGGATTTCCTCAACCAGGTGAACCGGCACTATGCGGATGAGCATCCGGAGCAGACAGAACTGGAAGCACGCATTCAGAGCTATGAGCTGGCCTTCCGCATGCAGGCGGCGGCACCGGAAGCGGTGGACCTGAGCCAGGAATCCGAGGCGACGAAAGAACTTTACGGCATGAACCAGAAGGAGACGGCCACGTATGGTCGTATGTGTCTCCACGCTCGGCGGTTGGTGGAGCGCGGCGTGCGGTTCGTGCAGCTGTATCACGGCGCGGGCAGCAAATGGGATTCCCACAGCAAGATGGAGCAGAACCATTCGCAGCTTTGCCTCTCATCCGATCGGCCTATCGCGGGTCTGTTGAAAGATCTGAAAGCGCGCGGCTTGCTGGATGATACGTTGGTCGTCTGGGGCGGTGAATTCGGTCGCACCCCGATGTCTGAGAAGGGCGATGGGCGCGATCATAACCCGACCGGCTTCACGATGTGGTTCGCGGGCGGTGGCGTGAAAGGCGGGCAGACCATCGGCAGCACGGATGATCTCGGTCTGCATGCCGTGGATCAACGTCTCCATGTGCATGACCTGCACTCGACCATCCTCTGGCTGATGGGCTTGGACAACATGGGGCTGGTTTACAAATACCGTGGCCGTCCTGAACGCCCGACGCTTAACGAAGGCGAGCCTTACAAGAAGATCGCTACGGGGTAGGCTTGAGCTAGCCGCTCAGTTCGGATGATTCGCTGCTGGACGTCGGCTGCGGTTGTGTCAGCTTATTTTCCATGCGGAGGCGCTGGCGCAAAGCAGCTCTCATCATCGGTATCCTTTTCCTGCTTGGATTCGCTCTCTTAAACTTGATGGCGTATCGCCAAGTTTGGGCGATGACGCATTTTGAGCGTGCGGGACAGCGGACGGCTCCACCAGAGGAGCTTTCAGGTGCTCGAAAGCTTATGGTGCTGTTCACTGGAGTCACGATTCCCCGGCCCGAGAACCGACAGACACCAAAGAGCTTAGGATTGGAGTTTGAGATCCATCGCTTCTCCGGAGCCAAAGGATTGGAGTTGGAGGCATGGCGTTTACCCCATGAATCAGCCCGGTTGGTGATCGTGCTGTTTCACGGATATGCTTCGGCCAAAGATTCACAACTGGAGACGGCCGTGGCCTTACATCAGATGGGGCATGAGTGCTGGTTGGTGGATTTCCACGGGAGCGGCGGTTCCGCGGGTGACACGACGAGTATCGGGTGGGATGAAGGCACCGATGTGGCGGCAAGTTTTCAGTTCGTTAAGGGGAAGGACGCAGGCCGGAAAGTCATCTTGATGGGGTCATCATTGGGGGCGGCAGCCATCTTGCGGGCGGTGGCACATGAAGGGGTGCAACCCGATGGCTTAATCTTGGAGTGTCCGTTCAACAGTTTGCTGGAGACGACCAAAAACCGTTTCCGGGCGATGAAACTGCCCGCCTTTCCATTGGCAAACTTGCTGGTGTTCTGGGGTGGGCGTCAGTTTGGTTTTGATGGTTTTGCGCACAATCCTAGGGACTATGCCCGCAAGGTAAATTGCCCAGTATTGTTGATGAATGGGGATAATGACCCTCGGGTAACGCCGGCAAATATCGAGGAAATCCGAAGGAATCTACCCCAAAACCCTGAGTTTTATCTGTTTACGGATACCGGGCACGAATCTTATCTCAAAAAGCACCCGGAACTGTGGCGAGAATTGGTCGGTTCTTGGTTGCAAAATCCGGTGCGATTTTAAGCGGAAAATCAACCGGAAGGGTTGTTTCAATGCATTGTCCGGTAACAGTTTCTGTCTTTTCCTTGTCTTGCCGCCATGCCACTGACATCAGACGAAGTTGTGAGGGTCTGACAGCTGCCCAAAAAATGACTTGGGGAGTCCAAAAAAAGCGGAATTTTGGAGATTGAATATACCCCTCACTTCACTTACGGTTTGCTGTCGAAAATTCGGCTCAGGACCTGGCAAGTCGGCTGAGCAGCATGGATGCAAGATAATATGATGAATCTCACTGCCTCACCTGTTGAGGAACGTAAAGCCGCAGCACCGGCTGTCCCCGCCTGGAAGGCCGTAGTTACCAAGTTCGAAAAGCCTTCGCTTCCCCGCGCCATCTGGCAGATGGTCAATACTTTGGTGCCGTATGCCGCGCTCTGGGTTTTGATGTATTTCACGGTGCAGGTCTCCTGGTGGTATACGGTGCCGCTGGCGATCTTGGCAGCCGGGTTTGTGGTGCGTGCCTTCATCATCTTCCATGATTGCGGTCATGGTTCCTACTTTGCCAACCGCACGGCGAACAATGTGGTGGGGTTCATCACGGGCATGGTCGCGTTCACGCCCTATTATCAATGGCGTTGGGAACATGCCATCCATCACGCGACGAACGGTGATCTGGACCGGCGCAGCGTGGGGGACATATGGACGATGACGGTGCGGGAGTATGAGGCCTCCTCGCGCTGGACGAAGTTCCTCTACCGGCTGAACCGCAATCCGTTCATCCTGTTCCTGATCGTGCCGACTTTCCTGTTCCTGGTGTATCAGCGTTTTTCCACGGCAAAGGCGAGCAAGCGGGAGAAACATTCGGTGTATTGGATGAATCTGGCTTTGCTGGGGATGATCACGGTGATGAGCCTGATCTTCGGGTTCAAGAATTACGCGATCATCCAGCTCATCGTCATGGGCGTGGCGGCGAGCGCAGGGGTGTGGCTCTTCTATGTGCAGCATCAGTTCGAGGAAACCTACTGGGAGCGCAGCGAGAACTGGGATTTCACGACGGCAGCGTTGCAGGGCAGCTCCTTCTACAAACTGCCGAAGATCCTGCAGTGGTTCTCGGGTAACATTGGGTTCCATCATATCCATCATCTCAGCTCGCGCATCCCGAACTACAATCTGGAGCGCTGTCACAAGGCGGAGCCGCTTTTCCAAAGCGTGAAACCGATCACGCTGTGGAGCAGCATGAAGTCACTGACCTTCCGGCTGTGGGATGAAGAACAGCGCAAGTTGGTGGGCTATCCCCGGCGGACTTCCATGCAGCGGTAAGCTGACAAGGCGATTTACCAAAGGCGCTGCCTCGCGAGGGGTAGCGCTTTTTTGTTAACCGCTGAAGACGCGAAATATATGTAATGCAGGCTGCTTTTTCTGAAATTTTATGCCGATACAGCCGATGGAGCCGATGGAAGGCTAACGCACATATGTAATAGCTGGCAAAGTAGGGGCATGGTAACGAATGAAGATGGTAGAAACGGGAGGGAAGAAAAGGGCGGGAGATTGCGGCCTTGCCTCAGGGCGTGGGGCGGTCATTATTTTGGCATGAACCACTCCTTGCGCTGGCTGACAGCATTGGTTGCTTTGCTCTCATCGGTTTTGGGCTTCAAGGTCCAAGCGGCGGCTCCCCGGCCGAACATCATTCTTATTCTGGCGGACGACATGGGGTATTCCGATCTGGGCTGTTATGGTTCGGAGATCAATACGCCGAACTTGGATCGGCTGGCTGCTGGCGGTCTGCGTTTCACCCAGTTCTACAATGCGGCCAGGTGCTGTCCTACGCGCGCGGCGTTGCTGACGGGGCTGTATCCGCATCAAGCGGGGGTGGGGCATATGCTGCAGGACTATAAGCAGCCGGGCTACACGAAAGGATTGAATGATAATAGCGCTACCATCGCCGAGCTGTTGCATGAGGCGGGTTACCGGACATATCACGTGGGCAAGTGGCACGTGGGCGGTGTTGGCGGAAAGGGGGCGGAGCCGCGGAATCATCCGCTGAGCCGGGGTTTTGACCGGGCGTATGGCTCGGGCGGTGGTGGCAATTATTTTGCGCTGCAACCGTTGTATATGGATCGGGAGAATATCAAGCCGGGGGATAATTTCTACGCGACGGATGCCTTCAGTGATTGGGCCGTGCGTTTCTTGGATGAACACAAGACACGTCACAAGGAGCAGCCATTCTTCCTCCATCTCTGTTACACGGCACCGCATTTCCCCTTGCATGCGAAGCCGGAGGACATCGCCAAGTATCGCGGCAAGTATCGCGGAGGTTGGGACAAGCTGCGGGAGACGCGTTTCGCACGGGAGAAGGAACTGGGCATCATGGACAAACGGACGCAGCTCTCGCCGCGTGATCCGGTGGCGAAGGCATGGGATGAAGTGCCGGAAGCGGAAAAGGATGAATGGGATCTGCGCATGGCGGTGCACGCGGCGATGATCGATTGCATGGATCAGGGCATCGGACGGGTGATGGAGATGGTGAAACTCATGGGGGCGGAGGAAAATACGTTGGTGGTCTTCCTCTCGGACAATGGTGCGAGTGCGGAGTATCTGGACTCCTGGCCCAATCCGAATCGCGGTCACAAGCAGGGCAGCATCACGGGCACCAAGGAGTCGCATCGAACCATCGAGATCGGTTGGGCGAATGCGGCGAACACACCTTTCCGTGAGTGCAAGATGTGGACGCATGAAGGTGGTATCAGCACTTCGTTCATCGCTAACTGGCCGGCCGGTATCAAGGCCCGCGGCAAGCTGACGGAAGAGGTGGGGCATATCGTGGATTTGATGCCGACATTCCTTGAGTTGGCAGGTGGGGATTATCCGGCGCGGTATCGGAGCTTTGACCTGAAGCCGCTGGCCGGGATGAGTTTGGTGCCGGTTTTGCAAGGGAAGAAGATCGGCGATCGCACCTTGGGTTGGGAGCATGAAGGGAACCGGGCTTATCGTGTGGGTGATTGGAAATTGGTGGCCACGTTCAAGGGGGATTGGGAGCTGTATGATCTGAGCAAAGATCGCTCCGAGGTGAACAACCTCGCAGCGAAGTATCCGAAGCGCGTGGCGGAGATGGCTGCTCTGTGGCAGCAGTGGGCAGATAATGTAGGTGTGGTGCCGTGGGAGCAATTGCCGGGCGCGCCGTACAAGCCGACGAAGGGTTATCAGAAGAAATCGGAGCCCGTGGTGGATTAATTAGGGGAGGAAAGGCGTAACTTAACAGGGATGAACACCGTCAGATAAGGAATACCATGAAGGCAATCAGATCCATACTATTGACGGGCTTGGCATTGGTGATTTTCTGCGGCCCGGGATTCGCTGCGGAGACCAAGACGAAACTCAATCTGTTGTTCATCACGGCGGATGATATGAACGCGGATTCGCCAGGTTGGATGGGGAATCCGCTGAAGCTGACGCCGAACGTAGATGCTTTGGCGGCGACGGCGCATCGGTTCGTGAATAATCATGTCACCATCCCGATCTGTCAGCCGGGTCGTGAGGCGATGATGACGGGTCGGGTGCCGCATCGGAACGGCGGGACCGGTTTCATCCCGATCAAGCTAGATGTGCCGACGATGGTGGAGGTCTTGCAAGCGGCGGGTTATTACGCGGCAGCGATCAACAAAATCCCGCACATGGCACCGAAGAGCAAATTCCCGTGGGATCATCCTTTCGATGGCTCGGGCAAGAATCCGAAACTCTTTCGTTCGCATATGGACGAGGCCTTGGCCGAAGCCAAGGCGGCGGGTAAGCCGTTCTTCATCAATGCTAACATCACCGATCCGCACCGGCCTTTCTACGGCAGTCAACAGGGCAAGCAGAAGAAGAATGCCAAGCAGGGCAAGAAAGCGGAGCAGGCGGGAGTGAAGAGCGGAGAAGATGTCATCGAGCCATTGACGGCTGAGCAGGTGAGCACACCGGGATTCTTGGAAGACATCCCGTTGGTGCGTGAGGAAGTGGCGCAGTATTACTCGAGTATCAAGCGGTTGGATGTGACTTTTGGCGAGATCATGGCCGCGCTGAAAGCTTCCGGGCAGGAGGATAAAACGGTGGTGTTATTCATGTCAGATCACGGCATGTCCTTTCCGTTCTCCAAGGCGACGGTTTACTTCAATGGCACATGGTCGCCGGTGTTGCTGCGCTGGCCGGGCATGGGGAAGCCGCAGAAGCGCGAGGAATTCACGAGCAGTGTGGATGTGATGCCTACCTTACTGGATATCTTAGGAGTGGAGCATCCGCCCGGGATGGATGGACGCTCTTGGCTGCCCTTGCTCAAGGGAGAGAAGCAGCAGGATCGTGATTATGTTGTTTCACACGTGAACACGGTGAGCAGCGGGAAGTCCTTTGTGCAGCGCAGCATCCGGACCAAGGATTTCGCGTTGAACTTCGAAGGTTGGGCGGATGGCACTACGACCATCAAGGTGGAAGCCATGAGTGGGTTGAGCTACAACGCGATGGCCGCTGCGGCGAAGACGGACAGCAAGATCGAGTCGCGGGTGGAGCAGTTCGTCAAAGGGGTGCCGCTGGCGTTTTATGATTCGAAGAACGACCCAGGGGAACGCACCAACGAGCTGACAAATCCCAAGTTCCGCAAGGAGATCGAGCGGCTTAAGAAGTTGCTGTTGGCGCACATGGAGAAGACGGGTGATCCGGAGCTCGAGAGCTTCAAGAAGGTGGCGTATCCCGGTAAATGAGGCGGAATGGCAGGGGGTGATTACAATCAGCAACCTTGCGGACAAAGTGGTGTTTCAGTAATGATAATAAAACCACGTCACATCCTGTCGTTTGTCTTACCTTGTGCCGTCAAAGAAAGTGTGCCGAATATGAAGACATTGCCTTTTCTGGTGAACTGCTCCCAGCGGTTCATGCTTGCCTGCCTGTTATTGACGCCGTGCCTGAAAGGTCGTTTGGCGGCGGCTGAAACGACCAATTCCATTGTCTGGCATGCAGAGACCAATACCTTGGATGTGGATATCGACAACAAACCGCTTTCGGTGGTGGTGGCGGATTTCAAGAAGGCGACAGGTCGGGAGATCCATGTGCCGCCGGGGATGACGAAAACGGTGTCCCTGAAGTTCGCCGACAAGCCGATGAGCGAAGGTCTGGCGCGGATTTTGGACGGGCTCAATTACTACGGCGAAACCCGGGGTAATGAATCTCGCATTGTCATCGTGGATCCGAATGGTGCTCCGCCGATTCCGACTGGCGTTCGTCCGATGCCCATGCCGCGACCGGCTTCCCCCAGCGGGTTTACGGGCGGCAATCGTCCGCCGGGCGGCTTTGGTGGTCCCGGAGGGCCGGGAGGTTTCAGCGGGAATCGAGGTGGTGATAACCGCGGCGGAGGAACCACCAGCGGTGGGGATCGCTCCAAACGTGATGTGGAACGGGCAGCCATGGAACTCATCATGCGCGAGGCTGGTTTGAAGGGCGGCGGATCAAGTGATCGTGGTGGTAGCGGCAGTTCGCGTGATCGCTCTAGCGGCGGTGGTGGAAGTCCTTCGGGCAAATCCAAATCACCCCGGTAATAGACGCTCCAGTCTTTTGAAGTGTGGTTGATTGCGATTCTATGCCCTGGCTGGGCATCAAGTTCAGTAGTTTTCTTTTCCCTTCATTTTGGCTGAGAGGTGAATCCTCCTTACCCTTACCCTTCATCCTGCGCTTATTGGTTTGCCGTCGCGCACCATGGACAGCAATGCACCAGCCGATGAACTTGAGCAACTCCGCCAACGACTGACGGAGATGGAGACGCTGCTCAAGAGCCAGCAGCAACTCGAGCAGATGCTGGGCAAACGGGAGGAGCTTTACCGCACGGTGCTGGAGAGTTTGACCGAAGGCATCCTTATCACGAATCACGAGAGCAAGATCATCTACGCCAACTCGCGGCTCGAGGAGATCACCGGTTATCCGAAGGATGAGATCCTTGGTCTGGTCAGTTACAAGCTGTTACTGGATCCAAAAGAATGGCCCAGCATGGAGCGGCGCTTGAAGGAGCGTCTCGGTGGAAAGGAAGAATCCTACGAGCATGAAATTCGTCGCAAGGACGGCACGTTACATTGGATTCGGGTGCGGGCTACGCCTTACCGGAATGCCCTCGGCGAGATCATCGGCACGGTGGGAGCGCTCAGTTGCATCCAGGCCCAGAAGGAGTTGGAGCAGGAGAACGAATATCTGCTCGATGAGATCAAAGCCCACCAAAATACCTGTAATATCGTGGGTAACAGTCCGGCCTTGCTCAAAGTGTTGCAGCAGATCGCGGTCGTCGCTCCTACGGAGGCGACTGTTCTTATCCTTGGCGAATCTGGCACCGGCAAGGAATTGGTCGCGCGTGACCTCCATGAGCACAGCGCCCGCAAGGAACGGCCGTTGGTGAAAGTGAATTGCGCCTCGGTTCCCAAGGAATTGTTCGAGAGTGAATTCTTCGGTCATGTGCGCGGTGCTTTCACCGGAGCGGTGAAAGATCGTGCGGGCCGGTTTGAGCTGGCCGATGGCGGCACGCTATTTCTGGATGAAATCGGAGAGATTCCATTGGACCTGCAGGCAAAACTGTTGCGGGTCTTGCAGGAAGGCACGTTTGAGCGAGTAGGGGAAGAGCGCACGCGCAAGGTAGATATCCGCCTGATTGCGGCGACGAACCGTGACTTGCTGAGCGAGGCCAAGGCGGGCCGATTCCGGTTGGATCTCTTTTATCGGTTGAGTGTTTTTCCCGTTGAGTTGCCAGCGCTTCGCGAGCGACGGGAGGACATTCCCGCACTCGCTGAACATTTTCTGAAGCAGTCCGCCAAGCGCATGCTGGTGCCAGCGCCCAAGCTGACCCGTGCGCATGCTCGCGAATTGATGAGCTACGATTGGCCCGGCAATGTGCGCGAATTGCAGAACGTGGTGGAGCGGGCGGTCATTCTGTCGCGCAACGGCCCCTTGCGGTTCGATCTGGGCAGCGCGCTTTCGCGTCCCTTACCGTCAGTGGCGGCCAGTGCCCCGACTGTGTCAGCGATTGAGATTCCAAGTGGCCTGACGATTGCCGACCTGAAAGCACGGGAACGGGAACTAATCATCGCCACCCTGCAACGCACTAATGGGAAAATCTACGGGGCGGAAGGCGCGGCGGCACAATTGGGGTTGAAACCCACTACACTGGCTTCGAAGATCAAGAAGCTGGGCTTAAAAAAACTCGTCACCGTGACTGGTTAAGCGACCCGTTGTAGATTTCCGAGAGCGTTTAGTAGCGCTTCCAGAGGGTCGGTACGAAGAGCACTAAGAGGGCAAAGAATTCCAGACGCCCCAAAATCATCATCACGCTGAGCACGATCTGGGAGAGTGGGCTCAAAAAGCCGAAATTTTGCGTCGGTCCCACGGCACTGAGACCGGGGCCGATGTTGAAGAGCGATGCCATCACGGCGGACAAGCACGTCTCGATATTGAGTCCGGGTTCAAACAGACTGACCAACCCGGTGCCGAGCGCCACCGTCACACCAGCCAGCGCGATGAAGAACACCGTCTGGGCCTTCAATTGATCGTCCGTGGCATTGCCGTTCAAACTCAGACGGATCACCTGGTTAGGACGGAAAGCGACGATGGTTTCCTGACGCACGATCTTGAAGAACAGCAGCCAGCGGCTGACTTTGATGCCGCCGGAGGTGGAGCCGGCACAGCCACCAATGCACATCAGGAACAGCAGGGCCAATCGTGAGAAATGAGGCCAGTGATCGAAATCGGCGGTGGCAAATCCGGTGGTCGTGATGATGGTCACTACCTGGAAAAGCGAGTTGCGCAAGGCGCGGCCGAAAGACTCCTCCATTCCCAATGCCCAGAGGTCCAGCGCGATGATGAGTGTGCTGGCGCCTACGATGAACAGGAATGCCTTGGTCTCTTCTTCTTTTTTCCAGCGCTCCCATTTGCCGCGCAGCAACCAGGCATAAAGCATGAAGCTGATGCCGCCTAGCAGCATGAAGAGGACGATCCACAGCTCGATGGCCAGGCTGTCGAAGGCGGCAATGCTCGCATTGCGCGTGCTGAAACCGCCTGTGGAGATGGCGGCAAAGCTGTGATTGATGGCGTCAAAGAGGCTCATGCCCAAGACCACGAGACCCAGTGTACAGATTACAGTCAGACCGAGATAGATTTGCCAGAGTCGTGCGGCCACATCACGGATACGCGCCTGCACACCTTCGCCGGATTTGGCGGAGGATTCATGGCGGAACAATGCTTTGCTGCCCACCCCCAAGTAGGTGAGCAAGGCCACGAACAGCACTAGAATACCCAAACCGCCCAGCCACTGGGTGAACGAGCGCCAGAAGAGCACGCTGCGCGGCAGTGATTCTACATCGCTGAATACAGATGCGCCAGTCGTAGTGAAGCCGGACACTGCTTCGAAGAACGCTTCGGTCGGAGTCAATCGGGCTTCCGAGAAAATGTAAGGCAACGCGCCAAAGGCACTGCAAACCAGCCAGCTCAATCCCACCACCGCGATGGCTTCTTTGCGCAGCAGTTCGCTTTTTTCATCCCGTCCCAAGAAGATGAGCAATACGCCCGTGCTGGCCGTCATCACTGAGGAGATCCAGAAACTCTCGATGGAATCGAATCCCTCATGACGGACATCCAGCAGGTAGGCCACGCCCAGACAGATGAACATCGCGCCGCCCAGCAGCAGCAACAGCGTCCCCATCAGCTTGCTTAGCAGGCGCAGGTTCATTGATCCGTCATCATTTTAATCATCGGCTTGCGGGCCGAGGAGGAGACCATCGCGTAGATGGTGTCGCCGGCCATGATGGTGTCTTCCGCCGATGGTACCATGGCTTCCTGGCCGCGCAGCATGGCCACGAGGCCGCTGCCTTCCGGCCATTGAATCTCGGAGACTTTGCGGCCAACGGAATTGCACTTCTCATTCACCAGCAGTTCGAGCACTTCCGAGCCACCTTCCAAGGTGAGGATCACATGGAATTTCTCTGACGTGATAAAGCGCATCAGATCGCGGCTGGTCGCTACGCGCGGACTGACCGCGCCCATGATACCCAACTGCTCGCTGTTCCGGGAAATGACGTTGGCATAGTCAGACCGGTGGATCAGCGCGAGCGTGTACTTGGTGCCCAAGCTTTTCGCCTGGAGGCAGGTCATCACGTTGTCCTCGTCGTCACGGGAAGTGGCGATGAAGAAATCCGCCTGCCCCACCTGTTCCTCGCGCAACTGTTGCAGGGAGGTGGGATCACCATTGATGACCACGGTGTTCTGCAGGATTTCGGAAAGTTCGCGGCACTTCTTGGGGTCGATCTCCAGGATGCGCACGCGGTAATTTCCGCTCTCCAGCATTTGGGCCAGAGCACAACCGGTCTCACCACCGCCGAAGATGACCACGCTCACCTCTTTGTTCTGCTTTGTCTCGGGTTGGAGCAGGGCGGTCACTTCGGGTAAACGGTTCGGATCACCGAACAGGGTCACCAGATCACCAGCGAGCACCTGATCGTTTGCGGTCGGGATGGTCTGGATGCCGCGCCGTTGGATGGCGGCCACACGCACGCGCGGGGGGAGCCCCAGTTCCTTCAGCGTCTTGCCCGCGGCTGTGCTCGCCTCTGAGACATGGATCTGTTGCAGCTCTACGCGGCCGCGGGCGATCTCTTCTACCAAAAGACGTTCCGGATTACGCACGAACTTGGCCAGCTCCACCGCTGCCAGGCGCTCAGAGCTGAACATGTAATCGATCTTGAAATGCGCCTTGTAATCGAAGAGCCACTCCTCCCGTTGCAAAGCGCCATGCACGCGGGCGATGGCTTTCTTGGCGCCCAATGATTTGGCCAGGGAAGCTGCTACGAGATTTGTGTTATCATCACTGCTGAGGGCGAGGAAGAGATCGCATTCCGCCGCGTTCGCCTCTGCTAGCGTCGTCACCGAGGCGCCATTTCCGCAAAGAATATGGATGTCCAGCAGTTCGTTCAACTCATCGGTCAACGCTTCTGACTCTTCGATGAGGATGATGTTATGCAGGCGGCTGGACAGGCTCTCCGCGAGATGCCGGCCCACTTCGCCCGCGCCTACGATAATGATATTCACAGCGTTAGCAGGATCATGCGCGCAGCTCGATCAGCAGATCTTTGCTCTCGACGGTTTCGCCGACCTGGGCATGGATCGCATCCACCACGCCATCTACTGGTGCGGTCACGGTAGTCTGCATCTTCATCGCTTCCATCATCAGCAGTTTATCACCTTTGGTGATCTTCTGTCCGACGGTCACCGAGATGGCCGCCACCAGACCCGGAATCGGTGCACCGACTTGCAGCGGATCGCTCAGAGACGCTTTCTTGTGACGCTTCGTCTGGGGCGCGATCTTCTTGTCGCTGATATACGCTTCTCGGGATTGCCCGTTCAGCTCGTAAGTCACCGTCCGGCGACCGTCCTTGTCCGGTTCGCCCACGCTGGCGAGCTTAACCACCAAGGTCTTGCCTTCCTCGATGCTCACGGAGATCTCCTCGCCGATCCGCAGCCCGTAGTAGAAGGACGGAGTGGGCAACACGCTGACATTGCTGAACTCGCGCAGATGTTTCGCGAAATCCAAGAACACCTGCGGATACATCAGATAGCTGTAAACATCGTCATCGGTGGCTTCGCGTTTCAGCTTCTCGGTCAGTTCCTTGCGGATCTTGTCGAAGTTCGCTGGGGTGGCCACGGCTCCAGGCACCACGTTCTTCTCGTAATTCTTCTTCGCTTCGGCGTAGCGCTTGTCACCCAAGACGACGCGAGAGATGTCTGCCGGGAAACCACCTTCCGGCCAGCCAAGTCCGCCACTGAGCATGTCGATGACACTCTCAGGGAATGGCGTAGCGCCGGGTTCGAGGTTCACCACATCCGCGGGTTTGATGCCACGGCTGAAGAGGAAGAGGGCCATATCGCCCACCACCTTGCTGCTCGGCGTGACCTTCACGATATCGCCGAAAAGCTGGTTCACTTCCGCATAGGTGCGGGCGATCTCCGGCCAGCGGTGTGACACACCCATGCTGGCGGCCTGCTCTTTGAGGTTCGTGTATTGTCCACCGGGCATCTCATGGAGATACACCTCGGCACTGCCCGTCTTCGGCGCGGTATCGAACGGAGTGTAATACTCGCGAACCTTCTCCCAGTAGTCTGCGAATTCGCCCAAGGCAGCTTGGTCCAGATGCGTGTCGCGCGGGCTGTTCTGCAGCGCGGCGACGATTGAATTCAGGTTCGGTTGCGATGTACTGCCGGACATCGAGGAGATCGCGAGATCTACCACATCCACTCCGGCCTCGCTCGCATTCAGGATGGCGGCCGACTGCGTGCCGGCGGTGTCATGCGTGTGGAAGTGGATCGGCATACCGACCTCTTCGCGCAGGGCTTTCACCAGTTTCTTCGCGGCGAACGGACGGCACAGGCCGGCCATGTCTTTGATGGCGAGGAAATGCGCGCCCATCTTCTCCAGCTCTTTCGCGAGCTTCACATAATACTTCAGCGAATACTTGTCGCGCTTCTCGTCGAGGATGTCGCCGGTGTAGCAGATCGCCGCTTCGCAGATGGCGTGCGTGTCTTGCACGGACTCCATCGCCACCTTCAGGTTGGGCAGATAATTCAGCGAATCGAAGATGCGGAAGATATCCATGCCGGACGCGGCAGCGTGCTTCACGAAGCCAGCCACCACATTGTCTGGATAATTGCTGTAACCCACCGCGTTCGAACCGCGGAATAGCATCTGGAAGCAAACATTTGGGATGCGCTCACGCAGATCCCGCAGTCGTTCCCACGGGTTCTCGTTCAGGAAGCGCATGGAGGTGTCAAACGTCGCGCCACCCCACATCTCCAGGGAGAACAAACCGGTCTTCGCATCGCCCAAGCGGCGGGCCAGTGCGTCCGAGCAGGTCAACATGTCGTAGCTGCGCACGCGTGTGGCCATCAGGGATTGATGGGCATCACGGAAAGTCGTGTCCGTGACGAGCAGGCGTTTCTGCTTCAGCGTCCATTCGGCAAATTTCTTCGGTCCCAGTTCCAGCAGCAGATCGCGCGTGCCTTTCGGGATGGGCTGGGTGCGTTCGAAACGCGGGGAGGGCGTCAGTTCGATTGTCTTCGCTGGCTGGTAACCCTTTGCATGTGGGTTGCCGTTCACGATCACATTGCCGAGGAAGTTCAGGATCTTCGTCGCGCGATCCCGCTTCAGGCGGAACTTGAACAACTCAGGGGTCGTGTCGATGAGAGTCGTCGTCGCCTGACCCGTCTGGAATTGCTCGTGGCGGATGACGTTCTCGAGGAACGGGATGTTCGTCTTAACGCCGCGAATGCGGAACTCGGACAAGGCCCGGTTCATGCGATCCATCGCGATGTCATACGAACGACCGCTCGCGATGACCTTCACCAGCATGGAATCGTAGAACGGCGTGATGACTGCCCCGCTGTAACCCATGCCGCCGTCCAACCGGATGCCGAAACCGCCGGGGGACCGGTAGGCGATGATTTTGCCGTAGTCCGGCATGAATTTGTTTTCCGGGTCTTCCGTCGTCACGCGGCACTGGATGGCGTAACCGTTGCGGGTGATCTCGTTCTGACCCGGCAAGCCGATTTCGCGGGAGTGCAGGCTGTAGCCTTGGGCCACCAGCATCTGGGCGCGGACCAGGTCGATGCCCGTGATGACTTCCGTGACCGTATGTTCCACCTGGATGCGTGGGTTCATCTCGATGAAGAACCACTCATGCTTGTCCAGGTCGTAAAGGAACTCCACCGTGCCGGCGTTGTCATACTTGATCTCGCGGGCCATGCGGGCGGCGGCATCGCACAGGTCTTTGATGACATGCTCCGGCAAGCCAAAGCTGGGGGCGACCTCCACGACTTTCTGGTGGCGGCGTTGCACCGAGCAATCGCGCTCATGCATATGGATCACATTCCCGTGCTGGTCTCCGAGGATCTGCACCTCGAGATGCTTTGCGCGGGGGATGTATTTCTCCAGGAACACCGCTGGATTACCGAAGGCGCGTTCTGCCTCCGCCTGTGCTTCGTCCAAAAGATTGGCCAGATCGCCTGCCTTGGGCACCACGCGCATACCACGGCCACCACCGCCGAAGGCCGCCTTGATGATGAGCGGGAAGCCGATCTG
This sequence comes from Verrucomicrobiota bacterium, assembly GCA_030834415.1. Classification (GTDB taxonomy): domain Bacteria; phylum Verrucomicrobiota; class Verrucomicrobiia; order Limisphaerales; family JAEYXS01; genus JAEYXS01. The sequence goes on along the minus strand of JAURFH010000034.1, from coordinate 151 downwards.
CTTGGCCTGTTTCAGGGCCACTTCCCGGTCAGAGATGGGTTCCTCCGTGCCCGGCAGCACGGGGACACCGATTCTTTGAGCCAGCGCGCGTGCCGCCGTCTTGTCGCCCATCATCTCCAGCAATTGCGGGCGCGGTCCGACAAAAGTGATG
>JAURFH010000347.1 GCA_030834415.1 Verrucomicrobiota bacterium | reverse complement strand
AGAAACGCCCCACCAAGAAAGAGTGGCAGCAGCTAAAACGGCAGGTGGAAGCAGAACTGGCCAAACTCATTCCCGCTACTGCGGCTGAACTGGGCATCGAGAGCGAGATTGAAGTGATCGAAGACCGTAAACCCGCGAGTGCGATCGCCAAGGCGGCCGAACGTTTCGGGGCGGATGCGATCTGCCTGGCGACCCACGGTCACACCGGAATCACTGGTTCCTTGCTGGGATCCGTGGCGCAAGCCGTGCTCAAGAGCACCAAACGCCCGGTGCATCTGGTGCAACCGCAAGATTGATCAGTTTGCAGCCGGGGCACCGGAATCCGGCGGCGGCGTATTCAGCCCCTTACCGGTGTGCCGGATGTCTTTGGCTTCGAAGAGATAGACGACTTCCTCAGCGATATTGGTCGCATGATCTGCGACCCGCTCCAGGCTCTTGGAGATGACCATGAGGTTGAGGCAACGAGTGATGGTCGAAGGCTTTTCCACCATGTAGCTCGCCAATTCGCGGTGCAGTTGCTTGTTCAAAGCGTCCACATCCTTGTCACGAGGGATCACCGCCCGTGCGCGTTCCGAATTGCGATTCACAAACGCCGCCAGCCCCTCATTCATCATGTCCATGGCCATGCTGGCCATACGTGGGATATCCACGTAAGGCTTGAGCTGCGGTTCCTGGCTCAGCTCGATGCTGCGGCGGGCAATGGTGGTGGCTTCATCACCCACACGCTCCAGATGCTGGCTGCATTTCATGGCCACCGTGATGAGGCGCAGATCGGAGGCCAGCGGGGCTTTGCTCAACAGATGGATGCACATCTCATCGATCTCCATCTCGATGGTGTCGAGCACCCGGTCAGACTCGATGACCTTGCGGGCCAGATCGTCATCGCGGTCCACCAGCGCCTTGACCGCATTCGCCACCGCCGAGGTGGCATGGCTGGACATGGTGAGCAGCGTCTCTTTGAGCTGGGCCAGTTCGCGATCGAAGTGCGTCTGCATATTGGAAAATCAGTCTGGTTATTTTTGCGCCTGATCCGGGGGCTTTGGCAAGGATTACCTCCCCCCTCCTTCATCGATCAACCGAAACGGCCCGTGACATAATCCTCAGTCTGCTTCTTGGAGGGGTTGGTGAAAATCTTGGACGTCACATCATACTCGATGAGTTCACCGATATAGAAGAACGCCGTGTAATCCGAGATACGCGCCGCCTGTTGCATGTTATGCGTGACGATCACGATGGTGAATTCCTTCTTCAGATCGAGGATCAGGTCCTCGACCTTGGCCGTGGCGATCGGGTCCAAAGCAGAAGCCGGCTCATCCATCAGGATGACCTCGGGTTTGATGGCGATCGCCCGGGCGATACAAAGGCGCTGCTGCTGACCACCGGAGAGACCGAGGGCGCTGGAGTGCAAACGGTCTTTCACTTCATCCCACAAGGCCGCCCCCCGCAGGCTCTTCTCCACCACTTCATCCAGATCGCTCTTGTTCTTCGTGCCATGCAGGCGCAGGCCATAAGCGATGTTCTCGTAGATGGTCTTGGGAAATGGATTGGACTTCTGGAACACCATGCCCACCCGTTTGCGCAACTCGATGACATCCACATCCGGACCATAGATATCGTGCCCGGCGATCTTCACATCTCCAGTGATCTTCACATGATCGATGAGATCGTTCATGCGGTTGAAGCAACGCAGGAAGGTGGATTTACCACAACCGGAAGGCCCGATGAACGCCGTGACGTTCTTCTCCTTGATGGTCATGGAGATCTCTTTGAGCGCCTTGGCCTGGCCGTAATACAGGCTCAAGTCCTTGGTCTCGATCAAGGCTGGCGCGGCGGCTGACGACGCTCCTACGGGGGCTTTCGTGCCCACTTCCACCGTTAGTTTAGGTACAGATGTTTCAGCCATAAGAAAATATCAATGCCCCAATAACCGCATATTCCGGCGCATCTTGGCGCGCACCAGGATGGCCACGATGTTCAAGGCAAAGGTTAAGATCAAGAGCGCCAGCACCGTCGCATAAAGGATGGGCCGGGTCTGCTCGATGTTCGGTGATTGCGTGGAGAGGATGAAGACGTGGTAGCCCAGGTCCATGAACTGGTCGGTCAACGCCTTGGGATAACTGGCCATGTAATAGGCAGCCCCCGTGAAGAGGATCGGCGCCACTTCACCCGCCGCCCGGCTGACCGAAAGGATGCCACCTGTAAGGATGCCCGGCATGGCCTGCGGCAAAACGATTTTGATGATCGTCTCGAGCTTAGTTGCTCCCAAGGCCAGACTCGCCTCCCGCAAACCTTGCGGGATAGCCTTCAAAGACTCCTCCGTCGCCACGATCACCACTGGCAGCGTCATGACAGCCAGCGTCATGGAAGCCCAGAGGATGGCCGGCTTGCCCCATTTAGGCTCTGCTGATTGCAAGATGTTGTCATCGATGTGGCTGCCCAGAAACCCGATGAAAAAGCCCAAACCAAAGAGACCGAACACGATGGAAGGCACGCCCGCCAGATTGTTCACCGCCCCACGGATGACCCGCGTCCAGATGGATGTGGAGTGCGCATATTCCGTCAGGTAAATCGCCGTGATGACGCCGATCGGGATCACAAAAATCGTCATCAGAATGACGCGAATAGATGTGCCCACAACCATTGGCAACACGCCCGCCTTGTTCACATCGAACATATCCTGATCCGCACTGGAGGTCAGGAAGCGCCAGGACAAACCCGGGGTACCATTGAGGGTGATGTTGAACAGGATGATGGCCAACATCGCG
>JAURFH010000346.1:1122-2798 GCA_030834415.1 Verrucomicrobiota bacterium | reverse complement strand
GAGCAGCACCGCGTGGAGGATCACGCCGCCGAAGTGCGGATCGCGGTCGTGGCCATGGGCGTTCCAGTCGGCGCAGCGCAGGTGTATCTCGATGTCGCCGCGGAGACGTCGGCCGTCGACGAGGATCTCCGCGCCCAGGAAGTCCGGCCCTGCGCCGCGGTTCCAGTCGCCCGGGTGCAGGATTTCGATCGTCGATCCGGAGGCGGCGGCCATCGGGCCGCGGACCTCGCCCGAAGCCCAGAGCCGTTGGATGGCGCGTTCGCCGATGGCGAAAGGGCCGTAAGGGCCGTCGATCTCCTCGACGCGGACGCAGGTGCTCATGCGCGCATCCACGCCGAATCACGGCTTATTGGGAAATCAGGAGAACGCCCAAGGGGAAGGCACCGAATCCGCTTGAGGGAAGACCCCAGCCGCCGTTGAATCGAACATACGGAGAGGTGGCAGAGTGGTCGATTGCAGCTGACTTGAAATCAGCCGAGCCGCAAGGCTCCGGGGGTTCGAATCCCTCCCTCTCCGCCAGTTTCAATTCCGCAAAGTAAAGACGAAGCAATAGGCATCACGGAAGAGCCTGAGATAAAGTTATTAATTAGTTACTAAGTTAAGTCTTAGATTGTCTGATAAACTATTTGTCGGATTAATCTGGCAATGGAGACCACCATCGTAGTTTTAGCTATCTTGTTTGTTGGTGCCGCGATTGTTGCGGCTGTCTTGTACTCAAAAGGAGCGGAGGCGAAGGCGGAATCCGTTAGGTTAGATTCGGAATTAAAAGCCCATCAGCAGCAGGCTCCCCAATTAATTGCCAAGGCAAATGAAGAAATCCTTATGATGAGGAGGGAGTCGGAAGCACTGATTGGGAGGCTTAAGCATGAGGCCGAGGTTAAGTTGGCCGATGCAAAGAATCGTGAGCAGGCGTTGGTCACAGAAATCGCCAAACGAAGGGATGAGGTTGAGCGAGATCTGCATCGTAAACTCATTGAACTGAGGCAAAGAGAGGAAAAGGCGCTAGCTGAAATCGATGCTCGTTCTGCAAAGATCGATCATGAATTAAAGGGGAAGACTGATGAGCTCGCTAAGCTTCAAAGCCTTGTCGTTGCTGAGCGTAACCGGGTGGAAGGCTGGCAGGATAAGTATATCCTTCCCGTGCATGAACTCCTTGATTCTCTCGCCGATCATGTTGGCTGGGCCGAAGCAGGTCAGAAACTGAAGCAAGCCCGCGATACCTCACGTGCCATGGTCAAGGAGCGCAGGGCTGTCGTATGCACTTGGGGGAACCTCGAATATCAAAAAGACGCGATCAGGCTCATGCTGGAGGCTTTTGACAGCCAGGTGGATCTCGCCCTGGATAAGGTTAAAGGCCAGGAGAACGTCGGTAAGGTGATACAAGAGATCAGAGACATAGCCGAATCATTGAATGACTATGCATATCGGTGCATGCGTGCTGAAATCACGGCGGATTACATCAATAACCGAGTCGAGGAGGCTAAGTGGGGCTGTCTTGCCTATGAACTCAGACAGCGCGAACGTGAGGAGCAGCGCGAGAAGGTTGCGCAGTTACGTGAACAAGAGAAGGTTGAGCGTGAAATCGAAAAAGCACGCCGGGAAGCTGAGAAGCAGGAAGAGATTACGCGCAGGGCCTTGCTTAAGGCGCAGGCTGAGGAGCTTCAGAGGGAGAAGGA
>JAURFH010000346.1:0-1114 GCA_030834415.1 Verrucomicrobiota bacterium | reverse complement strand
GGGAAGCTGAGAAGCAGGAAGAGATTACGCGCAGGGCCTTGCTTAAGGCGCAGGCTGAGGAGCTTCAGAGGGAGAAGGAGCGTCAATTTGAATACGAGAGACGCTTGAAGGTTATGGAGCGTGAGATGCGAGAGGCTGCCGCCAAGGATGAGGATGAAAGAAAGGCACAGGAAGAGGCTATTCGTGATCAGATGAAAAAGCTCATAGCCCAGCGTGATCAGGCGTCCGCCGAAGAGCGTGCCAAGTTTGAGGCCACGCGCCAAGAGTTGGAGCAGCGGATAAAGGAGGCCGAAGATAAGAACAAGAGAGCGCTGTCGATGGCACAACAGACTAAGCGTGGTCATGTCTATATCATCAGTAACCATGGTTCCTTTGGTGAAGGCGTGCTCAAGATCGGTATGACCCGTAGGCTTGATCCTCTGGACAGAGTTTGGGAGCTTGGTGATGCCAGCGTACCGTTCGAATTTGATATTCATGCCCTGATACCTAGTGATGACGCACCCGGCCTTGAGAATAGGCTGCACAACGAAATGGCTATTGCCCGAATCAATAAGGTTAATTTGAGGAAAGAATTCTTTAGGCTGACCGTCTCAGACGTTCGTGCTGCGCTCGATTCCATGGGAGTTAAGGCCGAATGGACTATGGCCGCCAAGGCTCAGGAATATCGTGAAAGTCTGGCTTTGGACGAGTCGTTTAAGACCGATCCGGAGGCCCGCCGACGTTGGTTAGCTGAGTATCATGGCGAGGCGATTGATGACTAGTTGCTAAGACACTTTCGTGTGCTAAGTTGTCCGAATGTCTTTGGGCGAAAATTTGATTCATTCGCCCCGGCCGGCGATCTCGTTGGTGCGGATGTTGGTGGGGGCGGTGAAGGTCGTGGGCAAGCTGCCGGAGGGGCCGGTGCTGCTATGCGGAAACCATAACAGCTACCGCGACGTCTTCCTGTTCGGGATGATCCGTTCATCGGCCAGGCTGTTGGTGCACCCGCTGGTCTTCTCTTTTCCGTTCCTGAAGAAGTACGCCCTGCGTTGGGGTTTCGTGCAGGTCTCAATCGACGATGCCGTGGCCTTGCTGAAGCAGGGGCAGACGGTGGCGATCTGCCCGACCGGGCTGG
>JAURFH010000345.1 GCA_030834415.1 Verrucomicrobiota bacterium | reverse complement strand
CATAACGGCGGTGTGCTTGTTGGTACGTGCAACACAGGGTTAGTGGATGAGCACCATATCACGCCCATGGGTGCGTATCCTTATGAACTCACCGACTTGTTCGGATTAGAGGTTTCGGAATTTGATACCTTGCCGCCGGGAGAAGAGAATCACCTGCACTTCAAAGGCAGCAGCTTCACCACCAGCAATCTGCATCCGGCCCGCATCTGGTGCGATCTGATCGAGCCCAAAGAGGGCTGTCAGATCATGGCTCATTACGCACGTGATTTCTATGCCGGCAAGCCGGCTATCACCATGAACGATTTCGGGGCGGGCAAGGCCATCTATGTGGGCACCATCAGTCATCAAAGCTTTTACTTCGACCTGATCTCATGGGTGCGCCAGCTCTGTAATCTTTTCCCGCTTATCAAAGTGCCTGATTCGGTGGAGGTCTGCATGCGACAGAAGGAAGGCAGTCGCATCTATTTCTTGCTGAACCATAATCCTACCCACGTACGGATCCAGTTCTACAAACCGATGCACGACTTCCTCACAGACAAGAAAGTCAGCGGCAACTATGATTTGGAAGCCCATGGCGTACTCGTGCTGGATGAGACCGTGAGATATTAACCAGCAGCCGGATACTTAGAGAGAACGTGATTAGAGAGAACGTGAGGCTGGGCGATGAGTCACCCGAAATGGTGTGTGACGACCAGAGCTGCATATCCTATTTAGTATATGCAGATTAAGGCGAGGTGCATGAATTTGTCTTTTCACAATCGACACCAGAGAGCCTTCTCGCTGCTTGAACTCGTGGTTGTGCTCGCGTTGATCTCCGTGGTGTTCAGTATGTTGCTCTTACCCGTTGGAAGGAGAAATCACTCGAACGCCGTAAGCATCAAATGCAGCAGCAACCTGAAGCAGATCGCGCTTTCCTTCAAAATGTTTGCGGCGGATCATAATGGCAATTTTCCCTTCGCAGCACCCGACTCTCTGGCTTATACGGATGACTCACAAGCGTGGCTGCATTTCATGACGCTATCGAACTACCTTGGTTCTCCCAAGCTGTTGATATGCCCCGCAGACATTTATAGTAAAAGTTCTGCGTCGTTCTTTTCCTCGAGGACTAATGGTGCGCCGGATACTCTGACCACACGTAAGAATTCAGCCGTCAGCTATTTCGTGGGTTTGGATGCCAAAGAGACGAATTATGATTCTTGGCTGGTAGGTGATGGGCAGGTCAGTGATATCGGCCGCAAGCACAATGGACCTCTCCTGTATGCTAACGGGTATTCTACCTTGCGCTGGCCGGACTTCATCCATGCGCAATCTCCCAACGTTGCCTTCACTGATGGAAGCGTGGGTCGCGGTAGTAATTTCCTGAGCACAGCCCGCTGGCCATCTGGGACCTCGAACCGTTTGCTCCTGCCTCAATAAACCAAGGCGTACCGCTCAATCCTCCGTCAGATCCATCATGCGCTTCTGCAACTCTAACCGCAGTTGCTCGCGCTCTTCATCCGTGGCGCTACGAGAAACGGTGATGGGCTCACCGAACCGCACCGTGCATTGGCCAAAGGGCAACGGCACTTGAAACCGGTCCCAGCTCTTCATCCGGATCTTGAAGGTCAGATGATACGACACCGGGATGACTGGTAACGCGGTCACTTGAGCCAGGCCGATGATGCCTTCCTGCACTTGATAGCAAGGCCCTCGCGGGCCATCGGGCGTGATGGCCAGGATGCAACCTTCTGCCGCTGAAGAAACCATCTCGCGCAAGGCTTGCGGTCCCCGGCGACTGGAGGAGCCACGTACCGGTCGGGTGCCGAACAGTTCCAGCACGCGTGCCAAGAGACCGCCATCCTTGCTCGCGCTGACCAGAGAAGCCAGTTCGCGTCCTCCTGTATGCTCGCGCACATAGCGCTGATAAATGACCAGTGAATACGCCAGCCGGTTGTGCCAGATGCTATAGATGGCCTGATGGTTATCCCCGAGCTTCATCAGCCCGGATTTATCCTCCCAGCGGAAACGTGTCGTTGCGGCGACGAGTTGCGTCAGTCCGTAAATCAGACGCGCAGCTAATAGGCCGTGCCATTTCGGTTTCTGGGGCACGACCACGCCAGATTTGCGTGCAGGGATGGGTTTCGGCTGCGTCATCCACCACCCTTTTTCAGCGCGGCCCGCACCAGTTTCTCCGTCGTCGCAGAGTTGCCCAGCATTGCCGCTGCCGCCCGGACGGATTCCTGCGCTTCGTTCTGTTTCATACCCAGCGCCATTAATGCTTGGATCGCATCGTTCAGTTTCAGATCTTCCGCTGAGACGGCGCGGTTCGCGCTGCTTGCCTCAAAGGCGGCGGCCGCTCCCACCTTGTCCTTCAATTCCACCACGATGCGTTCGGCCGTTTTCTTGCCCACGCCGGATATCTGCGAGAGGGCCTTCACGTCGCCGTTCGCCACGGCGCCGCGGAACGCCGTCACATTGATACCGCTCAGGATATTCAGGGCGATCTTCGGGCCGATACCGCTGACGGTGTGGATGAGCAGGCGGAACATATCCCGCTCCGCCGTGGTCATGAAACCATAGAGCACATGCGCATCCTCGCGTATGGCGAGATGGGTGAGCATGGTGACTTCCTGCCCCGGCTGCGGCAGCTTGTCGAAGGAAGATACCGGGATGAGCACTTCATAGCCCACGCCCTGCACTTCGATCACGGCGGAGGTCGGCAAGGCTTCGACGAGTTTTCCCTTTAAAAAAACGATCATGTATATTGATAAATCAAACGCGCTTCGGCGGCGTCAACGAGAAGCCAGTTTGCGTCTGGGC